>JBDZVF010000217.1:0-10151 GCA_040255575.1 Pseudomonadota bacterium | reverse complement strand
GGAGGACGATGCGAGCTTCTCGCGCACGCTCAAGCGATCCTTCGAACGGCGCGGCTATCAGGTGCTCACGGCCGCAAGTCACGAGGAACTCGTGGAGCTCCTGAAGACGCACTCACCGGGCTATGCGGTGGTCGACCTGAAGCTTTCGGGCGTTTCCTCGGGGCTCGCGTGCGTCAGCACGCTGCACGCACATGACCCTGAGATGCTCATCGTCGTGCTCACCGGGTTCGCGAGCATCGCCACGGCGGTCGAGGCCATCAAGCTCGGCGCGTGTCACTACCTCGCGAAGCCCTCCAATACCGATGACATCGAGGCCGCTTTCAGCAAGGCCGAAGGCAATGCGGACGTTTCGGTGGGCGAACGGCCGAGCTCCATCAAGACACTCGAGTGGGAGCGCATCCACGAGGTGCTCGTGGAAACCGGGTTCAACATCTCCGAAGCCGCGCGCCGCCTCGGCATGCACCGGCGCACGCTCGCCCGCAAGCTCGAGAAACGTCGGGTGAAATAGGCGCGCGGAGCGCGCTTCCCGCGCCGCTGCGTCAGGTGGCGGGCGTCAACCCGTCGCTGTCCACCTGCGCAATGGCCGCCCGGGCCGCGGCATTCTCCGGCGTACAGATGACCATGCGAATGTGCGGGTACCCGTCCGGCGTGCAGGAGGTGTGCTCGAACGCGAGCTCACCCCACTTCGGGTGCGTGAACCGATGGATGCCGAACGGCCGCAGCGTGAACTCCGGCATGCGCCAGAGCCTGCGGAACAGCGGCGAGCGGTTGCTGAGCCGCCGGATCAGCGCCTCGAACTTCGGGTCGTCCGCGTGCTTGCTGTAGTCGAAGCGCAGCCGCGCGATCAGCCTGCGCGCCGTGCTTTCCAGCGCCTTCGGATTGAGATGGCGCACCGGCTGCGCGAGCAGGATCTCCAGCAGGTTGCGCTCCTCCACAGGCATCAGGGCGTAGTCCCGGTAGATCCTCGAGTTCAGCCGATTCCAGGCGAGCACGTCCCAGCGCAAGTTCATCGCAATGGCGGGAACGCTCAGCGCATTGATGAGCCGCACCACGTCGGCCGGCGCCTCTTCCTGCGCGTCCGCACGCACCCGGGGCGCGCGATGCTGCACGAGAGAAAATAGATACACCCGCTCGTCTTCAGAGAGCCTGAGCGTGTGCGAGAGCCTTTCCAGCACGTCATCGGAGACACGCATATCGCGGCCCTGCTCGAGCCATGCGTACCAGCACGCGCTGACACCTGACAGCGAAGCCACGTCTTCGCGACGCAGCCCCTCGGTGCGCCGAATGCGAGACGTCGGCAAACCCAGCTCCGCGGGATCTATGCGCGCGCGGCAGCGGCGCAGGAACTCCGCGCGCTGCTGATCCACCGGCGAGCGCAGGCGTTTCGGTGCGCTCGAGCCGTCTGTTTTACGAGTCGTCCGGCGCGGCGCCCGGCGCTCGGTTTCGACGCTGTCCATCACGTTCCCCTCGAATCCGGCCCCCGGGGGCGCAGACTAGCAGGAACCTTGCGCGGCCGGCATAGCTGCCGGGAACATGTTAAGCAACGACCACCCGGCGATATAGCGCGGTTCAGTTGTTCCGTGTACTGTTCAGTTCAAACCGCACCAGTGCACTCGCCCGCGTGACGTTATCCCTGGCCAAAGCCCACCGCTTCACACGAGCCCTTCGGCTCGTAATGCTGCTGGCGTGCACGGCGTTCCTGTTCGGCAATTTCGCCCACGCGAGTCACGTCCACACGAAGAGCGGCCAGAGCGAGCTCGCCTGCCAGTTCTGCCAGCACTTCGAGCGCTCTGCGCCACCTCCCTCATCGCCGACGCTGATCGCGCCGTCGGTGCTTCTCACCACGCTCGCCCAGCCCGACGACAGCATTGGCTGCATCGTTGAACGGGCGTACAGCTATTTCGCCCGCGGGCCCCCGCAGCGCTGATCTCCGGCGCGTTCGCGCCTACATCAAATCGGTTCGAAGCGAATTTCGCGCCCGTGTGGGGCGCCGGTTGTCGTTCGCGTTGCTGAAGCATCCACGCGCCGCGTCGCGCCGGGTCGACGCACGCTCGCGCGCCGTCACTTTTCAAGGACTCGTCATGTCACGCAAAGCTCTCGTGGGCGCTACGACGGCGCTCGGCTCTCTCTGGCTCTCCGCGCAGGCCATCAGTGCAGACACTCAGAATGTTCCCAGTCAGACGGTGGTTATCACCGCAACCCCGCTTCCGCAGGACCCCGACTACCTCGCGACGCTCGTGGAGCAGGTGAATCGCGACAAGATTCTGCGCAGCGGTGGCGCGAACCTGGCCGACGTGCTCGCGGAGGTGCCCGGCGTTACCGGCAGTTCCTTCGCTTCGGGCGCCAGCCGCCCCGTGATCCGCGGCTTCGATGCGAACCGCGTGAAGACGCTCGAGGATGGCATCGGCACCTTCGACGTGTCGGAGGTGGGCCCCGATCACGGGGTGCCCGTCGATCCCCTCTCCGCCCAGAGCGTGGAAGTTGTGCGCGGTGCGGCCACCCTACGCTACGGCAGCCAGGCCATCGGGGGTGTGGTGAACGCGATCAACAATCGCGTGCCCACGGAGCTGCCGGAGAAGGCCCTCGCCGGTGAAGTCGCAGGCACGTACGGCACGAATGCCGACAGCCGGGAAGGCTCCGCGCTGTTCGACGGGCGCACCGGCTCATTCGCCTGGCATCTCGATGGGTTCGACCGTCGTACCGGCGACTACGACATTCCGGGCGGCACGCTCGCGAACTCGTTCTATCGGGGCGATGGTTATTCGGGTGGCGGCTCGTACTTCTTCGGTGACAACGACAGGAGTCGCATCGGCGCGGCAGTGGTCCATTACGACTCGAAGTACGGCATTCCGGGGGAAGACACGTACATCGACATGAAACAGACCAAGGAGCTCCTGCGCTCCTCCTTTGCGATCGATAGCGGCGCGTTTCAGACGCTGAATATCGAAGGAGGTTACGCCGACTACGAGCATAGCGAGCGCGACGCGGACGGCGTGGCCGAATCGACATTCAAGGATCACGAGTGGGATGCGCGTGCGGAAGGCATCTTCGGGCCAATCGGCCCGTTCTCGAGCGCGGCACTGGGCGCGCAGGCCCAGCGAAAGAGCTTCGCAGCGCTCGGCGAAGGGGCGGATTACCTGCTCCCGGCGCAGACACGAAGTGAAGCGCTGTTCGGTTTCGCGGAAGCGCCGCTCGGTGGCTCTTGGCGCCTGCAGACCGGTGCGCGCGTCGAGCAAGTGCGCGTCGATGGCACACCCGCCTCCGACGAGGCGACCTCCCTCAGGTTTACACCGATAAGTGCTTCGGCCGGGGTCGTGTTTGACGTGAATCCCATCGTGCGTGTGGGCGTCACGCTTTCCAGCGCGGCGCGCGCCCCGGCCCAGACGGAGCTCTTCGCGCGCGGGCCGCATGACGGACCGGGCACCTTCGAAACCGGCAATCCCACATTGAAGGCAGAGCGCTCCAATTCACTCGAAGGCACGTTGCGCATTCGGACGGATACCGTGAAGTTCGAGGGCTCGGTGTGGAGCGCGAAGTTCAGCGATTACATCTTTGGGCAGCTGACGGGCCGCAGCTGCGACGACGAAGGCGCGTGCGTCAACGATGACTCGGAGGAGCTGAAGGAGCTCCTCTACCGCCAGCTCGGTGCGACATTCCGGGGCGCCGAAGCCAAAGCGAGGTTCTCGATCGCGGAGGTCGGGGCGGGGGCGCTCGAGATCCTGACGCTGGCGGACTACGTGCGAGCCACCCTCGACAATGGCGCGGGCAACGTGCCGCGGCTGCCGCCGTATCACGTCGGAGCCGGGCTCACCTGGACGGGGCGCGCGGTCGATGCCAGCTTCCTGGTGAAGTACTCCGGCGAGCAGACGCGCACGGCTGTGGGCGAGACGCGCACGCCGGGCTTCACCTCTGTCGACGCGCAGATCGGCTGGAAGCCGCTCGCGGGTCGCCAGCAGCTGGAAGTCGCGCTCGTGGGGCGCAATCTGACGGACTCCACCCAGCGCAACTCGGTCGCGCTGAACAAGGATGACGTGGTGCTTCCCGGACGAGACGTTCGATTGATGGTGCGCGCTGCTTTCTGAGGGTGCAGCGTCGGCTTGCGCTGATGCGGAGCTGGCGCCGTTTGCCCGGACCGCGTGCGAGCGCGATACGGGCTAGCGCGCGCGTCGTGCGGGCGGCCTGGTGCGGGACTGGCGCGAGGCTCGCCCGCACGGCGCGCGGCGAGGTTCTTTCGGAAGCGACCGCCGCCGGCGCTCAGCCGCCGCTGGTCAGGCGGCGATACTGGCCGAGGTGGCGAATGGCGTGCTGGGGCTTGCCTGCCGCTTCATACAACCTCGCGAGGTTGTAGTGACAGTCGGCCAGCGTGGGATCGCACCCAATCGCGATCCTGTACGCCTCGAGCGCCGGCCCTGCCCGCCCCAGGTCTTCCAGCAGCACGCCGAAGTTGAACATCAGCACGGCGTCGGCCTCGCAGTGTTCCTGCCCGCGCCGATAAACCCGCTCGGCCTCGGCCATGCGCCCCTGCTCGTGCAGTAACCGACCCCAGTTGGTCCAGGCAGACACATCTTCGGGGTCAGCTTCAGTCGCGCGCTCATAGGCAACCAACGCTGCAGCGGGATCGCGCGCTTCAAGTTCCAGCGCGCGGGCGAACCAGTTCTCGTCCGCCGCCTCGATGCTTTCCGCGGCGGCCGCAGCTCGCGGCTTGTGTTCCACCACCCGCAACTCGCCGTGATCGACTTCGACATCGAGCCCGAGCAGATATTGCCCGTCGTGCACCTGAAAATGATTGTGCCCCTCCCGCACCACCACCTGCTCGCCCACGGCTGAGATCGACAGCCCCGAGAGCGGCACCTCCTCCGGCAGATGTCGGCGCAGATCATCCAGCGCGCGACGGATGCGCCGACGAGGCACCTTCGCGTCGATGAGCGCGCGCGCCGCGCGCAGCACGATGAGATCCCGGAAAGAGAAGCGGTATTCCCGCCGCGCGCCGCGCGAGGGTTTCACGAAGCCGACTTCGACGAGCCCGCGAATCGTTCCCCGGGACAGGCGCAGGACACGCTCCACGTCCTGCACGCTGTATGTCTGCATCGGTGCTCCGGCGGGACGTTACTTCCGCGTGGCCTTTTTCTTCGCGGCCGCGGGCGCCGGCTGCTCGACACGCTTCGGTGCCTTGCGTGGCCCGAGCTGCGCGGCGGATGCCTTCGCGGATTCGGTCTTCGAGAGGCTCGCGCGCAGCGCCTCCATGAGGTCGATGACCTTGCCGGCGCTCTCGGGCGCGGCTTCGGAGACGGAGATTTCCTGGCCTTCCACCTTCTTGTCGATCGCAGCCTGCAGGCGCGCCCGCAGCTCATCCGTGTAGCTCGACGGATCGAACGAGGGGGAGGTCTGCTGATCGATGAGCTGGCGAGCGAGCTTCAGCTCCGCGGGTTTCACATCCGGCTTCGCGACCTCGATCTCGTTGGCCGAGCGCACGTCCGCCGCGTAATACAACTGCTGCATGGCCAGCGTGTCGCCGATCGGGCGCACCATCACGATGTGCCCCTTGCCGCGGCTCGCCCAGCGACCGACCGCGGCGACCTTCGCTTCCTTCAACGCCTCGGCGAGGAGACCGTAGGGCTTCGCGCCGCCCTTGTCCGGCGCGAGGTAATACGTCTTGTCGTAGTACACGGGATCGACGGATTCGATCGGCACGAACTCCTGGATGTCGATCGACTGCGTGCCCACTTCCTCGAGCGCCTTGATCTCTTCGTTCGAGAACTGGACGTACTGGTCCTTCGCGAACTCGTAGCCCTTCACCATCTGGTCGCGCTCGACGATCACGCCTTCCTTCTGGCAGATGTACTGCTGCTTCAGGCGCGAGCCGCAGCCCTTGTGCAGCAGGTTGAAGGAGAAGGTGCCCTCGCCTTTGGTCGCGCTATAGAGCTTCACGGGAATCGCAACCAGACCGAAGGAGATGGTGAGTGAGCCGATCGATCGAGCCGCCATGGTTATCCCTCGATGGAAAAAGCGCGTGTAAGGCTTTGCTTTGAGGCAAAAATATCATGCCACCGGTCCCCGGCGCTGTCCAAGCGACGTAGCACATTTGCGACCCGGAAATCGAGCGGTTCGGCCGCTTCGAGCTCCTCCCAGGTGAGGGGCATGGAGACCGGCGCGCCCGGCACCCCCCGCGGCGAGTAGGCCACGTTCAGGGTCTTGCCCCGGACGTTCATGTTGTAGTCGATGAAAATCTTGCCGGTCCGCTTGATGACCGCCCAGTCCATGGTGATGTCGCGGGGGTGCTCCTTCATGAGATGCCGGCCCACCATTTCGCACAGGTGGCGCGCTTCCGTGAAGGTGACGATGCGCTCGATGGGCACGAACACGTGCAGACCGGTCTTTCCCGAAGTCTTCACATAGGCCGTCAGGGACATTTCCTTCAGCAGGTCCCGGAGCCAGAAGGCCACGCGGCGCCCCACCGCGAAGCCTTTCTTGTTGAGCTCTGGCTCGGCACCCTTCGGCTCCTTGCCCGAGTAGATGTAGGGATCGATGTCGAACACCAGATAATCGGGATAATTGAGCACGGAGGCTTCCAGTGCCTCGAGGCTGCTGGAGTAGTCGGTGAGCTTGCTCAGCGAATCGGCCTCGACCGCCGCTCGGGAATGCCACACATGGAACTCGAGCGTGCCGACCTGCCCTAGCCATAGTAGCGTCGGCAGGTTATTCCCCAAGATGTAGTCGTGCCGATCGTCTTTGTGCTCGGAGAACACGGTGATCGTCTGCACGAAGTCGGGATAACTCGCATCCCAGTGCTTCTGGAAAAAACGCTCGCCGTCGATGCCGGTGGGCATGCGGATCATGGTGAGCGGACGGTCCCTGAGGTGCGGCAGCATGTAGGGCGACACGGCCGCGAGATAGCGAATGAAATCCCTCTTCGTGATGGCAGGCTGCTTGAACCGGGGGTCGGCGGGCCAGTAGACCCGGTCGAGGTTGCTCAGGGGCAGTTTGGCGCCACCGATGTCGAGCGTGAGTTGTTTTGCATCGGTGGCAAGTTGCTGGAGGATGTCGGCGATCTCGTCGGCGGGCGTCCTCGTCGAGGCGTTCCTGGTGGAGCTCGTCGTGGCGTTCGACTCCCCCGCAATCGCAGCCCGCGTGTGCGCGCCGGGGACTGAAGGGCTGCTATTGCCGACCCTGCCGCTACCCCGGGTATCGCCCGCATCGCCGGTATCGCGGCTATGGCCGATCTCGCCGGCGCGGCTGCCGCCTGCGGCGCGCGCAACCTGCTTCACCCGCTTCGCGGTGATCGACCGCGGGCGCAGGTCGTCCCGGACCCGCACGAACACGGGCTCGCGCAGGAGCCCGTCAGGCGTCCAGCGTGCGAACGTGACTTCCACCACCAGTTTGGGTTGTACCCAGGAGGTCGGCCGGTGCAGCGGCGGCTTCTCGGCAAAGGGCGAGTCCTTCCGTTCCAGAGGCTTGAAGCGCGCCAGCAGCTCGGCGACGACCCGCCCGTCGAAACCCGAGCCCGCATGCCCCGCATACCGAAGCTTCGTCCCTTCCCAGTAACCGAGCAGCACGGCGCCAAGCGATTCGCGGTCCCCCTTCCCCCGTGTGTAGCCGCCGACGACGAGGTCGACCGTTTGCCAGGCTTTGATCTTGCGCCAGTTGTTCGACCGCTTGCCCGGCAGATACGGACTGTCGTTCCGCTTGCCGACGATGCCTTCGAAGCCACTCGCCACGGCGGCAGAGTAAAGCGACTCCGCATCGTGCGATGTGTGCACGAGCTGAACATGGCGCGACGGGAGCACGCATTGCGCGAGATACCGGCGCCGATCCTGATACGGCGCGTCGCGCAGATTGAGGCCCTCGAAATGCAACAGGTCGAAACACACGTAGATGGCCGGTGACTTGCGCTGCGCTTCGGCAAGCTGGCGGGAGCCCTTCGCCTGGGCGCGATTCTGAAGCGCGTTGAACGAGGGGCGCCCGTCCTCCCCAAGTGCAGTGATTTCGCCATCGAGAACCATCGTGTCGACCGCCTGAGCGGCGAGATCGGCAACCACTTCCGGAAACGGCGCCGTGAGATCGATGCCGCGACGGGAGATGAGCCGCACCTTGCCCTTCTCGATGAACGCGAGCGCGCGATAACCATCGAGCTTGGGCTCGTACGTCCAGTTGCTCTCCGTGCGAACGCCATCCCCAAGCTCTGCGAGCATCGGCGCGAGTTTCCGCGGAAACGGTTCCGCCGGGCCCGTTGGCGCAAGACGAGCCGCGTCGAGGCGCACCGGCGGCGCACGCGCGGACAACTCATCGAGCGCCGAACCGGAAAGCACCGAGCGGCTGTTGGAGAGCACATCGCCCGTGTTCGCGAACCGATCCTTGTGCTTCAACAGCAGCCATTGCTTGGGGTCCGCTGCCGTTCTCACCAGGGCGAACGAGCCTTTCAGTTTCTCACCACGCAGAAAGAAGCTCAGTTTCCCGTTCGCGAGTTCCTTGCGCACGCGCTCTTCGGCTTCGGCGCGGTTGCTGAACGAGTAGCGCTCCCCTTCATCCGGCGAGTAGACGCCACAGTCCCAGACGATGACATTGCCGGCACCGTACTGCTTCTCCGGAATGACGCCTTCGAACGAGGCGTAATCGAACGGATGATCCTCCACTTCGACCGCGAGCCGCTTGTCCCCCAGCTCGAGCGAGGGGCCCTTGGGAACGGCCCACGACTTCAGCACGCCATCGAGCTCGAGCCGGAAGTCATAGTGCAAGCGGCGTGCGGCATGCTTCTGGATCACGAACAGCAAGGGCCCGCTGCGCGAAACCACCTTCGGCGCAGGCTCCGGCGTGCGGGTGAACGAGCGCTTCGAAGCGTAGGGTCCGAGCGGGCGAGCCATGTCGTCTACAATGCCTGTCGATGCAGCGGCGCGGGGCATTCTGACATGGGGCAGGCTGAAACCAAGCCGATCAGCATCGCGGTGGGCGTGCGGGGAGCATCGGGCAGCGCAGGCAATACGGCGTCATCGAGCAGTGCGGCCGCACCAGGCAACACCGCCGCGCCAGGCAACACCGCCGCGCCAGGCAACACCGCCGCGCCAAGCAACACCGCCGCGCCAGGCAGTACCACCGCATCAGGCGGTACGGCGGCATCAGGCGCAACGGTATCGGGCCTCTTCACCCACGGCCCGAAAAGCACCGCGCTGTATGTGTTCGCGCCCGGCGCCGGGGCCGGCATCACTCACAGCTTCATGAACGATGTCGCCGTCGGCCTCGCCGAGCGCGAGATCGCGACGCTCCGATATCAATTCCCCTACATGGAGCGAGGATCCGGTCGGCCGGACCCGCCGCCCATTTGTCACGCGACCGTACGCGCCGCTGTCGAAGAAGGCGCCCGCCTGCTACCGGGTGTTCCGCTGTTCGCGGGTGGCAAATCCTTCGGCGGGCGCATGACATCGCAGGCGCAGGCGCTGGCTCCCTTGCCGGGCGTGCGAGGGATCATCTTCCTCGGCTTCCCACTGCATCTTGCGAAAAAGCCATCGGACTCGCGCGCGGCGCATCTGGCGGACGTGCGCATCCCCATGCTGTTTCTCCAGGGCACGCGCGATGAGCTGGCGGACCTCGAGCTGCTGGAGCCCGTCACGCGCGCGCTCGCCGAGCGGGCGACGCTGGCGAAGATCGAAGCGGCGGATCATGGTTTCCACGTCCTGGTCCGCAGCGGCCGGACGAACCAGCAGGTGATGACCGAGCTGCTGGACCGCATCGGCACGTGGGTGCGCGAGCGAGGCTGAATCACAACATAATGATCGGGCGGCCCGGGACCACGGCTTGCGTGCCGGGCACCAGGGGGGCAGTATCGTCGGCCGAGCCATGTCAGGGCCCTGATAAATGGTCGCCATGCTTCCCACTCCGGCACGCCGTAGCTGGTCTACGGCGGACGTCGACTCCCGCCACGCGCTGTCCTACTGGGTCGACACGATCTGCAGCTCGTTCCTCGAGATCGAGATCGACAGCCCCGATCGCGAGCGCTTTTCCGCGCGCCTCGACCAGTTCGAGCTCGGCCCGGCGACGGTGAGCCTGGTTCAGGCGGATACCCAGTCGATTCGTCGCACGCCCGAGCGCATCGCGCGCAGTCGTTACGCCGGCTACTTCCTCCTTCAGCTGCGCTCGGGGCAGCTGCGACTCCAACAGTA
>JBDZVF010000710.1:0-1957 GCA_040255575.1 Pseudomonadota bacterium | reverse complement strand
GTGAGGCGAATCTTCCCGACCTCCACACGCTCGCCACTGAGATCGAGTCGCGTGTTGTCCACCTGCACGTTCGCGTGCTGAATGTAATCCGCTTCCTGTCCAGCGGGCCGGATGCCCAGATCCGCTACGGAAACGCTGTGCACGTTCACGCCGAGCGCCGTCGCAGGAGACGCCGCGAAGCGATAATCCCCTTTGAAGTTGATGCGCCCCCCGGAAAGCTCGAATCCGAGCGAATCCCGCAGATAGGACCACACCGTCCGCGCCTGCAGATCCGTCACCTCGAACCTTCCCTGCGAGCCGAGCGGCGCAACGCTCAACGACCCGTTCCACGCGAACTTTTCGCCGCGCGTCGACGCACCGATCAGCGCATAGCTGTTGTCGGTGTTCGCGGTCGTGCTGAAATCCCGCAACTCGAAGGTGATGGGCTCGAGATGCGCCCTGAACGGCGAGGGCCGAGAATCGTCCTCGAACGTCACATTCCCTGCGTTGACGCTGAAGCGGTTCACGTACAGGCGTGCCGGTTTCTCCTCCGGCGGTGGCGGCGCCTCGCGAGGGGTCTCGAACGGTTTCGCGAGGTCGGCGAGATTGAGTGCGCCATCCTTGCGCACGAGCGTGCGGAGGGCGGGCCGCTCGATTTCGATATCCGTGAAAGTGGGCGCGAACCGCCAAAGCGTCGCCGCATCGAGGTCGAGCCAGAGCCGCCCGAACGCCAGCATCGCCTTGCCGTCTGCGTCAGGCAGCGAGAAGTCACGCGCCTCGAGCGCAAACGTAAACGGGTTGAAGCGAATCTCGCCAATGGAAGCCGTCCGCCCGTAGTGCTCGTGTACGAAGGACAGTAGCTGCGAGCGCAGCAGGTGCGGCACGCCGACGAAACCTGCGACCGTGTACGCCGCAGTCACCAGCACTACGGTACCGAGCACGATCAGCCATTGGCGGGCCCTGGTAGTCATGCCGGATGCACGCTCCTCGTCGGTGATGCAGGTGGCGAGCGCCGCACAGCATATTTCAGTTGCCTCACGAGGACGAATTTCAGTGAGGCGGGGGCAAATGGTTCGAGCGTGACCGGGGACGGCGCGGGGATGGCGGCGCGCGCCGTCAGTTGGGGGAGGAATCGGCGGGGCGGTTCACTGCCACGAGCATAATGAGGCGCTTTAAGCTGCCGCCTCCTGGTGTCGCCTTACGAGTCATGAGGGCGCGAAGACACTGACGGTGTCGCTCTCGACGTCAATCCACCAGGAGTAGTTTTCCATGCTTAGTCTTCACACGAACGCTGCGGCGTTGTCTTCGCAGAACTCGGTCGGCAACACGCAGAGGTCGCTGACCACCTCCCTCACCCGCCTCGGCACGGGCTATCGCGTGAACTCCGCGATGGACGACGCGGCCGGCCTGCAGATCGCGGTTCGCCTCAATGCGCAGACCCGCGGCATGGCGGTGGCGCAGAAGAACACGCAGAACGGCATCTCCATGATGCAGACGGCCGAGGGCGCCTTCGACGAGCTCAGCAACGTGCTGCTGCGAATGAAGGATCTGGCGACGGAAGCCTTCAACGCCTCTTCGACCGCCGATGACAAGGCGGCCCTGCAGGCCGAGTTCGACGCGCTCGGCGAGGAGCTGGGCAACATCATGAAGAGCACGGCGTTCGGCGGCCAGACGCTCTTCAGCGCGGACGGCACGGCCGTGCCGGCCGCGGCGGCGGGCATCTTCGGCACCGCCGGCGGCATCACGTTCCAGATCGGTGCCAGCGCCAACGAGACGATGACCGTCGACACCGAGACGAGCCTGGGCGATGTCGTCGACGCGCTCGACACGGTCAGCACGAACTACGCCACAGCGGGCACCGGCACGGAGCTCACGGCCGGCACGAACGCGGTCATCACGAGCATCAACGACGCCCTCGGAAAGGTGGGCACGCTGCGGGCCCAGCTCGGCGCGGCTTCGAACCGCCTCGACCACGTGT
>JBDZVF010000216.1:0-10173 GCA_040255575.1 Pseudomonadota bacterium | reverse complement strand
GTATGCGGTGGACATCGGCCAGAGCGGGCTCGGGCTGCCGGACCGCGACTACTACCTGAAGCAGGATGAGCAGCTGAAGCACATTCGCGCGAAGTACGAAGAGTACATCGCGCAGATGCTGGAACTCGCGGGCATCGCGGACACGAAAGCGAAGGCGCGGCGGATCATGGCGTTCGAGACGGCCATCGCCAGGGTCAGCTGGTCGATCGAGCAGCGACGCGACGTGGACAAGAACTATAACCCGCGCACCGTCGATCAGCTGGTGAAATATGCCCCGGGCTTCGAGTGGCGAGCGTTCCTTGCATCCTCCGGGCTCGGTTCGCGCCAGGACGTGGTGCTCGGCGAGCTCACGGCCATTCGGGACATTGCGAAAGTCTTTGCGCAAACGCCGCTCGGCACGCTCAAGGACTACCTCACATTCCATCATCTCAACAGCAATGCGCCGGTGCTGCCGCAGAAGTTCGACGATGCACGCTTCGGCTTTTACGGCGCGACGATGCGCGGGCAACCGAAGCAGCGCGAGCGCTGGAAGCGCGCGGTCGACAACGTGAACGGAGCGCTGGGCGAGCAGGTGGCGCAGGTGTATGTCGCGAAGTACTTCCCGCCCGCCTCGAAAGAGAAGATGGAGCACCTCGTTGCGAACCTGCTCGCTTCGCTCGGCGAGCGGCTGGACGCGCTCACGTGGATGACGCCGGAAACCAGGAAGCGCGCGCATGAAAAGCTCGCGACCTTCCTGCCGAAGATCGGCTATCCCGACAAGTGGAAGGACTATTCCGCGCTCGAGATCAAGCGCGGCGATCCGCTGGGCAATGCAAAGCGCGCGGCGCTCTGGGACTGGAATCGTCAGCTGGCGCGGCTCGACAAGCCGGTGGATCGCACCGAGTGGTTCCTGATGCCGCAGGAGATCAATGCGTACTACAACCCGCAGAACAATGAGATCGTGTTTCCGGCCGCGATTCTCGAGCCGCCGTTCTTCGATCCGAACGCCGACCCGGCGGTGAACTACGGCGCGATCGGCGCGGTGATCGGTCACGAGATCGGCCACGGGTTCGATGATCAGGGCCGCAAGTTCGGCCCGGACGGCAGCCTCATGGATTGGTGGACGCCGCAGGATGCGAAGGCCTTCATGGAGCGCACCGACGTTCTGGTGAAGCAGTACTCGCAGTTCGAGCCCTTGCCGGGCCTTCATGTGAACGGGGCCAACACGCTGGGCGAGAACATCGGCGATCTCGGCGGGCTCAACATGGCCTACACGGCCTATCACCGTTCCCTCAACGGGAAGGAAGCGCCGGTGATCGACGGGCTCACCGGGGATCAGCGCTTCTTCCTCTCGTGGGCGCAGGTGTGGCGAGCGAAATATCGCGACGGGGTGCTGCGCGAGCAGGTGCTGTCGGACGTGCACAGCCCGGCGTATTTCCGCGTGAACGGCACGGTGCGGAACATGGACGCCTGGTACAAGGCGTTCGATGTGAAACCGGGCGACAAGCTGTACCTGCTGCCCGAAGAGCGCGTCTCGATCTGGTGATCGGTCGGAAAAGCAGGCGTCGCGCGCGTGATCGGCAATGCGGGGCGGCTCCTTGACGGGGCCGCCCCGCGACCGATCAAGGCAGATTCTTTTCGAATAGCGCGCAGTAGATGCAGTGGGCGTTGCTGTGATTCTCGACCCACAGATGACTCACCCAGGGCTTTGCGCCCCGCGCGGCCGCGTGCTCCCAACCCTGATCGGTGATCTCGTGCTGCACGACTTCCGTGGGCTGCGCATGAGCCAGGATCTGCGTCGCGCGCAACGTTTCTACCGGACCGCGCGGATGCACGGTAACGGCCGCGGCTCCGTCATCCAGCCTGCTGGCCAGGTGCTCGGGAAATTCCTGCTCCTCGGGACCCGTGAGGAGAGTACCGAAGTACGTTGTGAACTGGCGATGTTGGCTGTCATCCGGATGCAGCCCGGCCCGACCGGGTTCACGACACGCGGTGAGCTCGATGCGATCCGTGGGAAAGCCGTCTTCGAAGAGAGCCAGACGCACGCGGCTGGCGACATCGTAATCGGGGAATATCGCGAGCAAGACAGCGCTCATGTCTTCCTCCAATTCGGCGCGCGAGGCGCCCAATGGACCCGTGAACGCGAATGTACTCCTGCCCGAACCGCTTTGTCCGCCCGTGGCGCCCCTTACGGGCGCGGGGAGCGCTCAGGTGGAGCCGGCGCTGCTTGGCAGGTTCGGATCGCTGACCACCGCGCGATCAGCGAGCTTCTGCGATTCGGTTTGGGTGGTGGGGATCTCGCCCGCGGAGCGTTCCAGCAGGTGCCGGATCTTCGGCGGCTCGGCACCCCGATGAAACGCGAGCGCGCGACGCTCGATCTCCTGATCGGAAACGGTGAAGCGGTGATAGCGCCGCACGTGTTCCACCCAGCTTGGGCTGTGGAAGCGCTCGACCCACACCTCCGGCTCGGTCATGTCCTGCATCAGCATCCAGCGACGGGCGCCGTCGCGACGGCGGATGCGCCGAACTTCCTGCATCGCCCGCACGAATGCGGCGTGGTCGTGTGGCGCGACCTGATACGTCACCGTCGTGATCACGCGCCCGCTCTCGGGGCCGAGCTCCACCCTCGGCGTCACGTTGAACGCGCCGCGCGCGGCGGAGAGGTTGAAGTTGTCCGTCTGCGGAAGCCGCGCGTAGAACCCGAGTAGCGTGGAGAGCGCCAGGATCACGCTCGATGCCGCCAGCGCGACAACCAGGCCGTGGTTCTCCGCCACCACCCCCCACATCCAACTGCCGATGGCGAGCCCCCCGAACACGAGCATCTGATAGATCGCGAGCGAACGCCCGACCACCCATCGGGGCGACGACAGCTGCACGGTGATGTTGAACGTGGAAAGCATCAACACCCAGGAGGCGCCGCCGATCACGAACGCGAAGAGGGTGAGCACGAGCGTGGAGCTAAACGCCGCAATCCCCGCCGTCAGCGCAAATCCGAGCGTCGCCAGCCGCACCAGCTTCTCGTTCTGCATCTTCAGCCGAGCCGCTGTGCTGAGCAGGGCGCCGCACACCGCGCCGACACCGAAGAAGCCGAAGAGCAGTCCGTAGATCGTCGGGCCGCCCTTCAGCAGATCCTTGGCGATGAGAGGCATCAATGCCCAGATGGCGCCGCCGGCCACGCCGAGCACAAAACCCCTCAGCAGCACGGCGCGGATCGCGGGGGACAGGCGCGAGTAACGCAGCCCGGTACCCATCGCGAGGAACATTGTTTCGGGGGGAAGGTGTTGCTCGGGCTTCGGGCGCTTCCAGGTGGCGAGCATGGTGAGGAGACCAACGTAGGTCATCGCGTTCACCAGGAAGGCCATCGATGCGCCGGCAACGGCGACAATGACGCCGCCGATGGCCGGGCCTGCCGTGCGCGCCAGGTTGTACGACATCGTGTTGAGCGCGACCGCTGCCGCGATGTCCTCGCGCGGCACCTGCTCGCCGACCGACGATTGCCACGCGGGGCCGTACAAAGCGGTACCGCACCCGATCAGGAAGGTCATGCTGAGGAGAGACCAGGGCGTGAGGTGGCCCAGGTACGCCATCACGGCCAGCACCACCGAAACCGTCAGCATCACCGCCTGCGCGATGATCATGATCGTGCGCCGATCCCAGATATCCGCGATCGCGCCGGACGGCAGCGCCAGAAGCATGATGGGAAGCGAGGTCGAGGCCTGCACCAGGGCGACGTAATCCGCGGAGGGTGCGAGCGAAGTCATCAGCCACGACGCGCCAACCGCCTGGATGAGGCTGCCGAAGTTCGAGACGAGGCTGGCCGACCAGATCTTGAGGAATGTGCGCGAGCGGAACGGCGCAAGCGTGGAGGCTTGCCAGGATTCCTTCAATCGGAGGCCTTTGGGACGAAAAAAGGGGGGCGCGAATGATAGCGCGGCGGGCCCGGCCCCGCTGTCGAACAGATGCTTCGGCGCGAACAGGTGCTCTGGCGACAGGGGGTTCTGGGAGGCGAGAACAGGTGCTCGGGGCGGTGAACAGGTGCTCTGACAGTGAGCCACTCTGAGCCGCCCGGCGATTGAGGGCTTCTTGACGCCGGCCTGGGCAGAGGCGACCGCCTGAGCCGACCCGATCGCCCTAAGCCGAAATGACCGCCAAACCCGACCCGCCCGCCTAAGCCGACGCCGTCATCTTCGTGCGCAGGTAGTCGATCGTGCGCGTGACTTCCGTCTTCAGCGCCGTAGTCAGGGTGCTGACATTCGGCGCATCCCCCGCCTTGGCCGCCGCTTCCAGCTTCGCAGCGGCCTCCGCGGCCGCGGTCGCCCTCAGGTTCGCGCTCGCGCCCTTGAGCGAATGAGCCTGCTCACTGACCGCCGCGTAATCGTTCATCCCCAGGGCATTCACGATGGCCGCCAGGGTCTCGTCGCCGCTTTCGATGAAGAGATCCACCAGCTCGCGCGCGAGCATTTCGTCCCCGTCCATGGACTTCATGAACGCGCCCCAATCGACCGGTGCAGGCGCGGCGGGCGCCGGCGCGGCAGCCCCCGGGGCGGCCTCTTCAGCAGCTTCCCCGCCCCCCAGCTTCCCGAGGTGCTGTTCCAGGCACGCCTGCAGCTTGACGCGGTCGAGGGGTTTCGTGAGGTAGTCGGTCATACCGGCTTCGCGACACTTGTCGTCGTCGCCCTTCATGGCATGCGCGGTCAGCGCGACGATGGGGATGCTCTTGTTGAGGCGGCTGATGTGGGTGCGGGCCTGCTCGATGCGCCGGATCTCGCGCGTGGCTTCGTAGCCGTCGAGCTCGGGCATCTGGCAATCCATCAGGATGAGGTCGTAGCCGCCACCGCGCCACGCGGTGATCGCTTCACGCCCGTTGCCCACCACGGTGACTTCGATCCCCAGCTTCTCGAGAACCATGCGCGCCACCTTCTGGTTCACCGGGTTGTCCTCGGCGAGCAGGATGCGACGGTCGGCTTCCACTCGCACCGCGCGCACCTGGTGGCGCGTGACGAGCGGCTGAGCGCGTCGTTTCCAGGACTCCGCGCTGTTGGACATGACGAGGCTCAGGCACGCCGTGAGATCCCGGCGGGTGATGGGCTTCACGAGGTACCCCGCGAAGCCGAGATCCGCAAAACGCTGCGCGTCCCCGCGATGGCCGGACGACGTGAGCAGCACCAGGCGCGTGTGTGTCAGGTGATCGTAAGTTCGAATGAGGCGGCCCAGCTGCTCGCCATCGCATTCCGGCATGTGGAAATCGAGCAGCGCCACCTGGAACGGCTGGTCGGACACGGTGGCGTCCACGAGTTCCTGCAGGGCGTCTTGCGCGGTCGAAACGCACACGGGCCTGATGCCGTTCGCTTCGAGCTGCCCCGTGAGCACTTTGCGGTTCGTCGCGTTGTCATCAACCACGAGCACGCGCAGGCCGCGCAACGCCTCATGCTGGGCCTGCAGATCGAGGTGCTTGCGTTCCGCGATGCCCACGCGCGTGGTGAACCAGAACGTCGAGCCGACGCCTTCCGTGCTCTCGAGCCCCGCAGTGCCGCCCATGAGCTCGGCAAGACGCTTCACGATCGAAAGGCCGAGGCCCGTGCCGCCGAACTTGCGCGTGGTGGAGGCATCGACCTGCGAGAAGGGCTTGAAGAGCGCGTCCTGCCGGGACTTGGGAATGCCGGGGCCGGTGTCGCGCACTTCGCAGCGGAGCAGGGCGCTTTCGCCCGTCGCTTCGATCACGTGCACATCGATGGCCACTTCGCCCTTCTCGGTGAACTTCACGGCATTGCTGCCGAGGTTCACGAGAATCTGGCGCAGGCGCGCCGGGTCGCCCTTGACGAGATCGGGCACCTTCGGATCGATGTGCGCGGTGAGCTCGAGCCCCTTGCCATGCGCCTGGATCGCAAGCAGGCGCGCCACGTCTTCGATGGTGTCGCGCAGGTCGAGCTCGATGTGCTCGAGGTCGAGCTTGCCCGCCTCGATCTTCGAGAAGTCGAGAATGTCGTTGATGACCGTGAGGAGCGCGGTGGCGCTGTCGCGGATCGTCTCGGTGTAGTCGCGCTGTGAGGGGTCGAGATCGGTGTCGAGCAGCAGCTCCGTCATGCCGATCACGCCGTTCATCGGCGTACGGATCTCGTGGCTCATGTTCGCCAGGAACTCGCCTTTCGCGCGGTTCGCGGCGGCCGAGGCTTCGCGCGCCTCGATGAGATCGTGCTGATACTGGCGACGCTCCGTCACATCCTGCAGGGCGCCGGAAACGCGTACGGGCCGGCCCTCGGCGTCCTTTTCGCAGATGCCGCGCGAGCGGAACCAGCGGTATTCGCCGCTCTTGTTGCGCACGCGGAACTCGGCGTCGTACACGCCGGTTTCGAGGCATCTCTGAAACGCGGCCTGCTGCAGCGGCAGGTCTTCCGGGTGGATCAGCGTGCGAAGCAGGTCCGCGGTCGGATCCTGCAGTTCGTCGACGTTGTAGCCCAGCATGGTGCGCCAGTGCGGCGCCAGCCAGTAGCGGCCGGTCGCCACCTCGAACTCCCACGGCCCATCGCTCGTGCCCCGAATGGCGCGTGCGAGCCGTGCTTCGGCCTGCCGATGCGCGTCTTCGGCTTTCTCGGCGCGGGCGAGGGCACCCAGAAGGTCGCGGCTTTCCGTGAGCGCGCGTTCAGCCTGCGAAAGGGCGACGGCATCCGCGAGGCCCTGCCGTTTCTGCCACAGGCACATGGCGGCGCATCCCCAGATCACCAGCACCGCGAGCCCGCGGTTGGCGAAATGTGCGTACCACGAGTACGGAACGGGCGTCAGGACGGCGTCAAGTGCCGAAAAGAGGGTGACGAGGGTTGCCGCAAGGTAGGTGTCCCGTTCGCGCGGCGCCCATAGGCTAAGCGTCACGACGATGACGTACGCAGCCCCCATGAAGAGGTATCCCGGAAGAATCCGGTCCAGCGCCAGGATCGTGCAGGCGGCAATGATCGTGGCGGGGCGGTTGTACCGCTCCAGCAGCGCACTGACGTCCCCACGGCTCGTGGCGCGCGTGTCGAGCGCGCTGGCCGGGCCGGCGTCAGGGGGTGCATCGGCGTGTGTCATGAAACTGCCGCAAGTTGCTTTGCGAAAAGTTTCTCCCGAGCTGTCGGTTATGACTGTGTGCGAATCAACAGTACTGGCGGCATCGCCCGGCAAAGGCCCAAAACGCGACGTCCGTCGGCCGCACGCCGGCGCGACTGTGACCTTGGTCGCAAGCGCTCGTCGCGCGCTTTTACACACGCCAGGGCCTTTGTACACGCCGGCAGGTGTGGCGGACCCGCCGCAAGTCGATAAATCAGGGCTTCTGAGCCTTTCCAGAGGCTTTTTTCGCTGTGGCATGAGAGCTGCAACGGGCCTGCGAACGGCAGCTCGAGACAGCCGGACTTTCTGTCAAATCGGGGACCGAGAAACATGAACGCGATACAACTTCGACGGGTGATCATGGACGCCGCGGAGCACGTGCCGTTCTATCGACGACATTGGCAGCAGGCGGGCGTGGATCTCACGCGCATCTACTCCTCGGTGCCCCTCGAGTTCCTGCCGGTCGTCACGCGTGCGCATCTGCTCGATTGCCCGCCCGAAGATCGAATCGATCAGCGCTTTCGCGGTGTCGCCGTCGACAAGCGGGCGCTGCATCGGCAGCGCAATCGTCTCTGGGAGGCGCTGCGGCATGTCGGGTATGTGCCGGGCCAGCGGGTGATGATCATTTCCGACGACGCGTTGATGCCCACCGGGGCTTCGCTCTTGCGGTGGACGCGTGTGGATCCCGCGCTCGACGCTGAAACGATCCTTGCAACGTATTCCCGCGTTCGTCCCTCCGTGCTGTATGGGCCGCTTGGTGCCTTGACTCGGCTGGCGACACGACTTGCTTCGAGCAGCGAGCCGGCGTGGCAACCGCGCGTCGTGGTGAGCACGGCGGAGCAGCTCACCGACGCGAAGCGCGCGCTGCTCGAATCCACGTTCGGCGCCAAGGTGGCGGATTTCTATTCGACGCCGGAGCAGGGTCTGATCGCGTACTCGCGACCAGGCGTTGCTGGCTATCGTTCGTTCACGGAGGAGTTCGTCATCGAGTCCCTGCATGCGACGCCGGGGAAGGGGCCGGGACGACTGATCATCACGGATCTCGTCCCGGGCGCGATGCCGCTCATTCGCTTCGATACCGGCGACATCGTCACGCGGGATTTCGCGGCCCGCGGCACCACCTTTGCGCCGGCGCCGATTGCGAGCTTCAGCCACCGCGGGCCCGCGAAGCCCGATCGCAAGACGCGGCCGGCGGCCGTGCCGGAGCGCGAGCGCGCGGGCGGCGGCCTCGATGCCGGGGAGCTGCCGGGCGCCCTGAGCGCCTGAGCGTCGCGCAGCTATTCGGCTCGCTTATATGAGCCATAAATAAGGCGATTCGCGCCCTCGGGCCGCAGCGTTTTCGTCGCGGCGCGCGTGCTCCTGATGCGCTTTGTTTGCTAGAGTCCCCGCCCCCTGATTCCAATTGAGCGGTGGACCTTCCTTTGGCCAGCAATATCGAGATCGCCCAAGCGGCGAAAATGAAGCGCATCACCGAGGTCGCGGCGAAACTCGGTTTCTCCGAGGACGACCTCGAATCCTACGGCCGCTACAAGGCGAAAATTTCGCTGAAGGCCATCGAGAAGCTGAAGAGCAAACCGAACGGCAAGCTCGTGCTCGTCACCGCCATCTCGCCGACGCCTGCGGGCGAAGGCAAGACCACCACCACGGTGGGCCTCGGCGACGCGCTCAACCAGCTCGGCAAGAAGGCGGTCATCTGCCTGCGCGAGCCGGCGCTCGGCCCGGTGTTCGGCGTGAAGGGTGGCGCGGCCGGCGGCGGCTATTCGCAGGTCGTGCCGATGGAGGACATCAACCTCCACTTCACCGGCGACTTCACCGCGATCGCGCTCGCGAACAACCTGCTCGCCGCGGCGATCGACAATCACATTCACCACGGCAACGAGCTCGGCATCGACGTGCGTCGCGTGACGTGGAAGCGCGTCGTCGACATGAACGACCGCGCGCTGCGTGACATCACCGTGGCGCTCGGTGGCCCGGGCAACGGTTTCCCGCGCCAGGATGGCTTCGACATCGTCGTCGCGTCCGAAGTGATGGCGATCTTCTGTCTCGCCACCAGCGTGCAGGATCTGAAGGAGCGTCTCGGCAAGATCGTGATCGCCTACACGCGCGACCAGAAGCCGATTCGCGCGAAGGACCTGAAGGTGCACGGCGCGATGACCGCGCTGCTGCGCGATGCCATGTCGCCGAATATGGTGCAGACGCTCGAGAACAATCCGGCGATCCTGCACGGCGGCCCGTTCGCGAACATCGCGCACGGCTGCAACTCGGTGATGGCGACGCAGACCGCCTTGAAACTCGGCGACTACGTCGTGACGGAGGCGGGCTTCGGTGCGGACCTCGGCGCCGAGAAGTTCGTCGATATCAAGTGTCGCAAGGCGGGGCTGCGCCCCTCGTGCGCGGTGATCGTCGCGACCATCCGCGCGCTCAAGTTCCACGGCGGCGTGGATGTGAAGGAAGTGGGCAAGGAGAACGTGGAGGCGCTGATCAAGGGCCTGCCGAATCTCGAGCGCCACATCAACAACATTCGCAATCATTACGGCCTGCCGGTCGTCGTGGCCATCAACGGCCGCGCCGAAGACACGGAAGCCGAGCGCCAGGCGATGAAGGACAAGCTCGATCACCTCGGCGTGAAGATCATCTCCTGCACGCACTTCGCGAACGGCGGCAAGGGTGCGCTGGAGCTCGCGAAGGAAGTCATCGAGCTCTGCGAGCAGCATCACGACAACTTCAAGTTCGTGTACGAAGACTCGCAGACGCTGTGGGACAAGATGAAGACGATCGCGCAGAAGATCTATGGCGCGTCCGACATCACGGCCGACAGCAAGGTGCGCAAGCAGATCAAGGATCTGCAGGACGCTGGCTACGGGCACTATCCCGTGTGCGTGGCGAAGACGCAGTACTCCTTCTCGACGGACCCGAAGCTGCTCGGCGCGCCGAGCGGGCATGTGGTCAACATTCGCGAAGTGCGGCTTGCAGCCGGCGCGGAGTTCGTCGTGATGATCTGTGGCGATGTCATGACGATGCCCGGGCTGCCGAAGGTTCCGTCGGCGGTGAATATCGATGTGGATGAGACGGGGAAGATTGTCGGGTTGTTCTGTGGCCCGATTGGTCTTGCGT
>JBDZVF010000709.1:0-1963 GCA_040255575.1 Pseudomonadota bacterium | reverse complement strand
CGAGGTCGGTGCGCTGGAAGTGAAGCCGCGGGCGCTCGCGCTCACGTTGGAGCATGCCGCACAACTTCGGGGCGTGCGTGAGGTGGAGGTGCGCGCGCGCGTCTCGGGCATCCTGCAAAAGCGCCTGTATCAGGAAGGGTCGCGCGTGAAGGAAGGCGACGTGCTCTTCCGAATCGACCCCGCGCCCTTCGAAGCCACGGTCGCGCGAGCCCGCGCCGAAGTCGGCGTGCAGCAGGCGAACCTGCAAAACGCGAGACGGGATCAGGAGCGCGTCGTGTCGCTGTTCGAGCAAAGGCTCGTGAGCACACGCGATCGTGACAACGCGATCGCCGCGTATGAAAGTGCGGTCGCTTCCGTTGCCGCGGCACAAGCCGCGCTCCAATCCGCGGAGCTGGATCTGTCGTACACGAATGTTCGCGCGCCGATCTCCGGCCTCACGAGTCGCGAAGTGCGCTCCGAGGGCAGTCTCGTGACGGCCGGCTCGGACTCGAGCCTGCTCACGCACATCGTGCAATCGGACAAGCTCTATGTGCAGTTCGCGGTGCCGGAAGCGGAGGCCTCGACCATTCGCACCGCAAATGGCGGCGGCACATCGAACCCGGTCACCGTGGATGTGCTCGACACCGCGGGCAAGGTGCTCGCACAGGGCGCGAAAATCGAGTTCATCTCGCCAGCAGTCGGCGAGCAGACGGGCACTGTCGAAGTTCGCGCCGTGCTCACCAATGGCACGAGCCTGCTGCCCGGCCAGGTGGTACGCGCGCGCGTAAACGGCGTCACGCTCAACGGCTCGCTGGTGATTCCGAAGCGCGCCGTCATGCACGGCGTGCAGGGCTCGTTCGTGTGGCTCATCGGCGCGGGAGACAAGGTGGAGTTCCGCCCGGTGCAACTCGGCACCACGTCTGAGAACGACGTGGTCGTGAACCAGGGTCTGAACGCCGGCGAGCGCATTGTGGTCGACGGCATCCTGAAGGTGCAGCCGGGCGCGACAGTGAAGGGCGTGCCGCTGGCCGCCGAAGCCGCGCCCAATGCGGTTCCGGCGCAGCCCACCGGCGCCGGCAAGGACGAAAAGGCGCCCACATGATCTCGAATTTCTTCATCGACCGGCCATTGTTCGCAATGGTCGTGTCGGCGTTCATCGTGATCGCGGGGCTTGCGGGTTTCAGAGCCCTGC
Source organism: Pseudomonadota bacterium (assembly GCA_040255575.1). Taxonomy (GTDB): domain Bacteria; phylum Pseudomonadota; class Gammaproteobacteria; order Steroidobacterales; family Steroidobacteraceae; genus JADGHX01. Next base: position 792 of record JBDZVF010000709.1, on the reverse strand, counting down.
CCGTCTCGATGTATCCGGACATCACCCCGCCGACTGTCGCGGTCACGACGGCGTATCCCGGCGCGAGCGCCGACGTCATCGCGGAGACCGTGGCGACGCCGCTCGAGCAGGCGCTCAACGGCGTCGAAGGCATGCTGTACCTCCGCTCGGCGAGCTCGTCGAGCGGCGCGCTGCAAATCGCCGTCACGTTTGCCGTCGGCAGCAACCCGGATCTCGCTGTCATCAACGTGCAGAACCGTGTGCAGACAGCGCTGCCGCTGCTGCCGGAAGAAGTGCGCCGCCAGGGCGTTACCGTGGCGAAGAGTCTGCCGAGCTTCCTGCAGGTCATCACGGTTGAATCGCCGGATGGTCGCTATGACGATCTGTTCGTCTCCAACTACGCGACCATCAACGTCATCGATGAGCTGCGGCGTATTCCAGGTGTCGGTGACATCCAGGTATTCGGCGCTCGCGAGTATTCCATTCGCATCTGGCTGAAGCCCGATCGTTTGTCGGAGCTTGGGCTCACACCCGCGGATGTGGCGGACGCGATTCGCGAGCAGAACACGCAGGCTGCGGCCGGCCGCCTCGGCGATGAGCCGATGGTGAGCCAGGTGGACATGACCCTCAGCGTGACGACGCAGGGGCGCTTGTCCGACCCGTCGCAGTTCGAGCAGATCGTGCTGAAGACGGGCGACAACGGCGAAATCGTGCGCCTCAAGGACGTGGCGCGCGTCGAGCTGGGCGCACGGGATTACTCGTTCGGCATCACGCGCAAGGGGCGAAGCACCGTGGGCGCGGCCATCCAGCTGG
>JBDZVF010000215.1:0-10196 GCA_040255575.1 Pseudomonadota bacterium | reverse complement strand
GTCGCCCGGAAAACACCCCCAACGGGCAAAGTTACCTTTTGCGTAAGGGGAGTGATCTCCCCCGTGCTGGCGAATCTCACCTTGGATGGGCTTGAGCCGCTGCTCAATGAGCGGTTCAAGAGCCGAAAGCACAAGGTGCACTTGGTGCGTTATGCGGATGATTTCATCGTCACTGGCAGCTCGCGAGAGTTGCTGGAGCAGGAAGTCAAACCGGTGGTCGAAAGTTTTCTGGCTCAGCGTGGCCTCATGCTGTCGCCGACGAAGACCAAGATCACGCATGTATCCGAGGGCTTCGACTTCTTGGGCTGGAATCTGCGTTGGGTCCGCGGGGGCTTGCGTTCGGTTCCGTCCAAGAAGAATCGACTCGCGTTCTACGACAAGCTACGGCAGACCATTCGGAACCTCCGCGCGGCGCCGCAAGCCGAACTGATCGAGTGCCTGAACCCGTTGATTCGGGGATGGGCGCAATATCATCGGTGCGTGGCGGTCAACGAAACGTTCCGCAAGATGGATCACCTGCTGTTTGGCGCGTTGTGGAGATGGTCCAAACGCCGACATCCGAACAAGGGCAAACGCTGGATCAAACGGCGTTACTTCCGCAAGGAAGGGGCTCGCGATTGGGTGTTTGCAGTCGAAGGCTTCCGGCTCCTGAGGTTCGCGGATTTTTCCTACCGCGAGCATTTCAAGATCAAGTCGGGGGCCAATCCTTATGATCCGTCGTGGGAGCATTACTTTGCGAAGCGTCTCGCTCAGCAGATGATGCAAACCTTGATGGGTCGGAAGCGGCTACGTTGGTTGTGGCATCGACAGGAAGGGAAGTGTCCGTTCTGTCATCAGCCGGTGACGAAACAAACCGGCTGGGACGTTCATCATCGCGTGCGTCGCACGGATGGTGGCTCGGATCACTGGACCAACTTGGAGATCGTCCACCCAGCGTGCCATCGACAACACCATGCTGTGCGCCCGAGTGGCACGGCCCGGGTCGAGCCGACGACTACGGCTTGCCTTGATCGAAGTGGTACGGCCGGCCTATCCTCATCAGGGTAGGCTCGCTTAGCTGCTTGAGCCGTGTGAGGCGAAAGTCTCACGCACGGTTCTTAGGGGAGGGGGTGGCCGCAAGGTCATCCCCTCACCCGACTGCTAACGTGGGTTCGATTCCCATCACCCGCTCCAACCTTCCGCAGGTTCACCCATGGCCAAAGGTTCCAGTCCCTCCACCCGCTCGGCGCCCGTCATCGACATCGGCATCGACGACAAGGCGCGCAAGCAGATTTCCGACGCGCTCGCCGCGCTGCTCGCGGACACGTACACGCTCTATTTGAAGACGCACGGTTTTCACTGGAACGTCGAAGGCCCGATGTTCAGCACGCTGCATCAGATGTTCATGACGCAGTACACGGAGCTGTGGGGCGCGCTGGACGCCATCGCCGAGCGCATTCGTGCGCTGGGTTTTCCGGCGCCGGGCAGTTATCAGGAATTGGGCAGGCTCACGAGCATCGAGGAAACGGTGGGCGAGCCGGAAGCGATGGAAATGGTCCGAATCCTCGTGAAAGGCCACGAGGCCGTCGCGCGCACCGCGCGCAAGGCATTCCCCGTCGCGGACAAGGCGGGCGACGAGTCCACCACCGACCTTCTGACCCAGCGCCTGCAGGTGCATGAGAAGACGGCGTGGATGCTCCGCAGCCTTCTGCAGTAGGCGTCCGCCACTTGCGGTAGACGGCCCGTCAGAAAAAAGCCGCTAAAAAAATAAGGCCGGCCGCGAGCAATCGCGGCCGGCCTTGTCGTTTCGCCATGTCAGGCGATGACGTTCCCCGTCACCGCGCTTCGCCCGCTCCCTTGACCTCGACGTCGCCCGGATTTTCGAGCACGAACATCACGACGCGGCGGTTCTGCGCCCGGCCGGCATCCGTGTTGTTGTCCGCGATCGGCTGGCCTTCGCCGTAGCCTTTCGCGGTGATCTGCGTGGCCGGCACGCCGTCCTTGATCAGGTAGGACCGCACGGAGTCCGCGCGCTTCTGCGAGAGCGTGAGGTTGTATGCAGCCGGTCCCTTGCTGTCCGTATGACCCTGCAACTCCACTTTCAGGCGGGGATGCTTCTTCAGCCCTTCGGCGACCTCATCGAGGACGCTGAGTGACCTTGCCTGCAGATTGGCGGAGTCGTAATCGAATGTGACCCCTTCGAGCGTGATCGAGCCCTTCTGCGGGCAGCCGTTCGCATCGACGGCGACACCCGCCGGCGTGCCCGGGCAACGATCGCGATCGTCTGTCACGCCGTCATGATCCTCATCGCCGGGGGGCGCGGGTGTGACGGGCGGTGGCGGCGGCGCCGCGGTCGTGGCGGCCGGCGGCGGCGGGGGTGGTGGCGGGGGAGCCGATGCCACGCGCTTCGTTCCACCCCAGGTGAACTGGAAGCCGATCTGGCCGATGTAGTCGGTCAGCTTGCCGGCCGAATGGGCATCATCCCAGCGTGCCTTGAAATCGGGACGCAGGGCGAAGCTCGTTCCATCGCCTTCCCACAACGTCCAGAACGCACCGAGGCTCGCCTGCCACATGGCATCGGCACCGAGACCGCCCGGCTTCACGTCGTACTCCAGCGCGCCCGCGCCCACGCCAATGTAGGGCGAGAACCGCCCCGAACGGTTGAACACGCGCAGCAGATCCAACGAGCCTCCCCACACCGTGAGGTCCGGCGCGAGCACATTCGGCTCGCCCTGCAACTTGGTCCCGTTCAACAGCACTTCCGCGGACCATGCTTCGCTCAGGTGCTTGCCGAATGCCAGGCTGCCGATGGCGTAGTCGTCCCCATCTGTCGGGCGATCTTTGTCGACGTGGATCACTCCGGCCATCGGTGTGACGTACCAGCCGCCCACGTCGCTGTCTGCGGCATGTGCGGGAACGCCTGCCACTGCGCCGAGCGCGCATAGCACGGTAATTCGCTTCATCTTCTTCAACTCCTCACTGGATTCTTGGACTGCGCAGGGTGTGCGTCGGAATCCCCTGCCGACGCCGCTGGGATGCGCCTTCTGGTACAGGCGAAGTCGACGTTGCAATACGGCAACGCTGTACCTCAAAAGGAGCTGCGCGCAGGTTAAACCATATCTATTGCGAGAAGTTCCCCTGTAACGTTCCTGCAACAGAGGGATTGACAAGGCCGCGTTGAGTTGTCGCCAAGCTCGCGCGCCGTGCACGATGCGACGCCATGGCACGCATCGCGGTTGGCGGGTTTCAGCACGAGACGAATACCTTCGCGCCGTCGCGGGCCGCGTTCGCCGACTTCGAGCAGGCGGATGCCTGGCCGGGCCTTTGTTCGGGGGCGGCGCTCTTCGACGCCGTGAAAGGCATCAACCTTCCGGCGGCGGGTTTCATCGATGAGGCACGTTCGCTATCGCACGATCTCGTGCCATTGCTGTGGTGCTCGGCTCAACCGTCCGCGCACGTCACGCGCGACGCTTTCGAGACCATCGTGGGCCACATGCTCACGCGACTTTCGGAGGCGCGTTCACTCGACGCGGTGTATCTCGACCTGCATGGCGCGATGGTCGCGGAGCACATCGACGACGCCGATGGTGAGGTGCTGGCGCGCGTGCGAAAAGTGATCGGCGCCGATGTGCTGCTGGTCGCGAGTCTCGATTTCCACGCCAACGTCTCCGCTCGGATGGTGGAGCAGGCGGATGCGCTCGTGAGCTTTCGAAGCTATCCGCACGTGGATATGACGGAGACGGGCGCGCGAGCCGCCGCGCTGCTGCACGACCTCCTGAAAACGCCAGCGCCCGCGAAATGGCATGAGTCGCTCCCGTTCCTCATGCCACTAACCACGCAATGCACATTGATCGAGCCGCTTCGCTCGCTGATGGAGCAGGCGCGAAGCCTGGAGCGCGCGCCCGTAGTATCCCTATGCCTGACGCCAGGGTTCCCGGCCGCGGACGTGCCTGAGTGCGGGCCCGCAGTGTTCGGCTACGGTCGCGACCCGGACAGCCTCGCTCGCAACGCGCGCCAGCTCTTCGCCACAACGGTCGAGCGCGAGCAGGAGTTCGCGCTCGATCTCATCGACATCGAGCAAGCCACGCGGCTCGCGCGTGATGCCGACATTCCACGCGGTCGCCCCGTCATCCTGGCTGATACGCAAGACAACCCCGGCGCGGGCGGCAACGCCGACACGATGTCGCTGCTGAAGGCGCTGCTCGCGGCGGATGTCGAAGGCGTGCTGGCTGGCGTGATCTGGGATGCGGAATGCGCCGCCCGTGCGCATGAGGCAGGTCACGGCGCCACCCTCGAGCTCTCGCTTGGCGCGCGTTCGGGTGTTGCCGGCGAGACGCCGCTCGTCGCGCGCTTTACGGTGGAGCGCCTGGGTGACGGGCGCTTCCCGGGCACGGGCCCCTTCTATCGCGGGGGCCGCTTCGAGCTCGGTCCCATGGCGTTGCTGCGAACGGGGCGCGCCAGGATCGTCGTCGCCTCACGCAAGCAACAAGCGGCGGATGCCGCCATGTTTCACCACCTTGGCGCGGAGCCGGCGGACGCGCGGGTGCTGGTGCTCAAGAGCTCGGTGCATTTCAGGGCGGCCTTCGGCGAGCTCGCCTCGCGCATCGTTCTGGTGGAAGCGCCGGGCCCCAACATCGCCGATCCTTCGCACTTGCCATTCAAGAAGCTGCCGCGGGACAAACGTCTGAGGCCGGGTCGCCTCATCGGGCTGTAACGTCTGGATCCGGCGTACCGCCGTAGCGTTATGCTGTGGCGGTGCTCTACGTCCTCGGGCTCCTCTACTTTGCGGTGCTCGGGCGTAATCACCTCATCCGGTCGCTGGAAGAGGAGTCTGCGATGTCGATGGGCGAGAAAGGCCACGGCTGAGCCATGGAGCCGCGCCAGGTCAGGACGGTCGCGGATGCGCAGGCCATCGTGGCCGAGCGCGGGCTCACGCACGTGAAAGTCGGTGCGTTCGACATCGACGGCATCCTGCGCGGCAAGTACATGTCGCGCGCGAAGTTCGAATCCGCCCTCGAGTGCGGATTCGGCTTCTGCGACGTGGTGCTGGGCTGGGACAGCAAGGATCAGCTCTATGACAACGCGCGCTACACCGGCTGGCACACGGGTTACCCGGACGCAAACGTCCGTCTCTTGCCCGAAAGCTGCCGCCCGCTGCCGTGGGAAGAGCCTGTGGTGTTCTTTCTCGGCGAGTTCACCGGCAAGGCCGAGGCGATCTGCCCGCGAGCCACGCTGCGCCGGGTGCTCGAGCGTGCGCGCCGACTAGGCTTCGAGGCATCCGCGGGTTTCGAGTACGAGTTCTTCGTCTTTCGCGAGACGCCGGTGTCCGTGCGCGAGAAGTGCTTCCGCGACCTGAAGCCGATCGCGCCGGATTACTTCGGCTACAGCGTCATCCGCAACAGCGTATGGAGCGACTATTACCGCTCGCTTCTGGACCTCGGCGAGAAGATGGATTTCCCGATCGAGGGCCTGCACGAGGAAACAGGTGCCGGAGTGATCGAAGCGGCCATCGGCGTGGACAGCGCGCTGTGCGCAGCCGACAAAGCTGCGCTCTTCAAGACGTTCGCCAAGGTTCACGCCCAGCGCCAGGGTCTGATGGCGACGTTCATGGCGAAGTGGTCGAAGGACTGGCCCGGGCAGAGTGGTCACATCCACATTTCATTGCGGGATGGCGCGGGCAAGCCGGTCTTTCACGACGCCAGCAAGCCGTTCACCATGAGCGACACGATGCGCTGGTTCGTTGGCGGCCAGCAGCGCCTCATGCCGGAGCTGCTGGCGATGGTGGCGCCGACCGTGAACTCGTACTCCCGGCTGATCCCCGGCTTCTGGGCGCCGACGGATTCGGCGTGGAGCGTGGACAACCGCACCTGCGCGCTGCGCGTGATTCCCGGCAGCGCCAAGTCTCAACGCGTCGAGTATCGCGTGGGGGCGGCGGATGCGAACCCGTACATCATCCTGTCGGCGGCGCTCGCGTCTGGGTTGTGGGGCATCGAAAACAAGGTGGAACCGGAGCCAGTCGTCGAAGGTAATGCCTATGCCATGAAGTTTCCCGAAACCCTGACGCTCCCGCGCACCCTGTGGGAGGCCGCGCAGCGGCTCAAGGCGTCAGCCATGGCACGCGAGTGGTTCGGGGAAGAGTTCGTGTATCACTTCGCGGCTTCGCGCGAGTGGGAAGAGCGCGAGTTCCGTCGGCACATCACCGATTGGGAGCTCGAGCGCTATTTCGAGATCATATAGCGCGGCGGCCCATGGCCCTTCAGAGAACGATCAGCCCGGTCGATGGCTCGGTGTTCGTCGAGCGCCCGCTGGCGCAAGCCGCGGAAATCAACGACGCGCTCGATCGCGCCGTCGGCGCCCAGCGCGCGTGGCGCAAGGTAGCAGTGGAAGAGCGCGCCGCGATCTGCCGCAAGTTCTGTGAGGCCTTCGAAGCGAGGCAGGGCCGCATCGGGATCGATCTCACGTGGCAGATGGGTCGCCCGGTCCGCTATGTCGCGAACGAAGTGCGCGGCACGCTCGAGCGTGCGCGCTACATGATCGATATCGCGCTCGAGGCGCTCGCGGACATCGATGCGGGGCCGAAGCCGGGCTTCATCCGTTTCGTCCGGCGCGAGCCGCTGGGCGTCGTATTCACCGTCGCCGCCTGGAATTATCCGTATCTCATTGCGGTGAACAGCGTCATCCCCGCGGTCATGGCAGGCAACGCGGTGGTGTTGAAGCACTCGGCACAGACGCCGCTGTGCGCGGAACGTTTCGCGGAGTGCTTTCGCGAAGCGGGTTTGCCAGAAGGCGTGTTCCAGGCCCTGCATCTCTCGCACGAGCACACCGAGGGCGTCGCGAAGGATCCGCGAGTGGCCTTCGTTGCATTCACCGGCTCGGTGGCCGGCGGGCGCGCGATTCAGCGCGCGATCGCGGGGCGCTTCATCGGGGCGGGTCTCGAGCTGGGGGGCTGCGACCCTGCCTATGTGCGGCACGACGCGAATCTGGCGCATGCAATCGAGAATCTGGTGGATGGCGCGTTCTTCAACAGTGGCCAGTCGTGCTGTGGCATCCAGAGAATCTACGTTCACGACAAGGTGCATGATGCTTTCGTCGATGGCGCCCTGGCGCTGACGAGGCAATACGTGCTCGGCAATCCCACCGAGCAGGCGACTACGCTTGGGCCGGTTGTGCGAACGTCAGCGGCGGAACGAGTGCGTCGGCAGATCGCGGCCAGCATCGAAGGCGGCGCCAAACCCGCGATCGCCGAGAGTGGGTTCGCCGCGAGTCGTGGCGGCACGCCGTACCTCGCGCCCCAGTTGCTGCTGAATGCGGGGCAGGGCTCGGCAGTGATGCGCGAGGAGATCTTCGGTCCCGTCGCCGGCATTGCGAAAGTGCGAAGCGACGAGGAAGCGGTGAAGCTCATGAACGACAGCGCTTTCGGGCTCACTGCGTCCATCTGGACGGAAGATGCCGATGCGGCGCTTGCCATCGGCGATCGCATCGAGACAGGCACCTGGTTCATGAATCGTTGCGATGATCTCGACCCGGCGCTCGCCTGGGTGGGCGTGAAAGATTCGGGCCGCGGCTGCACACTCTCGCGCGTGGGTTATGAGCACCTCACCCGGCCGAAATCATTTCATCTGCGCACGCGCACCTGAGCGGCGCGCGCTCGCGCAGCGAGGCGAAGCATGAATCTGCAGGGCAACTGGAACTATCCCACGCGCATTCGCTTTGGCGCGGGGCGCATCCGCGAGCTGCCGGATGCGTGCCGCACGCTTGGCATGCAGCGGCCGCTCATCGTGACGGATCCCGCGCTTGCAAAGTTGCCGATGATCGCCAGCGCCGTGAGCGCGCTCGCTGAGGGCGGGCTCCCGGCGGCGGTGTTCTCGGAAATCCAGGCCAATCCGATCGAAGCGAACGTCATGCAAGGGGTCGCGGCGTATCGCAGCGGGTCACACGATGGCGTGATCGCGTTCGGGGGTGGCAGCGCGCTCGATGTGGGCAAGTCGGTCGCGCTCATGAGCGGGCAGAGCCGGCCGATCTTCGACTTCGAGGATCGGGAGGACTGGTTCACGCGCGTGGATGTGAACGGCATGGCGCCGGTCGTCGCCGTCCCGACGACCGCGGGCACCGGCTCGGAGGTGGGTCGCGCAGCAGTCATCACCGATGTCGCCGATCACACCAAGAAGATCATTTTTCATCCGAAGATGATGCCCGGCATCGTCATCGAAGATCCGCAGCTGACAGTCGGATTGCCGCCGCAGGTGACCGCGGCCACTGGCATGGATGCGCTCTCGCATTGCCTCGAGGCGTATTGCGCGCCGGCCTATCACCCGCTGGCCGACGGCATCGCGGTTGAAGGCATGCGGCTCATCAAGGAATGGCTGCCGGTCGCGGTGCGTGAGGGAGCCAATATCGAAGCGCGCTCGCACATGCTCATCGCCTCGTCGATGGGTGCGACGGCGTTTCAGAAGGGGCTCGGCGCGATGCACAGCCTGAGTCATCCGTGCGGCGCGAACCTCAACACCCATCATGGGCTGACCAATGCGGTGGTGATGCCCTATGTGCTCATGTGGAACCGGCGCGCCATCGAGGAGAAGCTCGCGCGGCTCGGCGCGTATCTTGGGCTCGAGCCGCATTCGTTCGGAGGTGTGCTCGATTGGGTGCTGCAGCTGCGACGGGCAATCGGCATTCCCCACACGCTGGCGGATCTCGGCTTGCGGCCCGAGCATGCGGTTTCACTGGCGCCGCAGGCGTTCGCGGACCCGTCGACGGGCGGAAATCCGGTGCCCATGGACATCAATCAGTTCGAGAGGCTGTACCTCAATTGCATTCGCGGGCGGTTGGAAGAGTAGCGTGCCCGCCTGGGGGTCCCCATGAAACACGTGTTCACTGCCCTGATGCTGTGCTTTCTCGCCGCATGCGTTGGGCCCAACGGCGTGCCCCAGACGTCTCAGCCTGCAGCGACGACGCGCGCACCTGTGCCCGAGCCGACTTCCAGCGGAAAGTCTTCTCTGATGCGCAAGCCTCCCGAATGCGCCACCTGTAACGCCCAGATGCGCCAGCGGCTGGCGACTTGCGGTTCGGCGAGTGGCTCGTGCATGGCTTCGTGCTCGGGCACCGATGCGATGAAGACCGCGATCTGCCAGAGCAACTGCCAGTCGCAGTACGCCTCGTGCGCGCAGTACGCGTCGATGCCGAACGATTGTCCGGCGTACTGCGCGCTGTGAGCGCGCTATCTCGAGTGCCAGGCGAGTTATAGTGCTGCGGGAGTGGGGTACGTCGCTTGCTTGCGAGCCCGTCCTTCCGCAGTCAAGGGTTTTGAGGAGCACGGGCATGCACGAGAACAGTGGATCGGGTGCGGCTAACGGTCACGGTGCGGCCGCGGCGGGTAACGCCGAGCAGGTCAAAGAGCATCTTCGCGCGGCCAGGGGGGCGGCGACGGAGGCGATTCGCGGCGCGACCCGCGATGCCCAGATCTGGGGCCGCAGCCGCTTCGCCGATTTGCAGGGCCGGATCGAGGCCGAGCCGTATCGCGCGGCCGCGTGGGCGCTGGGCATCGGCTTCGTGGCGGGCGTGCTGATCACGGCGCTGAGCCGGAGGCGCTAGACACTGGGTTGGAGGGCGCGCTAGACGCTGAGCCGGCGGCGCCAGGCGCTGAGCCGGAGGGCGATAGCCGCGGACGGCGCTGCCCTGATGACGATTCGGTGACACACCGAGGCTGAGCCCATGGTGTCATTCCACGTATGGACCAGATCGGCGTCGTGGGCCTGTCATATCGCCACGCCGGTGCGGAAGACATTGCCGGGTTCACCCTCCCCAAAGACGACCTCGCCGACCGCCTCGCGGCGCTGCGGGCCGCGCTGGGTACGGCCGAGCTTGTCTATCTCGCGACCTGCAATCGCGTGGAAGTGGTATTCGCCATGCCCGACGGGCATGGCGCGCCCGACCTGCGCGCGGAAGTCTTCCGCGCACTGATCGGCCGCGAGCCGGGGCCGAGCGAGGCGCGCACCGCCCTGCGCACCTGGATCGGCGAGGCGGCGGTCGAGCATCTGTTCCTGATCGCCTGCGGCCTCGACTCCGCTCAAGCGGGCGAGCGCGAGATCGCCCTCCAGCTGCGCGGCGCCCTCGAAGCCGCGCGCACGGCCGGGGTGTGCGGGCCGGTCCTCGACCGGATCGTGGGAGAGGCGCTTTCCCTGTCCGGTCGCCTGCAGCGCATGGCCGCCGACGCGCGGCCG
>JBDZVF010000214.1:0-10211 GCA_040255575.1 Pseudomonadota bacterium | reverse complement strand
TGACCCGGAACTCGTACTCCGCGTCTACCGGGAAGTAATGCGTGAAGCGGATGCCGCCTTCGGTGCCGAGCGGCAGCCCATCGATGTGTGCCCGCTGGGCGAGCCCGCCCGGCGGCGTGTACTTGGTGGTGGCGGCGGTCGCGGTGAGATCGCCCAGCGCACCGCGGCTGATTTTCATCGCCGCCGCGATGTAGGCCTGCGCCAGCGTCGGCGAGATGCCGAGCACGTCCGCGATGTTGTCGAAGCCTTCCGCAGAGTCGTCGGCCGGCAGCAGCGTGCTCACGTCCGCTTCATAAGCGATGAGGTCACGGATCGCGTTGGCGTACTCGGTGCGATTGAGGCGGTGAAGGGAGGTCACCCCCGGAACGACGTGACGCTTCGCGGCCGCGTCCAGCTGAGTCTCGAGCTCCCCCGCGAAGGCATCGAGCTCGGCACGCGCCGGCCGGGCCTCGCCGGGCGGCGGCATGAGACCGGTGCGCATCTTGCGGATCGCCTTTTCCCAGCTCGCGGCATCTTCCGCGGCTGGGTCGACACTCAGCACGTCGAAGGCGATGCCGCCCGCCCAGTCGACGGTGTTGTGACACTTCGCGCAGTACTGATCCAGCAGACCCGCGTGGCCCAGTGCCGAGACCGGAGGCACCGGATGTGGAGGGGAAACGCGCGCGCCACCCGCTTCGGCAAGCCGATCGGTGCTGGCTCCCCACGCCACGACAGCGAGCGTGGATGCGGCCAGGAGTGCAATCCCCCTTCGATACATCAGTCATCCCCTTGCGACGCGTGGTGCGAGGGATAGCAAATTGCCCGGGTGGCGTGAGGTCGAAACGGTTAGCAACGGATTACGCCTCCCGAATCAGAGAGTTATTGCAAGTTAGCGGTGGCAGGCTAACGTCGCGCACGAATGATTACGGGCGTGGCGAGTGCGAGCCAACGCTTTCCGGCGCGATATCCACCCGATAGTTGAGCTGTGCGGACGGCGTGACGGCCGGAGCGAATCGCCGCCAGCCGGCGATGACCAGCGCACCGACCACGGACTGGATCCCCAGCGCGCCGAGCGCGAGCCGATAGCTGCCGCTGCCTTCGATGATCAGCCCGACCATGTAAGGCGCCACGAAACCGCTCAGGTTTCCCAACGTGGTCACGACGGCGATGCCGGCGGCGGCTCGCCGATCCGGGAACGCGCTGCTCACGATCGTCAGGAACGGGCCCTTCAATGCGTAGATGCCCGCGCCGGCCACGCATACGGCAAGCAGTTGCATCGGGCCGGACGTCAGGAGAGCCCCGGCGATCAGCGCGATGCCCGCCACCGCGGCCGGCACCATGGTGTGCCACACGCGTTCCTGGCGCGCGTCGGATCGACGACCCCAATACACCATCGCGACACAGCCAAAGACGAACGGCGCGGCGGAAAGCAGCCCGGTCACGATGTGACTGACGCCGAATCCCTTCACGATCTGAGGCAACCACAGACTGAGCCCGTAGCTGGGAACCCCGGTCAGGAAGAACACCGCGGCCAGCGTGAGTGCCTTCGGATCGGCGAGCACGCGCCACGAGAATCCATGCGAGTCCGGGGGTGCATCGGTCTGCTCCCGCGCGAACTCGGCGCGCAGCCAGTCGCGTTCGGCATCGGTGAGCCAGCGGGCTTTTTCGGGGCGGTCCGCCAGTGCCACCAGCACCCAGACACCGAGCAGCACGGCGGGGAGTGCTTCCAGCAGGAAGAGCCACTGCCAGTTCTTCAGCCCGAGCACACCGTGGGTCGCGCTCATGATGAGCCCAGAGAACGGCGAGCCGATCACGCTCGAGAGCGGAATACCGAGCGCGAAGAGCCCCAGGTAGCGCGCCCGCAGGCCTCGGGGCAGCCAGTACGTGAGATACAGGATGACGCCCGGAAACAGACCCGCTTCGGCCACCCCCAGCAGAAATCGCAATACATAAAAGGAGAGTGGCCCGGTGACCATGGCCATGCCGCAGCCGAGGAGCCCCCACGTGATCATGATGCGAGCCAGCCATCGGCGGGCCCCAAAGCGCTCGAGCGCGAGGTTGCTCGGGAGCTCGAAAAACGAGTAGCCGAGAAACAGGAGCCCCGCGCCCCACCCGTACTGGGCAGCCGTCAGGCCGAGATCATGGTTCGCGGTGATCGCGGCGAACCCGACGTTCACCCGATCCAGATACGAGATGACGAACGCGCACAGCAGCGGCAGGACGCAGCGGTTGCGGATCTTGCGCAGGGTGGCGCGCTGGAGGTCGGCTGCATCAGGCTGCATCGTCGAATCCATAGAGCGTGAGCGAGTTTTGGGACATCACCTTTCGCTGGACCGAGGGGTCAGGCAGCGCCTCCTTCAGCCAATCGATCGTTTGCTGGTAGGAGATGCGCGATTCCTCCCCGACGAAGGGACAATCGCTCGCCCAGACGAGGCGGTCGGTGCCGATCTCTCCTGCGAGCCGCTGCAGGATCTGCGTCGCCTCCCGCACACGATGCGGACCGGACGCCTTCACCCACGTGCGCCCTTTCGCGGCTGCATCGACGATGGCGCGGAAGCCCGCGCCGTCTGGACACTCCTCGGGAGTGAGCCGCCCAAGGTGGTCGATCACAATCTTCACGCCCGAAGCCAGCAGCAACGGCAGCACCTGCGGCAGCCGCCCACCTTCGATGTGCACGTGGACGTGCCAGTCGAGATCGGCAATGCGCTTCAGCAGCCGTCGATATTCGAATGAGGTCAGGTCCGGCAGGCTCGCGAGCCCGATGAAGGGCAACCGAACGCCCACGATGCCATCTTTCTTCATCCACTCGAGAATGTATCGCTCGACGGAGGGCTTCACGATCACGGTGCCGCGCAGGCGCGGATTATCGCGCACCGACTCGATAATGTAGTCGTTGTAGTCCGACCACGGACTTGCGGCGGCGATCACGCCATACCGAACGCCATGCGTGTCGAGCATCGCGAGGTAGTCTTCACGCGTGAAGTCGTAGCTCGGTCGATGACGCGGCTGATCATTCAACGGCATGTCACGCGTGAAGAGATGCGCGTGGCTGTCGACGATTGGAAACGTATCCAGGTTGGCGCTCACTGTGCCGGATTACAGCGGGCTGTCTGGATTGGCCGCCGTGCGCCAGATGTGCGCGACCGGGCTACCGTCGAAACCGAGACCTTCCTTCGGCTGCTTGAAATGCCGGCCGATCACGTCATGGAAGTCCTCGAGCGACACCTTCGCGTTCGGATCGAACGCGTAAAGATCGTTCACCGTCACGAGGCGCGCGGCGCCGTACCAGCGGTGCTTGCGCACCCACTTGTATTCCTCCTGCTGATGAGGGGGCACCACGTAGTCGGACCCGAACATCGTCCGATACAACTCCGGATACACGTAGCCGGCTTCCTTGTCCGGGAAGAATCGCAGCGTGGCGTGGTGGCGCACGGCAAACGTGACTTTCTCCGAGACATACGGTTCGAACATCTGCGCACCCCAGAACCCATGCTCCGCGCGCATCACGTTCAGCACGAGGTCATGGATCAGGCAGGCGAGCACCATCTCTTCATCCGCATTCTTCGACCGGGCGAGCTGCGCGCTCTGCAGGCAGTGCTCCGAAGTGCCCTGGAAGCGCAGCTGAATGAAGTCCGCCAGCGTCGGCTTTGCCGGCATGGGCTGCAGGTGCGGCACGTTGCCCTTCTCCGCGGCGAAGAGCTTGCCCGCCCCGCGCCGGTAGGGGCGCGTGGCAATCTGGGCGTCGAGCTCGGCCACGGTCGGCGGGCGCGCACCGCCGCCGCCACCCGAAGCGTCCGCGGTGTTGACGAGACTCGAAGTGAGATAGTCCTCCAGCGCGTCGGCTTTCGCCTCGGCGCTCAGGGCCGCCACGGCAGCCGAACCGCCGAGATAGGTAAAGAATGCCCTGCGATCGATGTTCATCATTGGCTATCTCCTGGTCGTGCCGTCGTGCGGCCTGCTGCGAGCCGAAGCTCATCCATCCCCACGCGGCGGCCGTCGGCCGCGTAGTGAATTGAAATCAGTCGATCGACGTCGAGGTGCAGCCGCTCGATGTTCTCGAGCAGCTGCCGATTGTACGGGTTGAGCCTCGCCGGGGCAGCGGAACGTTTCTTCCCCGGCGGCGTGAACGCATCCGCCTCCACCAGCACCTTCGATTGCGGCAGGTACGCGATGAGCATGCCGTCGACGTGGTCCATGCCTGTGAGGTGATACAACTGGATCTCGCGACCGCCCCCGCTCAGCGTCAGGCGATCGTCCACCGGCAGGAACGCAATCGGCTTCGGGTCGCGGGTGAGCGCATCGGGGCGCAAGGTGCGCGGCCGGTTCAGCACATCCGTCAGAAAGCCGATGTTGTTCCGGTGGGTCACGATCGTGGCGCCGTCCGCCACTGCCAGTCGCAGCCCCGCGGCATGATCGAAGTGCGCATGAGTGTTCACAACGTACTTGATCGGCTTGCCGGGGATGAGACGGTGCGCCTCCGCGATGACTTCAGCGGCGCGTGCCTGGTTTTGCGGCGACTCGATCAGCACCATGTGGTCGCCGAGATCCACCGCCAGCGCCGAATAGCGTCCGGGCATGACGAAAACGCCTTCCGCCAGCACCTCGGAGGGCATGCGCGGCGGCGCCATCCAATCGAACAGCGGTGGAGTCACATCGGCCGCAATCGTGACCGGCTCGTCGATCACGGCTTTGGCAATTCGGACGTCGAGGACGGGATGGCCGCCGATCGTCTGCACGATGCGCGCGGGCAAGGTCCACTTTCCGGCGGGCAGCCGTCCGCTGAAGGTCGTCTCCGCGGGGGCGTCGCCGAGAACGTCGTCGGCAACCTTCGAGCTCAACTTCACGATGCGTCCGTCGGCGCCCACCTCCGCCGTCACGGGCGCGCCCTCTTCCATCGAGACGGTCAATGCACACGTGCGTCCGCGCGATGCCGCCGACACATCCCTGGAACGCTTCGCCGCGTCGAGAAATCCCGCCGGGGTCAGCAACGCCATTTCGCGCCGAATGGCGGCCGCACGCGGTGAACCCGATGCCACCGCGGTGACCTGCTCCGCCCGCTCGAGCGGCTGACGCGCGCCCCCGCGCGGCGGATCGAGTGCCTGACTTCTCACCGTCACGAGCGAAGAAGCGCTCGAGTCGAAATCCATCGCTCGCTCATAGCGCTCGACGTTGAAGCGCGGCCACGGCCCGGGCGGCTTCCATGCCTGGCCGACCACGAAGTCCGATCCCGACGCGCTGAGCTGCAGTGTCCGGATCGGGCCGCCTTGCGCACGCTCCGCCGCGGCAATGATTTCACCGGCGTCACAACGATCGGCCGCCTGCGAGGAACCGATCGCGAAGGCTCCGAGAAACGAGAGCGCAATTGAGTACCCGCGCATCACGAGCGCACGCCCGATACGGCATCGGATAAGCCGAGGAGCTGCTTCAGCTCGCTCGCCACTGCCTGCGGCGGCCGCAGATCGCGAACGATCCCTTTCCCGGGCGCCCCGATCTCGATCCACCAGCGCAGCACATCGATTTCCGCCTGGCTCGGCGGGCTCTTGTGATTTTTCGGCATGTAGCCCTCCGCATCCGGCGGTAACGTGATCCGTCGGTACAACTCGCTGGCGGACGGCTCGCCAGGCTTCACCACCTCGCCGGACTCGCCGCCCTTGCGCAGCGAGGAATAGTCGGCCAGCGATAGCCCGCCGCGTCGCTTCACCTCGCTGTGACATGCGCTGCACTTCGCTGAGAGCACCGGCGCGACGACATCCAGATAGATGTCAGCCATTGCGGGGTCCACTACTTTCGGGCGAGCCGCGAGCGAGCCTGCGCTGTGCCGGACGCCAGGCGCGTATTCGGTGAGATAGTCGGGCCCGTGGGTGAGCACGCCGCCGAAATGCCCCGTCACAACCAGGAGCGCAACGATGGCCGCCATGCCGGCCGGCCACGTTTTCGCAAAGCTCGCGGGTGCATCGGCGCGCCATGCCCACACCAGCACCGCGGTAAAGGCGAGCGCCGTGCCCGCCCAGCGATGCCGATCGAGCCCTGCGCCCGAGAAGCCCGGCTCGCTCGCGTGCATGAAACCGAGGACAACGGTTGCGACCGCAGTCAGTGCGCCGAATCCCCAGACGAGCGACATGGCAGGTTCGAGCACAGATCGTTCGTCGACGCGGAATCGCGCCCGGCGCGCCAGCACTTCCATCCCGACTGCCAGCAGCAGAACGCCGAGTGGCAAGTGCAGGAAGAGCACGTGAAAGCGACCGAGGAAATAGATCAGCTCGTGCATCGAAATGAGCTCAGCGCGCTCGCGCTACAGTCGTGCCGCTCACGGATGCGGGGCATCGTTGCCCGGAGCTGCGGCAGAGCTCTTCGATGAGATGCATCGTGCTCGGCTTCGGCACTGCTGCGTGCGTTGCGAGGAACACACCCTGCGCCCAGGTGTAGGCAGAACGCCCCTGATTGTCCTTCGCGTCGAGGCGCGCCCCCTGCGCGACCAGATACCGAACGATGGCGTCCGAGCCGCGGTTCGCAGCGCCGTGGATCGCGCGAACCCCCATGGAGTTCGCGGCATTCACATCCTGGCCCAGCTCCACGCAGAGTTTCACGGCTTCGAGAAGGCGATCCTGCCCTTCATCGAAGGTCTGGAAGTAAACCCAGTTCACGCCCGCCGCGGCCATGAGCGGCGTGGTGCCACCGAAGGTGGCGATGTTCGGGTCCGCCTTGTACTGAACAAGCAGGCGCATCGTCGTCACGTCGCCCGCGAGCGCCGCTCGCAGGAACGGCGTCTGCCCTGTGAAATCCACCCACGAGAGTGAGCCCGCCTGCATCAGCCAGATTCGTGCGGGCGGGGACTCCCGGGTGCGCGGGTTCGGATTCGCACCGCGTGCAAGCAGCAGCTTGATGATGCCGAGCGCGCCCTCGCGATCTGCAACCTGTGTGTTGAGCTCACCGTCGAGCTCCACGTTGCGAATGTCTACTGCGGCCCAGAGCGGCGTGCGTCCGTACCAGTCATCGGCATCGATGTCGGCGCCGTGCTCGATCAGGTACCGCGCCGTCTCCGCATGATCATTCATGATCGCGAGCAGCAATGGCCGAACGCCGTTGGCTTCGGGCTCATCGATGTGCGCGCCGTTGGCCAGCAGCAGCGCGGCAACGCTCGTGTGCCCATCGCGCGCCGCATAGTGAAGCGCCGTCATCTGCCCCGCGCGAGCGGCGCGACTGCCTCGCTCCGGCACGCCTCCACGCAAGATGCCATCCCCGTGCGAAGCGCGCCCGGCGCCGGGCTCGACGAACTTCGGCATCGGGCCCAGGCGTGTCTGCGCCTTCACATCTGCTCCCGCCCGCAGGAGATGATCGACGCCCTGCACGCTGCCGCTGCGGGCCGCGAGCATCAAGGGCGTCTGCTCGAACGTCTTGTCTCGCACGTTGACCTGGGCGCCCGCGGCAATGAGGGCTTCGATGCACGCTGCGCACCCTTCGCGAGCCGCCATCATCAACGCGGTTTCACCGTTTCGACCGGGCAGGTTTGCTGACGCGCCGGCACCGAGGAGCAAGCGCACGAGATCAGCGCTCCCCTCACCGGCTGCAACGTGCAGCGGCGCAAGCTCATAGCGATTGAGTGCCTCGACACCAGCGCCGCGTGCGATGAGTCGCTTCGCCATATCCACATCGGCGAGATGCACGGCCCAATGCAACGGCGTTGTGCCATCCGGGCCCGTCACGTTCACATCGGCGCCGCGGTCGATCAGGGCGCGAGCGTTCTCTGCTTCGCCCAGGCGCACCGCTTCGAGGAGCTCCAGCCCGGCTGTCCGAGCTTCTGCGCTCGGAAGTTTCGGCGTCTGCGAGAACTGATAGGCGAGCGCCATCAGACCCGCTAACGCAACCGCCATCACGCCGATGAGCAGTGTTCGCCGACCCGGCCCCTGCATGTCAGATGTCCACGGTCCCGGTGCTGTCGCCGAATGCATCGACCTCGATGCCGGCCTTGTGAAGCACACTCAGGTGCAGATTCGAAAGCGGAACCTTCTTCCCGGCGCTCAGGTGCCGGCCACCTTTGAGACGCCCAGCGCCGCCACCCGCAAGCAGTATGGGAAGCGGATCGTGGTTGTGGACGTTGCTATCCCCCATGCCACTGCCCCACATCAGCAGCGAGTTGTCGAGCAACGTGCCCTCGCCGTCCGGCGTCTTGCGCATCTTCTCGAGCAGGTAGCCGAACAGGCTGATGTGATAACGATTGATGCGCGCCAGCTTGTCCTTGTTCTCCTGGATGTTCGAATGATGAGACAGGGGATGGAACGCATCGCGGATGCCGCTCTTCGGGTAGGCGGCATTGCTCGCCTCCAGCGCCAGCATGAGGGTGGACACACGAGTCATGCCGGCCTGCCACGCAAGCACCTGCAGGTCGAACATCGTCTTCAGGTGCTCCTCGAAGTCATCGGGAATGCCGACCGGCTTGGCCGGCGGTTGCACGTCCGCGGAGACGCGGCTCGCGATCTGCATGCGCCGTTCGATCTCGCGCACATCCGTGAGGTATTGGTCGAGTCGGCGTCGGTCGGCGGCGGGCAGATCCCGATTGAGCCGCGCCGTCTGCTCGGTGACGGCATCGAGGATGCTGCGCGATTCAGCACGGTTACGCGCACGCGCCTCATCCGATGCTCCCGTTCCGAAAAGACGCTCGAACACCACCTGCGGGTTGCGCTCGACTGGCAAGGGCGTGTGCTCGTCGAGCCAGGAGATGGTGTCGCGATAGGCGCAGCTCCAGCCTTCGCCGCAGGAGTTGGACGCCGCCTCGATGCCGAGCTCGAGCGATGGGAGCAGCGACTCGCGACCGATGTGCTTCGCGGCCACCTGATCGACCGTGGTGCCGAGCAGGTTCGTGTTCTTGTGCATCCGCGCGCCGCTGAGGAACACCGCGGAGGAGCTGGAGTGATTCGCCGCGGCGGACGCATCCTCGGTATACGCAAGCGGCAGCGCCAGGTCGCTGATCACCGTGAGCTGATCGCGAAAAGGCTCCAGCGGTTTCAACGTCGGGCTCAGCTCGAGCGCACCGAGTTTTGCGGGGGTCCACTGCGCTTGCACCGCCCCATGGGGAATGAAGTAGAAGCCCAGCCGTAGTCGATCGGCACGAGATGCGCTGCCAGTGCCTGCAAAAGCCATGGATTCGAGCAACGGCAGCGACAGACACACGCCCGTTCCCTGCAGAAAGGTACGCCGCGAGATTCGCCTATTGCGAAGAAGGATCATGGCTCGCTCCTCGTCAGACGGCTTTGAGCTCGACCGCAAGCCCATTGGGATCGCGGAAGCGCACCACCCCCGCCGGTCCCTTTGTCTCGGCTGTCGCCCCCAACGCAGCGAGACCCTTCAATACCTTCGCGCGATCGAATTTGGCCACGCGCATCGCGTAGCGCTCCACACCCGGCCTTTCGCCCGCTGCCATGGGCCGCAAGACAATGTGTGTATCGGCGGCCGCGAACGCCGCCTGGCCCTTTTCCGGGGCACGAGCGGTATTGAAGAAATGCCTGTAAAAATCGGAGCTCCGCTGCACGTCGGCGACTTTCAGGAGGATGCTGTCGAAACCGATCGGCTTCACGAGCGGTTCCCCTTCCACGAGACGGCCGCCCGGAATCGCGGTGGGACCTGGCCCTCCCGGCACCGCGATGAGCTGCAGTCCGATGCCGTCCGGATCCGGAACCACGCCGCGTGCGACTGCCTTGATGCCTTTTGCTGCGAGCGTGCTGTTCATGCGCTCGCGGTCGTAGCCACGAACCAGCGTGCAGTAGTGATCGACTCTCGGTTCGGTTACTCCGGCGCGACTGCCGAGCGCGATGTAGCCCGAACCGGTCATCACGTAGTAGCGCAGCGGTGCGTCCTTCTCCTTCTGCATGTCCGGATTGAAGAGACTGCTGTAGAAGCGCGCGGCGGCTTCCACATCCGGCACCACCATGCCGATGTGTTCGAGGCCCGTCGTGTGGAGCGGCAACTCATCGCCTTTGAGCGTTTCCTCCGCCCATGCGCGAGAGCTGAGCACGGCCAGCGGCGCAACCGCGGCGACGCTGCCGAGCAGTGTTCGGCGTGAGAGGACCACGCCCCGGCCGCCTGCGAGTTCGGTGTTCTCTTTCTGTCGTGTCATCAGCTTGCTCCACTGGCAGGTTCTTGCAGCTTGGTCGTGCTCTGCGGATAGCGCTCGCGCGCCTCGGTGCCGGACTTGGCGCGCATCAGGAACGGCTCGCTCGTGGCGATGCCGAGTATCA
>JBDZVF010000213.1:0-10238 GCA_040255575.1 Pseudomonadota bacterium | reverse complement strand
CGTCCTTTCGCATACGCGGCACGCTCGTGCGCGTTGCTCTCGAAGAGGCCTTTCACGCGGTCATCCTCAGGCATGAGGTGTTGCGAACGGCATTTTGGGAGGAGGCAGGGGAGCCAAGGCAAAAGGTTCTTGCCGACACGACGTTTTCTCTGCAGACGTTCGACCTGTCCCATCGCAATCCGGCCGAGCGGGATTCATTCATACAGCGGTTCAAGGTGGCGGACGTTCAGCAGCCCTTCGATCTCGCGAGCGGTCGGTTGCTTCGCGCGACACTCTTTACGTTGCAGCCGGATGAGCACGTGCTGCTGGTGACGATGCATCACATCGTCGGCGATGGGTGGTCGCTGGGGGTTCTCTTCGACGAGCTGGCGGAGCTCTATTCGGCGAAGGTATCCGGCCGGCCGGACTCGCTCCGGCCACTGACCCTGCAGTACGGCGACTATGCGCGGTGGCAGCGTGAGACCCTGCAAGGAGCTGCCTTGGATGAACAGCTCGCCTGGTGGCGAGAGCATCTCACCGGTGCGCCCCCGCAGCTCGAGCTACCTCTGGATCGGCCGAGACCGCCGACTCAAACCCATCGCGGTAGCAGCGTCTCCGTGAGTCTGGACAGCGAGCTCACACGTGAGCTGAAGGCGTGTGCGCGGCGGCGGGGAATGACACCGTTCATGTTGCTGTACGCCGCGTGGTCGGTTCTTCTGTTTCGGCTCAGCGGGCAGGAAGACATCGTCATCGGCACACCGGTCGCAAACCGCGAGCACGAAGACCTCGAAGGACTCATCGGCTTCTTCGTCAACACGCTCGCCGTTCGGGCGCGATTGAGCTCGCAGCTCACGGTCGAGGAGCTTCTCAAGCAGGTTCGCGAAACGATGCGCGGCGCCTATGACCACCAGACCGTGCCGTTCGAACGGGTGGTCGAGGCAATTCAGCCGCAGCGCAGCCTCAGTCGCAATCCGTTGTTTCAGGTCATGATCGCCTTGCAGAACGCACGCCAGAGCGCGCTCGCCATGACCGGGCTCGAGGTCGTTCCGGAGGAGGAACCCCAGCGAGCGGCAATGTTCGATCTGCATCTGCTGCTCGAAGAGCGCGGCGAGGAAATCCGCGGGTGTGTGAATTTTGCCTCGGACCTGTTCGATCGAGAGACGGTTGCGCGATGGCTGACGTCATTCGTACTCGTGCTACGGGGGGTCCTCCGCGCGCCCGGCAGTCGCCTCGCGGATCTGCCCTTGCTCAGCGATGCGGAGCGCAAGCGTGTTCTCGTGGAGCTCAACGCGACGCAGGCACCTTATCGACGTGACGCGCTGATCCACCAGCTGTTCGAGGAACAGGTGCGGCGGACGCCTGCGGCCGTTGCGCTCTTCTTCGAGAACCGTGCCATCACCTACGCAGAGCTCAATGAGCGGTCGAATCAACTCGCAAGATATCTGATCCGGCACGGCGTCGGCCCCGATCAACTGGTCGCCATTTGCGTCGAACGCAGTGTCGAGATGGTTGTGGGTTTGCTCGGAATTCTCAAAGCGGGCGGCGCCTACGTGCCGGTCGACCCCGGCTATCCGCGTGAGCGCATCTCTTACATGCTTCAGGACGCGGCCTCGAACGTGCTGCTTACGCAGCACTCCTTGTCCGGAAAACTGCCGAGCGCGGCCGCTGCACGGGTGATCCTTCTCGACACCGGGTGGGATGAGATCGCAGCCGAGAGCACCGAGAGCCCGGACTCTGCCGCGATGGGTCTGCGCAGTACACACCTTGCGTACGTCATCTATACCTCCGGTTCAACGGGCCAGCCGAAGGGAGCGATGAATGAGCATCACGCGCTGATCAATCGTCTCTCCTGGATGCAGAACGAATATCGTCTGACAGGACGGGACCGCGTCTTGCAGAAGACGCCCTTCAGCTTCGATGTGTCGGTGTGGGAGTTCTTCTGGACGCTGATGAGCGGCGCCACGCTGGTGATCGCGAAGCCGCAGGGTCATCAGGATCCTGCGTATCTGCGTGCGCTCATCAACGACACGTCAGTGACCACGCTGCACTTCGTTCCGTCGATGCTGCAGGCATTTTTGGATCAGTCCGGCGGCTGTGCTTGTCCGAGCCTGCGGCGGGTGATTTGCAGCGGCGAGGAGCTCCCGCCGGGTCTCGTACGCCGCCACTTCGAACGGCTGCCGCACGTTCAACTGCACAATCTCTACGGGCCGACCGAGGCTGCAATCGACGTCACCGCCGGGGAGTGTCGCGGCGATCAGAAGTGGAACCGAACCCCGATCGGCCGTCCGATCTGGAACACGCAGATGTACGTGCTCGACGAGGCTGGACAGCCGGTGCCGATCGGCGTGAGCGGTGAGATACACATAGGGGGCGTGGGAGTCGGACGCGGCTACTTCAGACGTGCGGACCTGACTGCGCAACGCTTCATTTCCGATCCGTTCAGCGACGAGCCGGACGCTCGCCTGTACAAGACCGGCGATCTCGGACGCTGGCGTGCCGACGGCGCGCTCGAGTATCTGGGGCGAAACGATCATCAGGCGAAAATACGCGGCTATCGAATCGAGCCAGGGGAGATCGAGGCGCAGCTGCGAACGCACGAGAGCGTCAGGGAGGCAGTCGTTCTGGTGCGTGAAGACCTGCCCGGAGAGAAGCGTCTCGTGGCGTATGTGGTGAGTAGCGTGGCGGGCTGCCTCGCAAACCTGAGGGAATATTTGAAGAGCCGGGTGCCGGAGTACATGGTGCCGGTAGCGTGGGTGCAGATGGAGAAGCTGCCGTTGACGCCGAACGGCAAGCTGGATCGCAAGGGATTGCCCATGCCGGAGGGCCGTGAGGCGGCCGGTGAATACGTCGCGCCGCGAACGGAGCTGGAGCGGACACTGGCCCGGATCTGGGAGGAGGTGCTTCGCATCGACAAAGTCGGGATTCACGACAACTTCTTCGAGCTCGGCGGGCACTCTCTGCTCGCCACTCGTGTACTGACGCACATCAACCAGGAGATCGATATCGAGCTACCGCTGCGGGCGATGTTCGAAGACCCGACTGTCGACGCCCTGAGTCGCCGCGTCGTGCAGGAAATGACCGTGGGAGTTGATACGGAGACCCTGACATCGTGAAAGAGCCGCACATGAGAATGGATGCGTATGAGCGACTGAGTCATTTGAGTCTGGCCGAGATGAAGGAGCTCCGGGAGAAGTCGGCCCGGCGTGTGCCCGGCATGCGTGCGCCGGGGCCTGCGCCTCAGGCACGTCCTGCGGACGTGCCGCTATCGTTTGCACAGGAGCGGCTGTGGTTTCTGGATCAGCTCGGGCTCGTAGGCGCGGCCTACAACATGCCGATGGCGCTGAAATTGATCGGCTCCCACGATGCAGGGGCGCTGGAGCGCAGTATTGCGGAGTTGATCCGACGTCACGAAAGTCTTCGCACGCGCTTCGCCTCTTCGGCCGGGAGGCCCGTCCAGATCGTGAGTCCCCCGGCTCGCTTCGAGCTCGACCTTCATGATCTGTCGGATTGCGCGGAGCCGGCCCGATCGCAGCGTGCCCAACAACTCGCGGACGAAGACGGTCAGCGTCAGTTCGATCTGGCCAAGGGGCCTCTCATACGCGCCTCGCTGGTGAGGTTGACGGAACGAGAGCACATCCTTTTGTTCACCGTCCACCACATCGTGGCAGATGGCTGGTCGCTGGGCGTATTGCATCGTGAGCTCAGTCTGCTCTATCGGGCGTATTCGCAGAAGCAACCCTCTCCCTTGCCGGAGCTGGTAGTCCAGTACCCGGACTACGCGATCTGGCAGCGCCACTGGCTGCAAGGTCAGGTGCTCGAGAGTCATCTGCAGTACTGGCGGGAAAAGCTGCGTGGAATGCCGGCGCAGCTGGAGTTGCCGACCGACCGTCCGCGCCCGTTGGTAGCCAGTTTCAAAGGGGCGTTGTGCACATTCGACGTCCCAGCGTCCTTGCGTGGGTCGCTGGAGCGCCTCGCCCGAAAGGAAGGCGCCACGCTTTTCATGGTCATGCTTGCGGCGTTCCAGACACTCCTGTCGCGATACACCGGTCAGCAGGACATCGTGATCGGCTCCGGAATCGCAGGGCGCATGAGCGCTCAGACGGAAGCGCTCATCGGCTTCTTCGTGAACATGCTCGTGCTGCGAACGGATCTTTCCGGTAACCCGAGCTTCCGTCAGCTGGTGGGGCGCGCCAAGCAAGTCACGCTCGAAGCTTACACACATCAGGACGTGCCCTTCGACAAGCTGGTCATGGAGCTGCGTCCCGAGCGCAATCTCGCGCGACAGCCGCTATTCCAGGTGGCACTCGCGCTGCAGAATTTTCCGGAAGAGACGTTGGAGTTCGCCGGTCTGGAATGGACAAGGGTTGGCGTCGAGCACGCGACGGCGATATTCGATCTCACGATGCATCTCTTCGAAGCACCGGAAGGTGCCCTGCAAGGCGTCATTGAGTACGCAACCGATCTCTTCGACCGCTCTACCATCGAGCGCATGGCGAGGCAGTTCGTCACGCTGCTGGAGGGTGTGCGTGCGGATCCGGACGCGCCGATACTCGATCTGCCATTGCTGACGCGCAACGAGCAGCTGACGTTGCTGCAGTGGAGCGGCAAGCACACGCCGCTCGATCCGGATGGAGACGTGCTGGGCGTCCTGGAACGCAACGCCCGACTCACACCGGAGGCACCAGCACTCAGGTGGCGGAACGGTGAGCTCACGTACAGCGCTCTCAATGCCAGCGCGAATCGTCTCGCGAGAACGCTCCATGAGCGTGGCGTACGCGCTGGCGATCGCGTCGGTGCCTTTCTTCCGCGCAGCGCCGAATGTGTTGTGGCGTTCTACGGGTTGCTCAAATGCGGCGCTGTCTACGTGCCGCTCGATCCTTCATATCCCATCGAGCGACTGAGCTGGATTTGCCAGGACGCGGGACTGCGTTACGTGCTGTCAGTTAGCGCGCAGCAGAATGAGACCATGCTCGGTGATGTGACGTGGGTGAACGTTGATGACAGCGTCGTCTACGCGCCCACTGCAGAGGACACCAGAGATCCACCGCGATCTATATCTCTGGAGACGCCGGCATATGCGATCTATACATCAGGATCGACCGGCCGACCGAAAGGCGTGCTGCTTCAGCATCGTGGGCTCGCCAATGTGATAGCTGCCCAACGCAGCATCTTCGCCATTGGCGCAGATGACCGCGTCACTCAGATGGCTTCGATCAGCTTCGATGCCTCCGTGTTCGAGTTCGTTCTGGCGCTCGGCGCAGGTGCATGTCTCGTCGTAGGCTCGCGTGAAGAACTGACGCCCGGTGCTCCGCTCGTGACTTTCCTGGCGGAGCAGGCCGTTAGCGTCGTGACGATTACGCCAGGGATGCTCGCCTCCCTGTCACCGGAAGCTGCTCCATCGGTGCGCCTCGCGATCGTTGCTGGCGAGGAATTTCCTCCAGAGCTCGCGCGCATCTGGCTGCCGGGGCGCCGTGTTTTCAACGCCTATGGCCCGACGGAAACGACTATCTGGGCAACTACCCACGAGTGCAGCGCCCGAACGCTGGGGATGCGCGTGCCGATCGGACAACCGATCGACAACGCACACGTCCACGTCCTCGACTCGGCGCTACGGCCGGTTGCGATCGGTGAAATCGGAGACCTGTATGTGGGCGGTCCGGGCGTGGCGCTCGGCTATATCAATCGGCCGGACCTCACTGCCGAGCGATTTGTGGAGGATCCGCATTGCCTGAACGGCCGTCTCTATCTGACGGGAGACAAAGTTCGGTGGCGAGCCGATGGACTGCTCGAGTTCATGGGGCGCGGTGACACACAAGTCAAAATCCGCGGCTATCGCATCGAAGCGTCCGAAGTAGAGGCGGTCCTGCACGAATGCCCCCTCGTGAAGCACGCTGTTGTTCTCGCGCGCGAAGACGCGCGCGGAGAGAGGCAACTGGTGTCCTATGTGGTAGGCGACCCGAAAGGCAGCCGCGCGGAGAACGGAGGCGCGGAGGCTGGCAAACTTCGCGAGCAAATCGTGAGTGGCTGGGAGACCCTGTACCAGCAGACATACGGCGAAGCGGGCGCCAGCGGCCCCAGCTTTTCGGGGTGGAACAGTAGCTACAGCGGCAAGCCGATTCCCGAGCAGCAAATGCGCGAGTGGCTTGGGCGCTCGGTGGAGCGAATCCGTAGCCTGAAGCCGCAGCGAGTGCTCGAAATCGGATGTGGCTCCGGACTCATTCTCCAGCACGTGGCGCCCGAGTGTGAGGCGTACGTCGGAGTCGACATCTCCGCCGCCGCACTGGAGAAGCTCGGACGCTGGATGAGCGGCAAGGAGGAGCTCACCGGAGTAACGCTGCAACATCGCTCAGCGACCCAGTTGGACGCGATAGATGACGGCGCTTTCGACACGATCATCCTGAACTCGGTAGTCCAGTATTTCCCGGACGTCGAATACTTGCTAGACGTCCTGAGAGAAGCATTCCGCGTAGTAAGGCCGGGAGGAAAGATATTCATCGGCGACGTGCGTCATCTCGGCACGCTGGGTGTATTTCATGCGGCCGTACAGCTGAGCAGATCTGCTTCGACGGTGACAGCGGAGCAGCTGAGGAGACGTTGCGAACGGGCCATTGCACAAGAGAAGGAACTGCTGATCAGTCCGCAGTTCTTTCACGTGCTACGAACCTCCGGCCTGCCTGTCGGACAAGTAGACGTCCAACTCAAGCGAGGTCGGGAAGGCAACGAGCTCGCACGCTACCGCTATGACGTGGTGTTGGAGAAGGGGGACGCGCAGTCGTTCGAGGAACCGGAATACCACAGCGTGCCGTGGCAGAACGAGGTCGAAGGCGCTGAGCTTACGAAGGGATTGAAGGAGAAGCGCTGGGCCGCCGTGCGAGTGAACAACGTACCGAATCTGCGCCTGGCGGACGACATCGGCGCGTATGGCTTGATCCAAAATGCAGACGGCCGGCTGGAGGTTGGCACGCTGCGTGAGCGGGCGCGGCAACAGCCGCAGATCGGTGTGGATCCCGAGAGGTTCTGGGAGCTGGGCGAAACGCACGGGTATGACGTGCGCATCAGCTGGAGCGCAGAAGACGCGGAAGGTCGATATGACGTTCGCTTGCAGGACCGGCGTCGCCTCATGCAGTTGATGAGGTCCGCGGGCGGCGTGCCGCGCGCTGTGAAAGCCTGGGCCACGTACGCGAACGATCCGAAGGAGAACAGCTTCAGAAAGCATCTGATTCCGCAGCTGCGGGAGTATCTGAAAGGACGGCTGCCGCAGTACATGGTGCCTTCCGCGTGGGTGACGTTGAAGGAACTGCCGCTGACACCCAACGGGAAAATCGATCGTCAGGCGCTACCCGCACCCGAGACGCGGGAAGCTGGTGGCGAATACGTGGCGCCTCGAACAGAGCTCGAGAAGACGCTTGCGGACATATGGGCGCAGGTGCTGCGGGTCGAGCGGGTGGGCATGAAGGACAACTTTTTCGAGCTTGGTGGTCACTCGCTGCTCATCGTGCAGGTGATGGATCGTCTGCGGCTGGTCGGACTGTCTGCCGACGCACGCAGCATATATGCGTCGCCCACTCTCGCCGCGCTCGCGAACACGATCACCAGCAGCACGAGCCAAGATGTCGATGAGTCTGCAAGTCGCATCCCGCCTGGATGTGAACGAGTCGTGCCGGAGATGCTGCCGCTGGTCTCGCTCGATCAGTCCCACATCGACTGCATCGCACGTGAAATTCCTGGAGCCGCTGCCAATATCGAGGACATCTATCCTCTGGCACCGCTGCAGGAGGGAATCCTTTTCCATCATTTGCTGGATGAAGATGGTCGCGACACCTATGTGCGCACGATGCTTCTGTCACTGCCCTCGCGTGCGCACCTCGACGAATTTGCACAAGCTCTGCAACAAGTTGTGGACCGGCACGACATCCTGCGCACGGCCATTCTCTGGGAGGGATTGCCTCGCCCGCTCCAGGTGGTGTGCCGGCGAGCCACGCTGCAGGTGGAGTCATTCAACCTGGATTCGAATCTGGATTCGTTCGTCCAGCTGAAAGAGCGGATGTTCCACGCCAGTCGGCGGTTTGACCTCAGTCACGCACCGCTGATCCGGCTGCAGACTGCGGCCGACCCGAACGGACCTGCATGGTACGTTCTGCTGCAGACCCATCACCTCCTCTGCGACAACGAATCGATGGTGATTTTGCTGTCTGAAATCACATCATTCAGCAGGGGACGTTCCAGCGAACTTCCAGTTCCGGTTCCCTATCGCGTGCACGTCGCGCAGGCGCTCGAACGCGCCGCAAAGCAGGACGCCACCGCATTCTTTCGCAGCAAGCTTCAGAATATCGACGAACCGACCGCGCCGTTCGGCTTGCTTGACGTGCGGGGTGATGGACAGAGGATTCTCGAGTCTCGCTGCACGATCGACTCGGAGCTATGTGCACGTCTGCGGACGGTCGCCCGGCGTTACAACGTCAGTTCCGCCACGCTGTTTCATGCAGCGTGGGCCTTGGTCGTGGCTCATACGAGCGTCCGCGATGATGTCGTCTTCGGCACCGTGTTGCTGGGACGACTGCAGGGGAACCAGGACACGCGGCGAACGCTCGGCATGTTCATCAACACGTTGCCGCTGCGCGTCCGATTGCAGGGCACGTCGGCGATGGAGCTCGTCGAGCAAACGCAGCGCGAGGTAGCCGAGCTACTAAGTCATGAGCAGGCATCGCTCGCTGATGCGCAGCGCTGCAGTAGTCTCAAAGGTTCTGCGCCGCTGTTCACGACGCTGCTGAACTACAGGCACAACGCGCTGGAGCTCGAAGATGACTTCGCGCGAGCCTCGGGAGTCACTCTCCTTGCGAACCAGGGCGGCACGAACTATCCGATCGTGCTCTCGGTTGATGACTCTGGTGACAGCTTCGGGCTCGTGATGGAGACGGTGGGCATAGATGCCGGGCGGATGCTGAGATATGCATCGACGGCTATTCGCTCGCTTACAGACGCACTCGAGCGGGCTCCGGGAACCAGCGCGCTGCTACTTCCAATTATTCCGGAGAGCGAAGCACGCCTGGTGATCGAGTCGTTCAACTCGACTACGTGCCCCGTCCCAAAGGAGGCTCTGATTCACGAGTTGTTTGAAGATCACGTACGAAAAACGCCCAATGCTCCTGCGCTGATTGCAGGCCACAGCACGCTGACCTACGCGGAGCTCGACACCTTATCTAATAGGGTGGCCCGCAGGTTGCGTGCGGCCGGCGTCCCGGCTCGCGGCCGTGTAGCTCTCTTCGTTGAACGTCAGCCAATGAGCGTAGTCGGCATCCTCGGCGTTCTGAAATGTGGGGCCGCTTATGTCCCGCTCGATCCAACGCTTCCCGCAGAGAGACTTGCCTACCTTGTGAAGGATGCCTCGGCGTCGGCTGTTCTGCTGCACGAGAAGTTTCGGGGTGCCCTGCCTCCGATCGCGTGCGACGTCGTGTCTCTCGATGATGCGCTGAATAGCGACGAACTGGACGAGGGCGGCCGCGTTCTCCCAGCCGGCATCTCCTCGGAGGACCTTGCGTATGTGATGTACACGTCGGGAACGACCGGCATGCCCAAGGGGGTGATGGTACGCCACAGGAATCTGGTGAATTACGTAACGCACGCTGCCCGACAGTTCGAGGTGGGTGCCGGAAGTGGTTCGCTCGTAGGCACATCGCTGAGCTTCGATCTGGGTCTCACCAGCTTCTATCCACCGCTGGCATGCGGCCGCCCTCTTTTGCTGTGCCCTGAGGGGGCAGATCTCTCGGAGACGATCCTGGGCGGGCGTGATCTGACGCCGGTCAAACTCACGCCAACTCATCTTGCGACGCTCCGGTTGAGCGAGGATCAGATCGCGGGCTGCGTTAGCGCCCTCGTCGTGGGCGGCGAGCCTCTGCATTCGAGTCTGCTGCACTGGTGGCGTGAGCACAGTCCGAAGACTCGGATATTCAACCATTACGGCCCGACCGAGACGACCGTCGGGTGTGCTGTGTTCGAAGTACCGGCGGGCTTCGAGGGGCCGGTCCCGATCGGCCGACCCATCTCGAACGTGCGTATCTACGTTCTCAACGCAGCGCGGAGGCCGGTACCTCTCGGCGCCGCGGGTGAAATCTACGTGGGTGGCGCGGGAGTCGCGGCGGGCTATTGGAATCGCCCGGAGCTGACAGCAGAGCGCTTTATTGAAGATCCGTTCGTTGGAGAGAGTGGGAGGCTGATGTACCGCACCGGCGATATTGGGCGCTGGCGAGAGGACGGGACGC
>JBDZVF010000212.1:0-10281 GCA_040255575.1 Pseudomonadota bacterium | reverse complement strand
CCGGGACCAGGAAGGTGCTGAGAAGAATGGTCAGCGCGAACGGCAGAATCCAGAAGCTGAAGTTGTTGAGCCGCGGCAGCGCCATGTCGGGCGCGCCGATCTGCAGCGGCACCATCCAGTTCGCGAGGCCGACGAACGCCGGCATGATGGCGCCGAAGATCATCACCAGCCCGTGAGTGGTCGTCAGGGAGTTGAAGAGCGTCGGGTCGAGGAACTGCAGACCCGGCCTGAAGAGCTCGAGCCGGATCAGCATCGCCAGCGTGCCACCTGCGAACCACATCGTGCACGAGAGCACCAGATACATCGTGCCGATGTCTTTATGGTTTGTGGCAAACAGCCACCGGCGCCAGCCCTGGGGCTTCGCGTCATGCAACGAGTCGGTGGTGATGTCGGGGATTGCGGCTTCTGTGTGAGTGCTCATCGTGGCTCCCGCGAGTGTTTGCTCACCCGCACATGCGGATCACCCTGGGCCGCTGCCAGTTCGACTCTCCGAATCGCGAGCGGCGTCCTGACAGATCGGATCTTGCGAGCACGGCAGACATTTCCGCGATTGCCCAGGCCACGTTGGCGATGAGCGATGCATGCTCCAGGTCCATCGGAACGGTCGATACATAGCGCTGGTTTATATCGTTTGCAAACAATTCGGCGGGTACTAATCTCATGAGGTGAACAGGCGGGCTGAGCGTCACGCCGACTCC
Organism: Pseudomonadota bacterium; assembly: GCA_040255575.1. Classification (GTDB taxonomy): domain Bacteria; phylum Pseudomonadota; class Gammaproteobacteria; order Steroidobacterales; family Steroidobacteraceae; genus JADGHX01. The sequence continues at coordinate 9,583 of JBDZVF010000212.1, read as the reverse complement.
CGCCACATTTGGCAGCCCTGTGCTGTCGGTCCTTCGATGAAAGGCGTTCGCAAGCCGTTTGCCGTGAGTCGATGCTCATGAACCCTACAGCAGAACTTGATCGCCTGGGTCAGCGCCTCTGGCTCGACAACATTACGCGCGATTTGCTCGTGAGCGGCACCTTGGGCCGTTACGTACGTGATTTCGCCATCACCGGACTCACCTCGAATCCGGCCATATTCGATCACGCGATCCGAAACACAGCCTCGTACGATCAGGCGATTCGCGATGGCACCGCGCGCGGGCTATCGACGGAAGAGTTGTTCTTCGATCTCGCGCTCGGCGATGTGGCTGCGGCCGCCGACCTGTTCCGTCCCATTCATGACGCGACGGAAGGTGTCGATGGTTGGGCCTCATTCGAAGTGTCGCCGCTGCTGGCGGATGATGCTGCCGGCACTGTGCGCGAGACGGTGCGGCTGCACACTCGTGTGCAACGTCCCAATCTGTTCATCAAGATTCCTGGAACGCGAGCAGGCATTGTTGCGATAGAGGAGAGCATCTTTGCAGGCGTGCCGATCAACGTCACGCTGCTGTTTTCGCGCGAACAGTATCTGGCTGCCGCGGAGGCAAACCTGCGCGGCGTGGAGCGGCGAATCGCGGCAGGTCTGAATCCCAGAGTCGATTCGGTCGCCTCGCTCTTCGTCAGCCGATGGGATGTCGCGGTCAGGGACACGGTGCCGCAGACACTGCGCAATCGTCTCGGCATCGCTATCGCGAAGCGCACTTACAAAGCTTATCGCGAGCTGCTGGCTTCCCCGCGTTGGGCGAAGCTCGCCGCCTCCGGTGCACGACCACAACGTCTTCTGTGGGCGAGCACCGGCACGAAGGATCCGACCGCATCGGATACGCTTTACATCGAAGCGCTTGCCGCACCCGATACGATCAACACTGTTCCCGACAAGACTCTGCTCGCCTACGCAGACCACGGCAGGCTGCGCGGCGAGTTGCCTCTGGATGGTGGGGATGCGGAGTCGACGCTCGCTGAGTTTGTGCGCGCAGGGGTGGATGAGAAAGCGCTGGCCGAACGGCTCCTGCGCGAAGGGACACAAGCATTCGACAAATCGTGGAGCGATCTCATGGAGTGCATCGCCTCCAAGGTTCGTCTGCTTGGCAAGGATGCTGCTGAACGAGCGGGGGCACGGTGACGTCGCAGGACGTCTCGCACGTGATACCCCGTACGTCGTTGGATGCGTATGGCGCACAAGCCGAGCCCGCTGACACACGTGTCACTCAGCCTCTACTCAGCCTCCTGCCCTGGGACGTGAGGGGATTCGAATCGCTCGCCGAACTGGCGCTGGATCTGCGCTGGTCATGGAATCATGGTGCCGATCACCTCTGGCAGCAGCTCGACCCCGAGCTTTGGGCGCTCACGCATAATCCCTGGGGTCTGCTGCAGACCGTGTCTCGGGAGCGGATCGAGCGGCTGTTCGCCGACCCCACGTTTCGTCACAGCGTTGATGAGCTTGTGCAGGCGAAACGGCACGCGGCGCGTTCCCCGGCGTGGTTTCAACACACGTACCCCGCCTCAGATCTGACGGGTATTGCGTACTTCAGTATGGAGTTCATGCTGAGCGAAGCCTTGCCCATCTATTCCGGGGGGCTTGGCAACGTAGCGGGCGATCAGCTCAAGGCTGCAAGCGACCTCGGTGTTCCGGTCTTTGGCGTCGGACTGCTGTATTCGGAAGGTTATTTTCGCCAGGTAATCGATCGCGACGGCGCGCAGCAGGCAATCTTTCCCTATAACGATCCGGGACAGCTTCCGATCACGCCATTGCGCCAAGCGAACGGGGAGTGGCTGCGGCTGCGGCTCGATGTGCCTGGTTATCCGATCTGGCTGCGCGCCTGGCAGGTTCAGGTCGGGCGAGCGAAGCTCTATCTTCTCGACAGCAACGATGCAGCGAATTTCGCGCCCTATCGCGGCATCACCAGTGCCCTGTATGGCGGCGATTCGCACCTGCGTCTGATGCAGGAGCTGGTGCTCGGTATCGGCGGCTGGCGCTTGCTCACTGCACTCGGCCTCAAGCCGCAAGTGTGCCATCTCAATGAAGGCCATGCCGCGTTCGCCGTGCTCGAGCGCGCACGGGAGTTCATGCAGGAAAGCGGGCAGCCATTCGAGGTGGCACTCGCCGTGACGCGAGCCGGGAACATCTTCACAACACACACCGCGGTTGCCGCGGGCTTCGATCGCTTTCCACCGGCCCTGATCGAACATTGCCTGGGGGATTACCTGCGCAAGGATCTGGGCATTCCGCTCACCCAGTTGCTGGCATTGGGCCGCCTGAATCCGCAGGACCCGACCGAGGACTTCAACATGGCGTACCTCGCGATTCGCGCGAGCGGCGCCGTGAACGGCGTGAGCCGGTTGCATGGGGAGGTGAGCCGGCACCTGTTTCAATCGCTGTTTCCGCGCTGGCCGGCGGCCGAAGTGCCGGTGGGACATATCACCAACGGTGTTCACATGCCGAGCTGGGACTCCGTGGAGGCGGATGCGCTGTGGACGCGGGCGGCCGGCAAGGCCCGCTGGCTCGGGACACTAGAGACTCTGCCGCAGGACATTGGCCGGATCTCCGATGCAGACCTGTGGCGATGCCGAAATGCCTCGCGCGGCGCGCTCGTCGATTACGCGCGGGAGCGATTGTCGCGAGAGCTCGCCGCCTCCGGCGCATCGTTCGAAGAAGCATCCGGCGCGCAACGATTCTTCAATCCCAACGCCCTGACGATGGGTTTCGCGCGTCGCTTTGCCACCTACAAGCGGCCAAACCTCCTGCTGCACGATCCGGAGCGCTTGCTGCGCCTGTTGACGAACCCCGCGCGTCCCGTGCAACTGATCATCGCGGGGAAAGCTCATCCAGCAGATGCCGACGGCCAGAGTCTGATACGAGAGTGGACGCACTTCATCCGTCACTCCGCCGCTCGAGAGCATGTCATTTTCCTGAGTGACTACGACATGCTGCTTACCGAGCATCTGGTGCAGGGTGTGGATGTCTGGCTAAACACACCGCGACGACCCTGGGAGGCGAGTGGCACGAGCGGCATGAAGGTGCTCGTAAACGGTGGCATCAATGTATCGGAACTGGATGGCTGGTGGGCAGAAGCGTACACACCGCAAGTCGGGTGGGCATTAGGGGACGGCCTGGAACATGGCGATGATCCGGCTCACGATATCGCTGAGGCTGAAGCACTCTACGCTCTGCTCGAACGGGAGGTGATCCCGGAGTTCTACGAGCGTGACACAAATGGCATCCCCTCCCGCTGGATGACACGTGTGCGAAATAGTATGGCGCGCCTCACGCCTGTGTTTTCCACCAACCGCACGGTTCGCGAATACACCGTGCAGCGCTATCTTCCGGCCGCAGATGCCTATCGTGTGCGGGCGGCTGATGGAGGAGCGCAGGGCGCGCAACTGGTTCGATGGCGGAACAACCTCGCGGAAGGTTGGGCTGCGCTGCGCTTTGGCGAGATGCGCGTAGCAACCGCCGATGGGCGGCACGAGTTCGAGGTGCAGGTGCATCTCGATGCAATCGATCCACTTGCTGTGCGTGTGGAGCTATACGTCGACGACCTCGAGGGTGCAGGCGCCGCAACCCAGGAGATGACGCGCCTGCGACCACTTCAGGGCGTGAAGGGCGGTTACGTGTATGGCGTGCGTGTGCCGGCGACCCTTCCGGCCTCGCGATATACGCCGCGCATCGTGCCTTACCGCGAGGGCGTCAGTGTTCCTTTGGAAGCGGCTTTCATTTGCTGGCAGCGGTGAGTGTGGGCGGAAGGGGGCCGCGGGTTCAGGTGAGCTCGCGCGGCCAGCGCTTGGAGTTCGGGAACATCGCGGACATCGTCTACGCCTGGCTCGTGCGCGCCTGAGTTTCCCCTGGTTTCAGAAAGTGAACGTCGCGGCGGCATACACATACGTCGTATCACCGTTGCGTGGCGCGTTCGGCGCATCGTCCAGGAATTCCCCGTGCATCAGGTAGGCGCCGCCGATCTCGAGCGCCATATTTCCGGGTAGCACGTTGTAGGTGACCTGCGCTTCGAGCTGGTTGCCGATGAAGCTTCCGGACTTGCCTGTGGGGTCCTGCAATCTGGCCGTGGTGTATTGGTCGCGATCGCTTGCAAGCCACACCGCTCGATAGCCCACCATCGTCGAGACCGATGCATTCGGCTTCAGCTCGAGCCGCAGACCCGGCGTGCTGATGTTGGCGCGCGCAAAGGGACCGTAGAGTCCGGTCGGGCCGAGATCGGAGCGGCGCGTACCGTAGAGCGTGTCGAAACGATTGTTCTCGTTGTCTGTGGGATTGTGATCGCCGCTCGCATAGTCGTAGGACAGCTCGAGGCGAGGGGAGAGGTTCGCGCTCAGCGTGTAACCGATCTCGCCGTGGAAGAATCCGGCCTTGTGCTGCAGGTCGCGCCTGTCGGTCGCAGCGGTGCTCGCTCGCGAGGTTCCCCACTGATAAGCGCCTTCCACCTCCAGATCCCAGGCTCCCTTGGCCGGCCTGGAGTACAGGCGAGCGCCTGGCGTGTAGAGATCGCGGTCGGCGACGGCAATCCCCACGTGATCGCGCGAACGAAACCCGTAGAAATAGGCTTCCGCGGTGAGGTGGCCGAAAAGCCTGGGCCGGGACGCAAATACGCCCCACAGCCTCACGTCGCCGCTGTCGGAGTCGAGCTCGTGATCGTTATCGTCGAGCGAGGCGAAATCATTTGGCTTGCGTTGCACGGGCTGCACGAACATGGCCTGAACTTCCGCGCCGTCGGAGCCTTCCCACGTCGCATGGGCGCCCGAGAACGCGTTGATCGTATTTCGGAAGCTGTTGCGGGCTACGAGCCGTCGGCTGCCGTTGTCGATTGTGACTCGGCCCAACTGGACGTCGAGACGATCTCCCTTGGAGAGCGCATCGGAGAAGCGCATGCCGACGTATGCCTGCAGCGGCTCGAGCGTATTGACGATGTCGGTGCCCAGCGGAGCGCTCGAGTCGGCGAGTTGCTGGCGGGAGTCTTCGAGCTCGACGCCTGCGAAGAACGGGTTGATCGCGATTCGCGCATTGAGGAGCAGGCGCTCGATCAGGAACTCATTCGAGGCGCCGGTCGCGCCCGCACGGTAAGAATTATTCAGCGTTTCATATCGCACGCGGTACGAGCCACCGAGCGTCAGCCAATTTGGCGTGGAAAGCGCGCTGTCGAGCCTCCACGGTTTTGGCGGGTCTGCCGCGACGGCTGTCCCGGCGGCAAGAACCATGGCCAAGGCAGCCGCCACGGCGCCACATCGACGTAATCTGTTCTCAGGCACTGGTTGCTTTCGTTATATACCATCGAAGCGAGCGCTGTATGCCACAGTGCTCGGGCTCGCGGCAAGGGTTCGGATGCGCGCCGACCTGAGACCGAGCTACGTGGACTGATGGCGGCTTTGGCCTAACCGGCGTGCCATCCGGGTATGGCATCCTGCGTGGATGGTTACGTTTCGAACCCGCGGGCGCCGGTGGTGGCTCGGAGGAGCGATCGCCGCGGCGCTGGTCGCGAGCCTGGCCGCGCTGTTGCTGAGGCCCATGCTCGAGAACGCGATTCGTGAGCGGATCGAGTTCGCAGCCGTGCGCCATGGCATGGTTGCCCGAATCGGGTCGGTACGCGTTGGTGTCTGGCCGTTCTTGCGAGTGGAGGACTTCAATCTCGACCTCGGCCATGGAGTTCGACTGCATGCCGACATGATCGCAGCCACGTATCCCGGCCGCCTGCGACTCGCAGTTCGCACCGCCAATCTCGTGGGCCCGGCAGGAGTCAGGGTCAGCTCGCCGGCCACTGCGTGGTATGTGGCGGGCATTCGTGACGAGGATCTCCAACTCACGCTGGTGAAGCCACAGGCCGGCCTGTCAATTCACAAGCTGGCGGATCCGATGGGCAGCGGGTGGAACGTCGAGGCACGTGCGCTCGACATCGGCCGTTTGCTCGAGGTGCGGCGCGAAGGTTACCCGCTCCTCGATGGGGGTATCGCGGACGGCCGCGTGAATCTTCGGACGAGCACCGATGTGCTCCGTTTCCACGTCGACATCGGCGCGCGCGGTGCGCGCTTCGGAGCGCTGGCGGATGACGCCGGCGACGAACCACACCTCGGCGATCCGACGGACGTGACCCTACGATTCGACGGCGCCTGGCAGCGTGCCGAGGGCACGATCGAAATCCCCGAGGTTCATGGGACGTTGGCCGGCGCGGACCTGTCGGGCTCGATCACGCTGCGCGACATCGATACTGATCCGAATGTCGATCTCGCAGTTGGCGTGCGGCAGCTGGCGTTCGGGCAGCTGCTGGGCGCAGCCGGCCTCGCGGTGCCCGAAAGCCTGGGAATAGCGCCCGGCGACAGCCGCGATCTTGGATCGGCCACGATGGAAGTGCGTGTACGCGGACGTCCGGCAGAGCCTGCCGCCCTCACGGTGAGCCAGAAAATCAGCTTCAGTCCGCCGCGACGGATGCCGCCGGCGATCTCGCGACTGCGTGGCGACTTCGTCTTTCGCTCCGAGGACGGACCCGGACCGCACCGAGCCATCGATGTCTCGCGCTCATCCCCCGACTTCATCGCCCTGGGCGACGTTCCGCCGCTGTTCGTGCGCACGCTGCTGCTTTCAGAAGACGCGGGCTTCTACGGTCATCGCGGCATCGACCTTCGCGAACTGCCCGCCGCGCTGCTGACCAACTGGTCGCGCGGGCGCCCGGCGCGCGGCGCGTCGACCATCAGCCAGCAGTTGGCCAAGAACCTGTTCCTGTCGCGTGACAAGGAGGTTGGACGCAAGCTGCAGGAACTGGCGATTACGTTCCTGCTCGAGTCGGCGCTCGACAAGGATCGTATTCTCGAGATCTACCTGAACATCATCGAATGGGGACCGGGCCTGCGCGGCCTGCGGCCCGCGTCCCACCACTATTTCGGGTGCGAACCCCAGGCGCTGACGCCGGCCGAGATGGCCTTCCTGGTCGCGATCATCCCAGGGCCGATCAAGTATCAGAGCTCATTCGCTCGCGGCACTCCGGGGCCTGGGCTGCGTTCACTGATCGACGCACTGCTGGCAAAGCTTCGGTCGGTGGATGCGATCGGCGAGGAGGAATATCAGCGAGCGCTCGGCGAACTCATCGTTGTTGCCAGCGGGAGGCAGCCCGGGTGATTCGAGTCACGCACCTTGGGAACCTCAGCCGCTGTCGGCAGGATGCCGGCAGCGTCTGGTTCTCCGCGACGGCCATTAACAAATCGGCGCGCGAACACAGGTCCCGGGGCTGAACAGATCAACGATTTGTTACGCCACTACGGCGCCTTGGCCGGTGGCGCCTCGTTGCTGAACATGTCGCGTATCATTTTCCAGCCGCCATCGGCCTGGCGCTTGTAGATGCGCAGGTAAGTGCCCTTGATGTGCCGCGGCGGGTCGCCGTTCTTGGGGAAGACGTCGGTGGTATACGTGCCGCGCGCCCACGCCCAGTCGCCCGCCACTTCAGTCTCGATCGGATACCAGCGTTCGTCGAACCGATTCAGCTCGAACGCGCGGCCGTTGCCGGCATCGTTCGCCGCCTTGCCGACCACGGGTGGTCCTCCGAACGGAATCATGATGTGCTCATCGGCAGTGAGGCGGCTGAGCGTCGCAATGTCTCCGTCGTTGATCGACTGCAGATATCGCGCGTTGTACGCGGCAAGCGCCGCGAGGTCCGCTGCGCGTGAGGGTCGGTGTACGGCAGTGCTCGCGCAGCCCGCCACCAGCGATGCCATGAGCACGCCCGCAATCCATCTGATTCGCATGAAGCTCCCCCGTCTGATATTCACAGAATCGCGTAATACCGGAACATGGAGTGATCAGGCGGATCCTCCGCTTTCACTTTCGGGAAGCGTTTGCCCACGCCGACGATCACCGTGCGATTCAGCCATTCATGCGGCCCGTCCGGCGCGCGGAAGTAAGGCGTGCAGCGGAAGTAGGGCCCGATCGTGACCGTTGATCCGGGTGTCGAGCCCGGCCGCGTCAGCGCCGGATAGACATATCCCCGATTGTGGATATAGATGCGAGTGCCGTCGTCTGCTTCCAGCATGTAGTGGGCGTCGGCTTCAATGATGCCGTCTGCCCGCACGAGCGCCCAATCCGCGCCGCTGTAATCCACTACGCGCCCGTTCAGGCGTGGGCCGAATACGGTGCTGCCTTCACCGACGGACGTATAGCCCTGTTCGCCGCCGCCGGGCAGGGGCCCCATCCTCCAGCGCTTGTCGAAGTTGATGCGGATATCGAAGACGTGTTGGTAACGAAGATCGAGCGGTGAGTCGGTCATTACTTCCTCCGGAAGATCGTCCAGGTCAGTTCATGCGTCACAGCTGCGCGGGCGGCAGGCGGCGACCGCGGATCAGATCCGCCGCTTTCTCACCCACCATGATCGAGGGCGCATTGGTATTGCCACCGGGCACAGTAGGCATGATCGAGGCGTCGCAGACGCGCAGGCCCTGCACGCCACGCACCCGCAATTGCGGATCGACTACTGCGTCAGTACCTACGCCCATCGCGCACGTGCCGACAGCGTGATGCGCAACGATCAGCGTTTCGCGCAGGTATGTTGCCAGATCTGCATCGCTGCTCACGGCATCCCCCGGGCGTGTCTCGCGCGTGACCAGATTTGCCAGCGGCGGCGTGTGATAGATCTCGCGCGTCATCCGCAGTCCGCGGATCAGCGCCTCGAGATCGCGTGGATCGGAGAGGAGATTCAACTGAATGCGCGGCTTGTCGGTGGGATTCGCCGAGCGAAGTGTCATCCAGCCGCGGCTTTCCGGCTTCACCAGGCAGACTACCGCGTTGATCAGATGCTCCTGCCGCTGCCCGATCCCTGGGAACCAGGGCTTCGCATCTGCGCGCACCGGATTGAAATAGATCTGCAGATCCGGTTGAGGCAGCTCGGGCCGCGAGCGCAGCTCGGCATGACAACTATTGGATTGCGAAGCCAGCACACCGCTGCCGAATACCGCCCAGCGCAGCAGCGACAGCGCAAGCCGGTCTGCGCGCAATTGGTTCAGCAGCGTGATGGGCTCGCGCGTCGCGTATTCGATCCAGAACGCCGCATGCTCGGAGAGATTGCGTCCGACGCCGGGCAGGTCCACGAGGGGCTCGATGCCGAGCGCACGCAGGTCGCTCGCCGGTCCGATGCCGGAGAGCATCAGGAGATGCGGCGAGTTATAGACTCCGCCAGCGAGAATGACCTCTCGTTCGGCGCGCACGATCTGCTTCGCGCCATTGCGAACGTATTCGACCCCGACAGCGCGCCCCTTCTCGATGACGACTCGAGTGACCAGCGCGTGCTGCTGAACATGAAGGTTCGATCGCGACAGCACGGGCCGCAGGTATGCCGCGGACGCGCTGGAGCGCCGCCCACGCGGGGTCGTCGTCGTGTCACCGCCGCCGAAACCCTCGTGCACTTTTCCATGGTGATCGTCGGTGAGCAGATAACCGCGTGTGCGAGCCGCTTCCATAACGGGTTCGTGCAGCAGCTTGCGGGTGTCGATGCGGCTCACGTGCAGCGGGCCTGATCCGCCGTGGTAGGGACCTTC
>JBDZVF010000708.1:0-1986 GCA_040255575.1 Pseudomonadota bacterium | reverse complement strand
CGGGTCGTCGTTCACGACGGCGATCGTCGGGCGAGCCATTATCCATCTTCCTTGTTTAAAAGTTTTAGCCGAGCCCTAATAATATCAGTCTCCGCCAGGCGGTGAGAACCGCCGCCTACGTTCCCCATGTCGCCGGCTACCGGTGCAAGATTTCCCCTTCCTCGCGACCATATCTCTTAGCGCCCAGGTTCATCAGGATCGACCAGTAAGTCCGGTGACATGTGGAAATCACGTATCAGCGGATCGAGTGAAAGGGATTGGGGATATGGTCACGAGGCTCCGATTGGGCTTCGTCGGGTTAATCGCCGTGCTCGTTGTCATCGGTGTGGCAGCTTGCGGTGGGAGCGGAAGCGAGACGGGCGCTGGTTCAGCGACTTCGCCATCGTCCTCGGCCGCAAGCGCACCGAAGACGGCCGAGAAACCAAAGGACGATAAGGGTGATGCGCATGCGGCATTGGCGGCGAATACATCCACACAGATCAACGAGACGAAGAATCGCATCCACGGTGTCACTCTTCTGCAAATCAGAGATCCCGCAACATCCGATAACGAGTTCCTCCAGCCCTCGGACGGAAATCGCTTCTGGGCTGTGAACGTCCAGATCGAGAACGCAGGAACGGACTCCGTCTCAGTTGGGAGTTGGAAGCTCCGAGGCTCGAACGACTTCGAATACGACCGCACGTTTATGGCTGGGATCGATCCCTCGCTCGATCCTTTCCAGAGTCTGACGGCTGGTGGGAAGACTGCCGGTTGGGTCGTTTTTGAGCTCCCGGAAGACGTGCAGCCGAAATGGCTACGCTACGATCCCAACCCCTTCCTCGGAAAGGATCTGTACTTCGACGCGGCATAAGGGCGACTGAGCAACGAAAGGGAGAGAAACGCGTGCGCACGGCAGCGCTCATACTTGGCATCATCGGGGGCATTCTCGGGATCATCGCCGGTATTCTCGCCATGATCATCGGCGGAGTCGGAGTGGCGTTTGAAGCCGAAGACGCCGGAATGATTGGCGGTCTTGGGTTCGTCGCGATCATCTTCGGCGTCGCCGGTGTCGTTGGCGGCGCACTGGCAAACCGGAGCCCGAAACTCGCGGCAAGCCTCGAACTTGCTGCCGGATTGTTCGGCTTCATCGCCGTATCGATGTTCTGGATCCCGGCAGGGCTTTGCCTGATCGTTGGGGCGCTGCTGGCCTTCCTTGGCCGAAAGCAGCGCCCGCAGGAGGTCGTAGCGCCGTAGCTGGCACGCGGACTTCCGCCACGATACGAACATTTTCAGGCCGGAATCCTATCTGTGGGTACCGGCCTGCCTACCCTACACGGCCCGCCGGGTTCCATGGTAAGAGCTTTTACCCCTCGATTTCATCCAGGAGCCACCATCAGTCACCAGGTCGGGTGGCAAGAAGTTACGCAAATGGTATAGTTGGGCTGTTCCTGCTTCTGTTGGGAGCATACCTGGCCGAAAGGCCGCTCGTGACTGTGGTCAGACCACGGCAGCGGGCTGTCCATGCGTGGGAGTCGCGAGCCGTCATCGACTACCGTTCATTGGAGGTGCATACTGAAGTCCAGCGAGCAACGAGAGAACCACACCTATCGTCTCCTTCACGATCCCCGGGCACTCCCTATCGAAATCCGGTCACTGATTTCCGCAAGCAACTCGGCGAAAGTCTTCACCGGCACTCGGGACTCCCGCCGGTCCCGCAGCTTCTCGACAAATATCGGTCAGCCAAGATGGTCGTGGCATGTACGAGATGAACAGGACACCGAGAGCACGGAGGATTAGACCTGACTCCACGGTTCGCCGTGATGCGCTCCCCGGCGTAGTCTAAAGGCCATGCACCTCATTGGGAGATGAGGGAACACGCCGAAGCGATGACACCGGCGCACGCAGACGCACCCATCATGTGGAACCGTACAGGTATCCGACGTCATACCTGCACGGTGCATAACTCAGGTATTACGTCGTCAACGGGAACTGGATAGCCGCGTGCCT
>JBDZVF010000211.1:0-10316 GCA_040255575.1 Pseudomonadota bacterium | reverse complement strand
CTGCAGGGTCAGAGAGAGCGGGCCATGTGTCCAGCTGACGTTTGCGCGCAGTAGCCAGTCCGGCAAGGCCGTGGAAAGGAGCCCGCCCGTCTGGCCCGCGCGATCCACCGCGATTCCGAAGGTGGTCGTGGTGATCTCTTCGACATGTGAGGCGAGCAGCCGAAAGTCCAACGCGTCGCCCCCTATCGGCAGCGCGTAGCTGAACTCGACGTCCTCGCCCCGCGTGCGCAGCTCATCGAGATTCAGCGAGACATTGCGGATCTGCGTGATCGCCTGGCCCGTGCCGAACGTGATGAGCCCGCACGCCTGCGCGTTACCCGCGAAGCACCGATCGACGATGAACTGCCCGCCGCCCGGCGAGGCGATGTAGCCGTCCACCTTGATGTCGTAGTAGTCCACGGAAAGGCGCGCGCGCTCGGTCCAGCCCCACTTCGGCGAGAACACGAAGCCGAAGGTCGTGGTGTCTGCCTTCTCCGCATCCAGATCGGGGCTGCCTCCACTCACCGTGGAAGGAAACTGTGAGACGTTGCCGACGAAGCGATTCAATACCGGCGTGAAGCTGCTCGCGCTCGCCAGGTACAAGTCCGCGAAGTTGGGCGCTCGAATGTCGCGGGAGCGGGTGCCGCGCACGCGCAGCCAGTCGACCGGCTCCCAGGTGAGGCTGCCTTTCCACGTGGTCGCGCTGATGTCGTTCGAAGAGTTTGTGCGCAGGTAGCTGCCGAAGCCCTCCTGGTCGTAGCGTGCATGGCGCGCGGCGACGTTGAGCTCGAGCGATCGCGCAGCGGGCTTGTCCTTGAGCAGAGGCAACTCGCCTTCGACGTAGCCTTCCGTCACTTTGGACGTGCCGTTGTAGTCCGAGCCGAAGTTCTGGAAGTAGGCGTACTGGTTCGAGAGCGGGTCATGCACCACGTCGATCTCGTCGCGCCGGAACTCGATGCCGGCCGCCAGGGATAGCGGGCCCGCCCACAGTTGCGCCGCTTCGCCCTGCACGTTGGCGGCCAGCACATGCTCGGTGAGATTGATGTCCTCGACGAGGGTGCCGTACACGTAATCGCGCGCGGCGGGGTCGAATCGGCCGGTGCCGAACAGATTGAGCGGAACGCAGTCCGCCGCCGCGGCGCGCAGGGCCGGGTTCGGGTCCAGCGTTGCGCGACAGACGATGCTGCCGGTCTGGGGTGTGATGATGGTTTCAGTGTCCAGCACCGCATCAACCGCGCGCGCGAAGCGCAGCGGATTGGTCGGGTCGCTCGCGGTCTTCGCCGGGTCGCCCTGGATGCGGTTGCCCTCCACCGTCTGCAATCGGTCGGTGCGTGCGAACTGGTAGTACGTGTTCCACGTTGCGCTCTCGCCGAATGCGCCATTGAGGCCGGCGGTTGCGCCCTTCACGTTGGCGGTGGAAGTGCTGAAGCCACGGGCGAGGTCATCGCCCACGCGGCCCATCGTGAAGCTTCGAATCTGCTCGGCCGGCGCGCGTGTGGCGTTGTACGAGTCGATGGCGTTTCTCACCGCGGTCGGGATGAACGCGTTATCCGCGTTGATGGTGATCGCCGCGTCGAAGAAGGACGACTGGAGCACCGATCCCGTCACGTGCCCGAAGGAGGCGTCGACAAACCCGGTGACGTTGTCCGTGAGTTCCATGTCCGCATGCGTGTACAGCGTGTAGCGCTCCACCGGCACTGTGAGATTCGTGTTCAGATAGGTCGGCAGAATGTCTCCGCCGAGCTGTGTCACGCCGCTCACGAGCGAGCCAGGCGTGTAAGGCTGCGGGTTGCCGTTCGCGTCGAAGGTGATGCCGCCTGTGCCGAAGAGATTGCGAATCGCCGGATTGTTCGTGCCGGCCACGACGCCGCCCGTGTTCATCCAGAAACCGGCGTTGTCGTCGCTGCGCACGAAGTTGGGCCGGCCATTGCCGACACCGGCAGGCGTGTTGAAGCCGTTGTTCGCGATCACCTGAGCGGGCCGGCACCAATCGCGCACGAAGCAGTTGCCGATTCCCTGCTGATGGTCGTATTCCCCGCCGAACACGAATTTCGCACGGTCGTTCAGGAAGTGGCTGCCGCCCGCGACCGCGAAGTGGTAACGATCGCCGTCGCTCTCGCTGGTCTGGCCGTAGTCGCCCTGGAACTCGAGCCCCTGGATGTCCTTGCGCAGGTTGATGTTCACCACGCCCGCGATGGCATCCGAGCCATACGCAGCCGAGGCACCGCCCGTGACCATCTCGGTGCGGTCGATGAGCAGACTCGGAATGAGGTTGAGGTCGGCCGAGCCCTCGCGCGTGGTCGGCGCGAAACGTCGACCGTCGAGCAGGATCAGGGTGCGCGTTACGCCGAGGCCGCGCAGGTTCACGATCTGTGCGCCGACATTGAAGCTGCCGAAGCCGTTGGTGGCCGGATTGCTGCTGGGCCGGAACGCCGGCAGCTCGCTCAACGCCGCGCCGATGTTCGTCGCCTGGATCTTCTGCAACTCATCGGAGCCGAGCGTCGTGACAGGAGAGGGCGCATTGTCGCTGGTGCGTGCGATGCGCGATCCGGTGATGACGACTTGTGCAACGGGCTCATCGGAAGAAGACGGTGCTTCTTGCGCGTGTGCGGGTTGCGTTAACGAGAGCGATGCCGCGATTGCCGACGACACGGCGAGTGCGATTGCACGATGCTGTATCACTTAACCCCCTCCTGAGCGACAGCGTGGATATCTTCTTATGGGACGGAGGGTAGACATGCGTGCGGATATCTTCCAACGAGAAGGAAGTCGCATGTCCGGAGCGCGGCGGGTGTTGCGCGGATGCAATTCCTGTTCGGGCGACGATCGTTCCGCGCGTAGTGTGTGGCGGTTACGCCATCGGGCCGCTCATGTTGCAATCGCGGCAACGGTGCTTACCAGTTCCGCACTCTTTACAGCGCCCGCGATTTACCCTTCGACAGGGCAGCTCACCCCAGCGCCGAGCCGTTGCCGTTGTGACTCGCAGGCGTCGCCGCGCAGAAGAACAAGTGCGCCGGCAGCACGTTCAGCCATTCCCGCCCGCGCTTCACTACATCGAATACCCGTTGCAGCTCAGGCAGCACACGCGATGTGAACTGATACACGATGAAGGCACCACCCGGCGCCAGCGCGACTTTCGTTTCCCGCACGATGTGCTCGCGCACTCGCAAGGGCATCGAGCCGAGCGGAATGCCGGAGATGATGTACTCCGCATGGTCCGAGCCATTGTCGGCGAGGATGCGTCGAACATTGGCGGCGGAACCCTCGACGAGGACCAGCCGTGTATCGCTGAACGCTTCGCGCAGGAAGCGCACGAACCCGCGGTTCATCTCGATGATGATGAGCTTCGCGTCCGGGCGCATGCGCTTCAGGATCTCGCCGGTGATCGTACCGACGCCCGGTCCGTATTCCACGATGACGTTGGCTCGACCCCAGTCGATGGGCTCGAGCACGGCGTCGATGAGGAAGCGTGAGCTCGGGATTACCGAGCCGAGCATGACGGGGTTCTTGAGGAAGGTGCGGGCGAAAAGGAGGCGGGCCCCGTTTCGCGATGCGTTGTCGTTCAGCACACGTCGCCCTCCACCGGCACTGGATTGCGCGCCATGATGCGCCCGCGCCGCAAGTGAATGCGAGTGCTGGCAGAATGTGGCCGCATGAAGTGTGAGTATTTCAGCCTGAAAAACCTCTGCAAGTCACTTTTTTCCGCCTTTGCCATGGGCGTGCTCCTACAAGCGTGCAGCGTGACGGGACCGCCGCCCCCGTCGCCGCGCCCGGTCCCGGTGCCCACCCCACCCGAACCGGTGGTGCGGTATGAGCCGGTGGCCTGGTCCGGATTGCCGGGCTGGAGCGAGGATGACCTGCGAGAAGCGTGGCCGGCGTTCCTCAAGAGTTGCCGATCCCTGCGATTCCGCGCGGAGTGGGCGAGTGCGTGCGGTGCCGCGCAAGCGCTGGACGCGCAATCGACCCAGGGCATCCGAGCGTACTTCGATCGGTACTTCCAGGCGTACGCGATCGTCCGGCAGACCGGGACGCTGCGCGAGGATACCGGGCTCATCACCGGCTATTACGAACCGCTGTTGAAGGGGGCGCGAAGCGCGTCCGGCAGATTCAGCGCGCCACTGTATGCACCGCCGCCGGATCTGCTCACCATCGACTTGTCTTCACTTTATCCCGAGCTCAAGGGCAAGCGTTTGCGTGGGCGCGTGCAGGGGAATCGGGTCATTCCCTACTACAACCGCGCGGAGCTCCAGGGCAACGCATCGTTGCGCGGGCGGGAGATCGTGTGGGTCGACGATTCGCTCGACGCGTTCCTGTTGCAGGTGCAGGGGTCGGGGCGGGTGCAGCTGCCGAACGGGGATGTCATCCGCTTGCAGTATGCGGACCAGAATGGCTACCCGTACCAGTCCATCGGCCGGTATCTCGTCGAAAAAGGTGAGCTCACGGTGGAGCAGGCGACGATGCCGGGCATCCGGCAATGGCTCGCGGCGAACCCTCAGCGGCTGAAAGAAGTCCTGGATGCCAACCCGAGCTTCGTGTTTTTCACTGAGGAAAAGCTGGAGGATCCGACGCAGGGACCCAAAGGCGCGCAGGGTGTGCCGCTGACACCGGGACGCTCGGTTGCGGTGGATCCGGCATCGGTTCCGCTGGGGACGCCGGTCTTCCTGGATACAACCTACCCGGCAACGGACCGGCCGCTGCGGCGGCTGGTTGTGGCGCAGGACACGGGCGGGGCGATCAAGGGAGCGGTTCGCGCGGATTTCTTCTGGGGTTTCGGGCACGAGGCGGGTGACCAGGCCGGGCGCATGCGACAACCGTTGCGCATGTGGATGCTGTGGCCCAAGGGCGCAGCGCTGCCCGCGCAGAGCACGTCGGCGCCGCGCGGCTGATTCCGCCTACGAAGCTGACTTCTGCCTACAAATAAGCGTACGCGGTAACGATCAGCCCGACGATCACCGCCAGCAACACACTGTGCTTGAGCGTAAAGCGGAACAGCTTTGCTTCATCGGAGGCCGGCATCCCCGTGGCCGCGGCGGCAACCGAAATGCTCTGCAGGCTGATCATCTTGCCCATTACCCCGCCGCTCGAGTTCGACGCCGCCATGAGCTCGGGTGACAACCCGAGTGTGTTCGCCGTAACCACCTGAAGGTTACCGAAGAGCGCATTGGCCGACGTATCGCTGCCCGTCAGGAAGACACCGAGCCACCCGAGCAGCGCGCTGAAGAACGGGAACAACGCACCCGTCGCCGCGAAGGCGAGGCCGAGCGTCGCCGTGTTGCCCGAATAGTTCATCACGTAGGCGAGCGCGAGCACGGATGCGATGGTGAGAATGGAAAGTGCGAGATCCCGCAGGGTGCCACCGACGATCGCGACCACCTTCCTGGCCGGCACCCGCAACACCACCGCCGAGAACAGCATCGCAAAGAGCGCGGCGGACCCCGACGCGGACAGAATGTTGAAAGTGAACCTCGCCGGGTAGGGGGAGGGCTCTGCCACCACGGGCGGCAACCGTTGAATCTCCCCGTCGAGCCCCGGCCAGGCGAACACGATGGTCGCCTTGTCCAGCAGCGCCTTGAACGGCCCGTGGCCCCACAGCAGCACGAAGATCACGAGCAGAATGTATGGCGACCAGGCACGCAGCAGCGTGCCCGCAGGCACGTTCTCGCCAACCAGCGCCGGCTGCATCGCGCCTTCCGGCTTCCACAAGGACAACAGCGCCACCAGGCCGAAGATAGTCGCGAGCGACGCGAGAATGTCGGTGAGATACGGCCCGATGTGATTCGAGACGAGGAACTGCGTGGCGGCGAAGCAGACGCCGCACACGAGCGCCGCCGGCCACACCGCGCGCAGCGCCTTCCAGCCGCCCATCACCATCATCAAGTACGCGGGGATGAAGAGCGACACCGGCGCGCAGATGCGGCCGACGTCCGCGCTCAGCGTGGCGAGCGGAAGCTTGGTGACTCCCTCGAGCGTGATGAGCGGCGTGCCGATTGCGCCGAAGGCGACCGGTGCCGTGTTCGCGATGAGGCAGATGGCGGCGGCATAGAACGGCGGGAAACCCAGGCCCGTGAGCATCGCCGCGGCGACCGCCACCGGAGTGCCGAACCCCGCGGCACCTTCGATGAACGCGCCGAACGCGAAGGCAATGAGCAGCGCCTGCAGCCGCCGATCCTGCGTGAGCCGTCCGACCGAGTTCTTGATGATCTCGAACTGGCCGGTCTCAACCGTCAGCCGGTAGAGCGCGACCGCCCAGAACACGATCCATGCGATGGGAAAGAGGCCGAATGCCGCGCCGTACGCCGTGGCGTTGAGCGCCAGCGGCACAGGCATGCGGTACACGAAGATCGCGAGGAGTATCGCCGCGATCAGCCCAAGAAGCCCCGACTTCCATGCGGACAGTCGCAGCACGCCGAGCGCGATGAGAAGAACGACGATAGGAAGAGACGCTACCGCTGCCGACCAGCCAAGGCTGCCCGCGACCGGCACATACACCTGGTCCCACAACATCGCGCCCCCCGCTCTTTCGTTCTTATCTGGAAGAAATCGTCCCCTGACGATTCATCGAGGCACGGCACGGGCGCGGCGGCAAAAGCGCGATCTGCCGCCGGCCTCGTGGGCCTTTGTCTGGTTCTTACTTGGTCGGTGCGACGGCCGCGCCGCCGGCATCCGCGCCCGGCTTCACGATGTCGAGCAGCTCGACGTCGAAGATCAGCGTGTTGTTCGGGCGGATCTGCGGCGGCGAACCGCGTTCGCCATAGGCGAGATCCGACGGGCACACGATCTGCGCCTTGCCGCCGACCTTCATCGTCTGCACGGCTTCGGTCCAGCAGGGGATCACGCCATTCAACGGGAAGGTGGCGGGCTCGCCGCGCTTGATGGAGCTGTCGAACACCTTGCCGTCGACCAGCTTGCCTTCGTAATGCACCTTCACTTCATCCGTCGCGGCAGGGGAGGCACCGGTGCCGGGCGTGATGGTCTTGATGACGATGCCGCTCGCCGTCTTGGTAGCGCCGGATTCACCGGCCGCCTTCGCAAGGTACGCGGCGCCGGCTTCCTTGTCCTTCGCGCCCAGGGCTTCCATGCGCTTGCGATAGAGGCCCTGCACGCTGTCACCCATCTTTTCCGCGTCGACCTGCGTCGGCTTGCCGAGCGCGCCGTCTTCGAGGCCGGCCTTCACCAGCTCCACCTCCTGCGGGGTGAGCGAGAACGCTTCGAGGTTGCGGCTCATGAGCACACCGAGCGCGTAGAACGTCTTGTCGTCCTCGGTGACGAGCTTGGGTGCCGTTGCCGCCGGGGGTTGTTTGGCGCACGCCGCCGGAATGACGAGCGTGGCGATGATGAGGGCAGGGGCGAGAAATTGACGCATGCAGGCTCCAGTGAGCCGCTCGGTGGCGGCGGGGGGCAGAACCGAACGATTTTCGGGCGCCGCAGTGTAGCGCCATTCCGGCGCCCGTATTCGCGAGTCTTCGGCTGAGCCAGAGGTTGGTGGCGGGCGCTGCCCGCTAGCCGTTCGCGACGCGCTCGGCCGGCCAGGACACGATGCTTTCGGTGGCCGGACTTTCGGTAGCCGGCGGCTCGGGTTCCGCGGGGCTTGGTGCCGCTGCCGCCTCGGGCGCGACCGGCAGGGGATCGATGCGGGGAATCGGCTCTTCCCCGTGAAGGTGCTGGCGGGTGTTCTGCAGCCAGCGCTCGATGTGCCGGCGGAATTTCTCGGTGGCCTGCGCCCGAAGGGTGGCGATGGCCGCTTCACCCATCTGCCGCTCCTGCTCGGGGCTCAAGTGATACCACCACTGCAGCCGGTCGAGCTTCTGCGCGGTGCCGGCGAAGTAGGGAAGCGTGATGACAAACCGGCGCCCGTTACGCGTGGGCGTGGTTTCCGCAAAAGCGAAGTAGTCCTCAAGCGCGCGAGGCAGCTCGATATGCGCCATCAGCAATCCGGGGATCGTCAGATGATGTCGGATCATAGCGACAATTGCGCAGCTCACGCCAGTATGCTTGTGCGCATTTGCCGAGGAATAGAATCCGCGCCCCATGACGACGCGCGCCTACTTCCCCACGCTCCTCTACAACGCACGCCTTCGGAGCAGCCGCTGGCGCGCACTCAACAACCAGCTGTTGCGCGAGTGCCGGCAACTGCGCGAGGACGACCTCGCCGGCCGCCGCTGGTCGGCGAAGAGTTATCCGGGTGGCTACACCTCATACAACTCTGTCAGCAGGCTGCATCGGATTTCACCGACTTTCGCGGCACTCGAGCGCCACCTGACGCGCCACGTGAAGGCGTTCGCGCGGCGGCTCGAGTTCGATCTCATCGGTCGCGCGCTCGCGATGACGGACTGCTGGGTGAACATCATGCCGCGGGGGGTGGTGCATGGCTTGCACCTTCATCCACTCTCCACGATCAGCGGCACTTATTACGTGCAGACGCCGCGCGGCTGTCCGGGCATCAAGTTCGAGGATCCGCGGCTGGATCGCTTCATGGCGACACCCCCGCGCCGGACGGATGCGGTGAACCGGCCCTGGGTAGTGCTGCCCGTCGAGGCCGGCAGCGTGGTTTTGTTCGAGAGCTGGCTGCGGCACGAGGTGGCGGCGAATCCGCTCGCTTCGGAGCGCGTGAGCATCAGCTTCAATTACGGGTGGTTCTGAACATGACGCGCATCATTGGCATCTCGGGAAGCCTGCGACAGGGCTCGTTCAACACGTCGCTGCTGCGGGCCGCGGCGGAAGTTGCGCCTGAGGGCGTCACGATCGAGGTGCGCACCATCCATGGCATTCCCTTGTACGACGCGGACATCGAGAACGGGCCGGGCATTCCGGAGCCCGTTGCGAAGCTGAAGGAGGAAATCGCTTCGTCCGATGCCCTGCTGCTGGTCACGCCCGAATACAACAACTCCATCCCCGGCGTGTTCAAGAACGCGATCGACTGGCTCTCCCGGCCGGACGCGGATCTGGTCCGTGTGTTTCGCGGCCGGCCCGTGGCCATCATGGGTGCCTCCCCCGGCCGCTTCGGAACCACGCTGTCCCAGGCGGCATGGTTGCCCGTCATTCGCACGTTGGGCATGAGGCCGTGGCTCGATGAGCGACTGCTCGTCTTCGAGGCGCGCAAGGTGTTCGACGCTTCCGGCAAGCTCGTGGACGAGCGCACGCGCGAGCGGATGGTGAGGTTCGTGGAGGGCTACAGCGCGTTCGTCGCCGCCCATGCAGTGTCGCGAAGGATCTGACCGCGCGAAGCATTTGACCGCTGCCCCGAGGCTTGCGAGCCTCGCGAGACGGATGAACAACCGCGTTCTTCAGCTCGTGCTCTTTGCCCTCGCGGGCGCCTTCTTCGCGTGGCTGCTCATGCGGGAGGACGAGCCCGCGCCCGAAACGCCCCGGACGGCGTCGATAGCATCCCCGATCGCAAGCCCCACCAAGCCCGTGCAGGCCGAGGCGGCGCCCTCCGCCGCGCAAGGGCGCGTGGTCTTTCGGCTTCCGAAGATGGCATCGCCTCGGGCGCAGGAGCCCTCACCGCCACCGCCGAAGCCTGCCACCATCCAGATTCCGAAAGACTGGCTGCTGCGGGGAAGTGGCTCGAAGAACTACGAGTTGCGCAGCGACCGCGACACGGCCTTCACCGGCAACTTCAGCGCGATGCTGAGCGCGCACGAGAAGGATGTATCCCCGAATCTTTCCGGCTCCGCCATCCAGGCGGTGCTCGCCGCGCCCTACATTGGCACGCGCGTGGAGCTGAGCGCCGTGCTTCGCGGCGAAGGCCTGCGGAACGCGGGCTCGGTGTGGATGTATGTGACCGATCCGTCGCGAGTCATCATTGCGTATCAGGTGGCGCAGATGAGCCCGACCACCGACATGGGCGAGTGGACTCGCTATCGCGTGGTCATGGATGTCCCGTTCCACGGCGAGGTGCTCGCGTACGGGTTCACGCTCCAGGGCAAGGGCAAGCTGTGGGCGGACGACCTGCGCCTGCGCGTGGTGGATAACGCGGTGCCCGTGACGGGCCCGCAGAGCCTGCAACAGGTCGGCGTGATCGCGCAGGCCGTCAGCGTCGAGGGTGCGCTTGCGAACCCCGCCAACCTGGATTTCGAGGACGTGCAGATTACGCGGGAGCGTCAGCCGCCCCCGCCGCCAGACGAGATCAAGGGCACCCGATTCTGAGTCAGAGGTGGCGCGTCTCGCTGCTCGGCGGGTTGAACCAGTTGTTGTTCCGCCCGTCGTAGTAGCGCATCGGCGCATCCACCAGCTCCGTGAAACTCGCGTTGTCGAGGCACGAAAGGTTGATGGAGTAGTACTCGCCGCCGATCGCTTCGATGTTGCCGTGGCCGAACGCGTGCACGCCGCCGAGCACG
>JBDZVF010000707.1:0-1990 GCA_040255575.1 Pseudomonadota bacterium | reverse complement strand
TCCGCCCGGGCAGAACGCCGACGTGCCGATGTTGGTGCCTTCGAGCTCGACCCGCAGCGCCTCCATCACGCCCACTGCTGCGATCTTGGTCGCGCTGTACACGCCCGCGGTCACCGCCGGCAGCAGGCCGCTCATCGACGAGGTGGTCACGAAGTGCCCGCCCTCACCGTGTTCCAGCATGTGCGGCAGGATCACACCAACACTCTGCACGATGGCCGTGACGTTCACCGCCATCGCGTAATCCCACTCGTCCGCCGAGGCCTGGCTCGCGGGCTTCAGGGTCTTGATGCCGGCGTTATTCACCACGAGGTGCAGCTTGCCGAAGTGCTTCTTCACTTCGTCGAGCAGGGTCTGCCAGCCCTCGCGGCCCACCACATCGTGCTTCACGCCGATGACGCCCGCGTTGCCCGGCTTGAAGAGCGGCAACGCGGCCTTCAGGCGCTCTTCGTTGCGGTATCCGAGAACCACTTTCATGCCGGCATTCGAGGCCGCGCGCGCGATACCCAGGCCGATGCCGTCCGAGCCTGCGGTGATGTAGGCGACCTTGCCCTTCAGATCCCGCAGCGGCGCGGGTTGAGAGACGGTCGGTTCCGGCCGCGGCGCCGGCCGGGCGGCCGGCGCCGAAGCGCCCTGCGCCTTCACGTAGTGCCCGAGTCCCATGCTGGCGAGCAGCCCGCCCGCACCGAGCGCGGCACCGATGAACTGGCGTCGATCCACGCCGGCAGCGATGGGGAGCGAAGCTTTCGTGTCTTTCTTGCGTGACATGATGCGTGCTCCGTTCAGACCGTAGTGCTGCGGAAGGACTTCCGCTTCTGTTTCCGATGCGCGATCTCGCGCGGGTAGATGCCGGTGAAGCGCGTGATCATTTCGCCTTTCGCGCGCTCTTCAGGCCACGGCACATCGCCGTGTGACAGCGCGGACTCATGCATCGCGTCGAGGCGCTGCTTCGTGCCCGGCATGTACTCGGGATGCGTGACGATGAAGAGATCGTTGTGGATCACGCCGTTCAGCACGCGTTCGCCGGCCTCGAGCGGATCCATGCCCGGCGGATTCTTCGGGCGCGGCTGGCCGTTCGGCATCGTATCCGCCTTGCCCTTGCGGAACGGATTCTCTTCGCCGGTGCCGAGATAGTTATCCGTGTTCACGCCGCCGGGCACGAAGGCGGAGGTGCCCACGGTCGTGCCTTCGAGCTCGATGCGCAGCGCCTCCATGAGCCCGACGACACCGATCTTGGTCGCGGTATAGACACCGAGATTGCTGCCCGGGAGCAGCCCGCTCATCGATGACGTCACGACGATGTGCGAGCCCTCGCCATGCTCCAGCATGTGCGGCAGGCACGCGGCCACGCTGTTGTAGGTGGCGGTGAAGTTCACAGCCACTGCATCGGCCCATTCCTGCTCCGACACCTGGCTGATGAGCGCACGGGACTTGTTGCCCGCGTTGTTCACGAGCAGATGCAGCTTCCCGTATTCCTTCTTGATCTGCTCCAGCACCTTCGCCCACCCGTCGCGATCGGTGACGTCGTGCTTCACCGGCAGGATGGAGCTGCCCTTTTTGAAGAGTGGCAGCGCGGCCTTCAGGCGCTCTTCGTTGCGGTAGCCGACGCAGACCTTCATGCCGGCATTGGCCGCCGCGCGAGCAATGCCGAGGCCGATTCCATCGGACGACGCGGTGATGTACGCGACCTTGCCCTTGAGGTCGTGCAGCGGCGCGGGCTGCGACACCTTCGGCTCCGGGGGTCTCGGGGGACGCGCGGGCGGTGCAGGCGGTGCGGGAGTTTCAGCCATACGAGCCTCTTGCAGTGTTGGCGGTATGGCGGCCGAGTATGCCCCGCGCGCTCGGCAAGCCCCGAGCGGGAAAGGGCCGGATGACCAGTGTGAGGCGCGCCGGATCGCAAGCGTGCTAACCGATCCGGCGCGCCGCGCGTGCGTTACTCCCAGCCGGTGGGCGAGTTGTACGGCGCCATGAAGCCCATCGCCTCGATCTCGTG
>JBDZVF010000210.1:0-10329 GCA_040255575.1 Pseudomonadota bacterium | reverse complement strand
TCGTCATCGCCGGCTCGGACTCGAGCGGCGGCGCCGGCATCGCGCGTGATCTGCAGACGCTGCACGACCTGAATGCGCGCGGAGTGGCGGTCGTCACGGCCGTGACCGCTCAGACGAATGCGAGCGTTCGAAGCATCCACGCCGTACCGCCCGAAATAATTCGGGACCAGATCGAAACTGCGCTGTCGTCCAACCCCATCGGCGC
This sequence comes from Pseudomonadota bacterium, assembly GCA_040255575.1. Taxonomy (GTDB): domain Bacteria; phylum Pseudomonadota; class Gammaproteobacteria; order Steroidobacterales; family Steroidobacteraceae; genus JADGHX01. Next base: position 10,124 of record JBDZVF010000210.1, on the reverse strand, counting down.
GATCAAGATCGGCATGCTCGGCACAAGAGGTGCGGTGGAAGCAGTGGCGTCATCCCTCGCCGGGCATGGCGCGCTCCCTCTTGTCCTCGATCCGGTCCTCGCCGCATCTTCAGGCCGAGCCCTTGCCGATGACGATGCGCAGGTCGCGCTGGTCGATCTGCTGTTCCCACGCGCTACGCTCATCACGCCGAACGCCATCGAAGCGGCAACGCTGCTCGGCGAACGGTTCGTGCCCGATACGGCTACGCTGGAGTCTCGAGCGAAAACACTGCTCGACCTGAGCCCGCGCTCGGTGCTGCTGAAGGGCGGACATGCGGACGGCGAGGACTCGGTGGACGCGCTGGTTTCGGCAGATAGAAGAGTCACGAGATTGAGCGCGCCCAGGCTGGCAGGCTCGGTGCGTGGCACGGGCTGCGCGCTGGCCTCGGCGATCGCCGCGGGCCTCGCGGTGGAGCTGCCGTTGCTCGAAGCGTGCCGGGAGGGCAAACGCTACATCTCCACGCTGTTCGAGAAGGCGCTCTCCTGCGATCAGGCGTAGTGGCGCCGGTTCGTGTAGCTTTGGGGCCCGACGATCTTCATCTCAGCAGGAGCTGTATGAGCGACAGCGAATCGCGAATCCGCACCCGGGCCGATCTCGAAACCTACATCGGTCACTTCAACGCGAAGCGATACAGAGAGCAGGTCGCCTATTACGCGCCCGACGTCATCTACAAGGTCGGGTCGCTCACGCTCACGAGCCCGCGGCAGATCGCGGATTTCTATGCCGACTTCCACCAGTTCGTGAAGGAGCACGTGGAGATCGTGCAGGTCGCGATCGACGGCGACAGCGTCGGCGTCGTGCTGCACGCTGTGTTCGAGCCCTTCAAGGACTACGTGCGCAACGGGCTCAGCTTCAAGGCCGGCGCGAAGACCGACATCGTGAGCTTCGTGTTCTATCGGCTGAAGGAAGGGCGCATCCACCGGATCCGCATGACGCGCTATGCGGGCGCCCTGAGTGATTTCGACGACTAGAGCACGCGGAAGAAGTGAATGATCGCGGTGTTCGGCTCGCGCTCGGCGGTCGCCACGAAGAGCGTGCGGTTGAGCCATTCGTGCGCGCTGCCGACCGGCGCTTCGAACGTGGCAGCGGTGCGGAAGTAATAGTCCGTGGGCGCCACGAGCTCGCCCCGGGTGAGCCGGGCCATGACATCCGGCGGCGCATGCCGGATGCCCCGGTTGGTCACCGAGACACGCACCCCATCCTCCGTTTCCAGGGTGTAGCGGGCTTCGGCGTTCAGGGCACCGTCGGAGCGCACGATCTGCCAGTCACCGCTGCCCGGAACGACCTTGCCGGTGAGCAGCGGGCCTGAAAACGAGCCCCCGGTGATTGGCACGAAGCGTCGCAGTCCATCCGGGGCCTGTCCCACGACGATGGGTTGCTCGAGCGTTGCGCGAACGGTGAATGCGAAATCGAGATTGAGCTCCGGCATGTAAATAACTTTATAGTGTGCGCTCGACATTTGCCACACAGGTCGACAACAAGAATGGCCCGACGTAGCCGCCACATAGAGCGGCATCAGGTAGGCCGGCTCGGTTGGTTGCGGGCGGCCGTGCTTGGCGCGAACGACGGCATCGTTTCCACGGCCAGCCTCATCGTGGGAGTGGCGGCGGCCAGCGCCTCGACGCAAGCCGTTCTCATCGCCGGAGTGGCCGCGCTGGTGGCGGGCGCCATGTCGATGGCGGCGGGTGAGTACGTTTCCGTGAGCGCGCAAGCGGATTCGGAAGCCGCGGACCTCGCGCGCGAGCGCCGCGAGCTCAGCGAAGAGACCGAGTTGGAGCAGGACGAGCTCACCCGCATCTACATCAGCCGCGGCCTCGAAGCGGAGCTTGCGCGCAAAGTTGCGCTTCAGCTCATGGCCCACGATGCGCTCGGCGCGCATGCGCGCGACGAGCTCGGCATCTCCGACATCACGGCGGCGAGGCCCCTTCAGGCGGCGATGGCTTCGGCCGCCAGCTTCGCGGCCGGGGCGGCATTGCCGCTGGCGGTTGTGATGCTGTCGCCACTTCCGACATTGATTCCCGCGACAGTGGGTGCCTCGCTGGCGGCCCTCGTAATATTGGGCATCCTCTCGGCGCGGACGGGCGGGGCCCGACCGATGCGGGCCGCGTTGCGCGTGCTCACGTGGGGCGGGCTTGCGATGGCGCTGACGGCTTTCGTCGGCCGCTTGTTCGGAACTTGATAAGGGAAAACACAGGATGTACGCGCGATACGCAGGGGTCCTCGGGTTACTCGCCTTGTGTGCGTGTGGTGGCGGAGGCGGCGGCGGCGGCGGCTCCGGGTCAGGTGGGAACCCCGGTGTAGGCGGTTCCGGCGGCGGGGGTGGCGGGGGTTCCGGCGCAGGCACCTGGATGCAGGGCGTTTACCAGCCGGCCAGCAACTTCGCCGGTCGATGCGCGAAGCCGCGCGCCGGCACCAGCGACCTCACCGGCACGACGACCGACGAGAACAACTGGCTTCGCTCCTGGACCAACGATCTCTATCTTTGGTACGACGAAGTGCCCGATCTCAATCCCGCGCTGTATTCCGACACGCTGGGCTACTTCGATCTCTTGAAGACGACGGCCAAGACGGTTTCGGGCAAGGACAAGGACCAGTTTCATTTCACCTACACGACCGCCGAATGGAAGGCGCTTTCGGAAGGTGGGGAGTCCGTGGGGTATGGCGTCGAGTGGGCGTTCATCGCGAACACGCCGCCGCGCCGCGCGGTGTTTGCGTTCGTTGAGCCGAATGCGCCGGCGGCGACCAAGGCCGCCAATCTCGGTCGCGGCATGGAGATCCTCACCGTCGATGGCGTGGATCTCGTCAACGACAACACGCAGAGCGGCGTGAACACGCTCAATGCCGGCCTCTCGCCGAGCAACGCCGGCGAAGCGCACACGTTCGGGTTCCGCCGGCTGGATGGCAGCACGTTCACCGCGTCTCTGACCGCGAGCACCGTGATTTCCACGCCAGTGCCCGTGGCGAAAGTCGTCACCAGCCCGACGGGCGCGAAAGTCGGTTACATCCTGTTCAACGATCACATTGCGACCTCGGAGGCGGCGCTGCGCGAGGCGGTGAGCACGCTCAAGGCGCAAGGCATTGACGATCTCGTGCTGGACATCCGGTACAACGGCGGCGGCTATCTCGATATCGCGGCGGAGCTCGCGTACATGATCGCCGGGCCCACGCGCACGTCGGGTCAGACGTTCGAGAGAACCCAGTTCAATGCCAAGTATCCGACGACCGATCCGATCAACGGCGGCCCGATCCGGCCGACGATGTTCTGGCCGAGCGCCGTCGGGCTACCCGGCGGGCTGCCGGCGAACACGTCGTTTCCGACGCTCGACCTGTCACGCGTGTTCGTGCTCACAGGGAGCGGCACGTGCTCGGCGAGTGAAGCGATCATCAACGGCTTGCGTGGCGTGGACGTGGACGTGATCCAGATTGGCGTCACGACCTGCGGCAAGCCCTATGGGTTTTATCCGCAGGACAACTGCGGCACCACTTACTTCAGCATCGAGTTCAAGGGCGTGAACGCCAAGGGCTTCGGCGACTATGCGGATGGCTTCGGGCCCGCAAACCCTCAGTCCACACCGGCGCAGCTGCCCGGGTGCTCCGTTGCCGATGATTTCACGCATGACCTCGGTAACATCGCGGAGAATCGGCTCGAATCGGCACTCGCCTACCGGGATCTGGGAGCGTGTGTTGCGCTGGCCTCATTGACGCCGCTGCAGGCGCACGCGAGGCCACTCTCAGCGGTGGAAGGGTTTGTGCCGAAGTCGATCTGGCGCACGAACCGGATCATGAGGCAGTAGCTGCGCGGCTGTTCTTACAAGTAGAGGCTCAACCCGATCAATCCAGCCCCGCCCGGGCTGTGGCGAACATCAGCACCATCGCGCCGGCCCGCGGTTCGGTGCCGAAGAGCGCTGCGCGGTGCAGATACTCATCGATCGTCGTGAGCTTCATTGTGGATTCGCAAGAGTCGACCATGTGCCCCTGCGGCCCGGTGTGCTCGAGCACGGCCCGCCACGCCTTGTCGATGAGCGGCTGATAGTCCTTCGCCGGAAGCCACCCATGCTTCACGCCCTGGAGCATCGAGAATCCGATCATCGCTGTGGCGGTCAGCTCGGCATACGAGCCGGGATGGTCCACGACATTGCGCCAAAGCCCGTCACGATTCTGATAACGGGCAAGCGTCGCCATGTGTGACTGAAAGGCCTGCAGCAGCCGGGGAAACTCCGGGTGATCCTTGGGGAACTCGGCGAGCGTGAGCGCGAGGCCAATGGCGGGGAAGCCGTTTCCCCGGCCCCACGCGGCTTCTGTGGCGGGTGAATGGCGATAAAGGCCATCGGGGCGCAGAACGAGCTTCTGCATGAAGGCCACGTGCCGTGCGGCGAGGTCGAAATACTTTCGTTCGCCAGTGAGTGCGCCTGCCTGCGCAGCGATCACGGTGCCCATGTAGACGGAGTCGCTGTATCCATCGTGATACGGCATCGACTCCTTCATGCGACCGTCTGCTTCGAAGCCCAGGTCGGCCACTTTCTTCACCATCTGCACGTATCGCGGGTCGTGCGTCTTGCGCGCGAGCTCGGTGAACAACGTGTGGCCGGCGAACACGAGCGAGTTGGGCCGCTGCAGGCTGTCTTTGGTGCCATCCATGTAGGGCTCGGCGAGACGCTGCACTTCCTCGAGGTGGCCCAGGCGAATCTGGGCGATCAGCGCGATCGCCTGGATGTAGAACGGCTGATTGAAGTCGTGCCCGTAGAACTGCGCCAACTCGTCCGCCAGCGCACGTGGGGTGCGGGCGCGCCGGCGATCCATTTCGACGTGCGCTTCGGAGGGGGCGAGGTCTTTGGCCTTGATGGCGAGGATCGGGCCTTTGTCCGGCGCGGCGCGCGCGGGGATGCGCCCGATTTCGGCGACCACGTTCGATGAGAGGGCTGATGCGAAGCGCGCGTCGTCGTCGCCGGCCACGAGCACGAGATCCGGCGCGTGCAGGCCCATCCATCGCCATAGCGCGTTCGCTTCGGGATTCTCGCGGTAGGCGACGCCGGAAGGCGGGAACTCGAGTGCGGCTCCATCGGGATTGGCCAGAGGGATGGCGAGAACATTGAAGTCGCGCCGCGCGGCCTTCCGGGATTCGAACACCTTCACGGCCTCTCGCACGCGTTCCACGGATGCGTCCTGGCCTTTGAGGCCACCGATCAACAGCACCGTTGGCGCGGACTTCTGCGACGAGCTGACGGCCAGCCCTTCGATCACCGCGCCGCTGCCGGCGAGCCCGATTTCCAGGGGTTCCGCTGCGAACAGCGGCGTAACGAAGAGGCCGGCGAGTGCGGCGAGGACGAGTGGCTTCATGGCGCGCGAGCGTCGCACATCGTGCGACGCCCGTCGCGCGGATCAGAGGAGAGAAACACCCTGCGGAACACGTACCACGGCGGTGCCCGCAATCTTGTCGTGCCACGCCTGGCGGCCGGGGTCGAACGCGATCCAGATGAAGCCGAGGCCACAGACGATGAGCGACAGGAAACAGCCGAGCGCGCGCACGATCGCCGTGGACCAGTCGACCGGCCGGCCGTCGAGGCGCACGATTTTGAGATTGCAGACGATGCCGCCGACGGTGGTGCCCTTCAGCTTCCACATGATCGCGCCGTATGCGGCGAGCGCGATGAGTTGCAGTCGGGCGTGATGGTCCAGCGCGTTGAACACGACACCGACGAGGATCGCGTCGATGAGGAGCGCGAGCATGCGAATCCAGAATCCTGCGCGCGGCAGGCTCAGGGCATCGGCCGTGCCGTTGGTCGGCGGAGGACCCGCGGCGCCGCCTCCTGCACCGAAGCCAGCGGCAGTCGCGGGTTCGTCGTCCGGGCCGCCCGCCATGGCTTCGTTGCTGAAACCCGCCGTAAAAGGCGCCGCACCCGCCGGTGTGCCATCCAGATTGGCAGTGCTCCCGCTGGGGGCGTAACCGGCCTGAGCCGAGCCTGCCGCCGCGGAGCCGGCTGATGCTGAACCTGTTGGTGCCGACCCGGTGGGTGCCGAGCCTGCTGATGATCCAGTCGCCCCGGGACCCGCCGGCGCAGGTCCGCCCGGCCCGTGCGACCCCGCGCCGGCCGACGGCGGCGGCGTGGCCTGTCGCCTCTCGCGCGCCGCCAGCATCAGCGTGTAAACCACCGCGCCAAACCCGAGGATGCCGATCAGGTTGAACACGATAAAGCCCAGCACCGGCACCACGTAGAGCAACAGAATGATGGCGCCACCGATCAGCACGGCGATTGCGGAATGCGTCCCCTCATTCTGGTTGGCGACGCGAAGTACGCCGCGCCCGATCCATGCGAGCACGACGGCCTTGCCGAACAGCGTCGCGAGCAACATTCCGAAGCCCACGATCGGCATGAAGGCGATGCCGATGATCGTGATGCCCAGCACCACATACAGCACCGGCGAAAGCAGCATCGCGAGCACCGATGCAACGATGGTCTCGCCCGGGCGCTCCTCCAGAGTGCGCACGCACTGATCCAGCGGCCGGCGGAACACCACGGCGAACAGCGCGTAAAGCGCGAGCACCGTGAGCGCGATGGTCCATGCCCAACCAAGCCCCGGCGCGAACGCGAGAGGCCGCAGGTAACGCACGCAGTTCTTGAGCCACGACTTGAAGCCGGCGACCGCATCCGGCGGCACCTTCATGATGTTCTGGACGCTGCCACTCAGCACCGCGTCGGGGTGACGGATCAGCTGGCCGCCGATCACCACGGCGTCGCCCCGAACCTTCGCATTGGGGCCGAACTCGAGGTCACCGAGGATGGCTACGACATCCCCGTCCACTTCGCCATTCACGTACGTGCTGCCGAGCACCGACACCGCCGAGTCGCCGACGGATCCGCCTTCGATCCGCGTGTCCCCCAGCACCGAGACGACGGAGTCCCGCACTTCACCGGCACTCGTGGAGGAACCGAACACCGAGGCCACGTTGTCGGTGCGCGCACCGGGCGCGAGCGTGGCGTCGCCGCCGATCGTGACGATCTCGTTGTCGTCGCGGAAGCGCGCGCCACGCCAGCCCCGGGCGCGGTCGCGGGTCCAGACGATGGGAGGGTCGGCGTCGGACGTGTCATTCGCGGAGCGCGGACCGTCGGTGGGGGCGTTCGGCGCGTCACCGCCGACGCGACCATCGTTCGTCACCGCAGCGTCATTGGCGGCTTGCCCATCGTTGTTCGTCGCGTCGCCGGCGGCTGGCGCGGCGGGCGGCGTATTCGGCTGCGCGCCGTCCTGTGCCCAGCCGACGGCCCCGCCGAAAAGTCCCAGCACCGCGATGGCGCCGCAGATCAGGAAATGACGTGTGATCGTGTTCATTTGTTGAGATAGAGCGTGCGATACGCCGTCGCGCCGAGCACGAACAGCATGAAGTACATGCCCGCCGCGAAGACGAGCGCCAGAGTGATCCAGTGCCCCGGGATCACATTGAGAACCGACTGACCGACCTGAAGCACGGACGAGAACACGCTCGCCGTGGACCGCGCCCGCGAGATCGTGCTTTCCACCGTCTGCGACACCGGCGTGGGATGCGAGAACAGCCACATCACCGCATCGAGAGTGAGCTTGCTGACGAGCAACAGCACCGCGAACATTGCCGCGCGCGCGCCAAGAGGCCATTGCACGAAGCCGCTGCGCCACCAGGGCGATGCTTCACGTTCGATGGCAGCCAGCACGCGTGTTTCGAGTGAAGCGGGCGCGCGCAACAGCGGTTGCTCGCGCAGCACGCCATCAATGAGGCGTTCGAGGTGCGCGTCCTCCTGATCCTTGTCGTGGGTCTCGAGCCGATCCGGGTCGCGGGCCTCCTGCCGATCCTTGTCGAATGGTGTGGTGTTCGTCATGGACGGTTACTCCGCGATCGCCTCGCGCGCCTCGCCGACGTTCGCGAGCAGTTTCGCGAGCGCGGTGCGGGCGCGGAGAATGTCCGTCTTCACCTTGGGCAACGAGATGCGCAGGTGCTGGGCGATCTCCTGGTAAGGCATGTCTTCGAAGTGGTAGAGCACGAGCGGCACGCGCTGGTGGTGGGGCAGCTTTCTCAGCGCCTGCTCGACCAGCTCGCGCCGCTCCCTGTCATGGATCCCGGCCAGGAGATCGTCGGGTGTGGTGAGGCCCGGCAGGCTCAGCTCGAGGTCGGCGTCGCCGTCGGTGCTCGCCTCCCGGGCGAGGTCGGAGAAGAAACGCCACCGGCTACGGTGGCGCGAGAGATGGTTCAGGGTCAGGTTGCGGGCGACGGTTTTCAGCCAGCCGCCCGGGGTCGGGCTTTCGCGCAGCATGTCGAAGCTTTGCCATGCCTTGACGAACACCTCCTGGGCGATGTCTTCGGCCTGCGCGGCATCGCCCGTGAGGCGGGCGGCCGTAGAGAAAACCATGTCTTGATAGGCTCGCATGAACGTCGTGAACTCCGCCGTGAGGCGCTGGCTCGGGGTTGAGGTTTGCACGGTCGTGGCGTCGTTTAGGGGCAAGACACGCCATGCACGCAAAAGTCGCACAGTTCTTGCCGGCACCCCGTTTGTCGTTGTCGAAGGACTCTATGCCATCAAGGACTTGGGCGCACCGTGTGGTGGGGGGCGATGCGGTTGCGTGTGGCAACCGTCATTCCAGGAACGGCGGGTTATGCCAAACTCCGCGCCGTCCGAATGAAGCCGAACAGCATGAAGATCCCCGAAATACTCCAGGTCGAAACGTCCCAGGTTCCCGGCAGCCTCGCCAGCGTTCTGAATGTGATCGCCGAAGTGGGGCTGGTTCTAGAGCATGTCACCACCGTCCATCGCGAGCAGGGGCGGACGCTGTGGGAAATCACCGTTGAAGTCGAACCGGGCAAGGAGGGTGACCTCCTGACCCGGCTGAATGCGCTGCCCACGGCGCGCTTCGTGGGCTGGTCAGACCGGGTGTTCGATCGCCACCGGGGCGGCAAGATCGAGGTGCGCTCGCGCATTCCCATTTCCACCCAGCAGATCCTGCGAGACATCTATACCCCCGGGGTCGCCCGGGTGTGCCTCGCCATCCAGGAAAAGCCGGAACGCGTCTACAAATACACCTGGGTCTCCCGGGCCGTCGCCGTCATCACGGATGGCTCGGCGATTCTCGGCCTTGGCAACATCGGCTCCCGGGCGGGGCTGCCGGTGATCGAGGGCAAGGCGGCGTTGTTTGCCGAGCTTGCGGGCCTGAGCGGCGTGCCAATCCTGGTGGAGAGCAGCTCCATCGATCATTTCGTGGACGTGGTGCGCTCCATCGCGCCGTCGTTCGGCGCGGTTCTGCTGGAAGACATCGCCGCCCCGCGCTGCTTCGAGATCGAGCACAAGTTGCGCGCCCGCCTGGACATCCCGGTGCTCCATGATGACCAGCACGCGACCGCCGTCGTGGCGCTCGCCACCCTGATGAATGCCACCCGCGTCGCCGGGCGGGAACTGGACAAGCTGGTGGTCGGCATCATCGGACTCGGCGCGGCGGGGCTCGGCATCGCACGCTTGCTGAATGCCTATGGGGTGCGTCGCCTCATCGGCACCGATCTGCGGCACGAAGCGATGGGGCGCCTCGCGAGCATGGGCGGGCAGGGCGTGACGCTGGAGGAGGCGTTGAAGAAGGCGGATGTGGTCATCGCCACGACCGGGTCGAAGGGACTCATCAAGCCCTCGATGGTGCAGCAGGGCCAGATCGTGCTCGCGTTGTCCAATCCCGACCCGGAGATCGAGCCGGCGGTTGCGCTGGCTCACGGCGCGGCGGTGGCCGCGGATGGCAAGAGCATCAACAACGTGCTGGCGTTCCCCGGGCTCTTTGCGGGGGCGCTGCGTGCCGGGGCCCGGAGTTTCAACGACGCCATGCTGATTGCCGCCGCCCGGACGATCGCGGATGCCGCGCCGGAAGGGCAGCTCGTTCCGGAGTCGCTCAACAACGAGCTGCATGAGGCCGTTGCGGCCGCCGTTGCCGCCGAAGTGACCGACGCGCACGCGACGGTGGATACACCCGAAAAGACCCCTCAGCCTCCCGGCGTCTGAGCCGGGGGACGCCGGCAGCGTCCTTTGGCCTTCGCGCGGCGATCAACGCGATGAGCGCTCCGAGCCGACTGGCGATGAGCGCT
>JBDZVF010000209.1:0-10351 GCA_040255575.1 Pseudomonadota bacterium | reverse complement strand
GTCGCACCCCCGCGGGATCTGTGGCCTGCCATCGCCGCGCAGATTTCGGGGGCGAACGCTGCGCCTGGCTCGACGGCGGGCGAAGACCGGCGCGTGCGGCCGACGCGTCTGCAGTGGGCGGCGCTCGCTGCGGTGGTGGCGGCGCTCGCAGTGGGCGTCTGGGTCGGGCGCAGCGTATTGCCCTCGGCGGCGCCCCCCGTGAAGGTCGCGGACGATGGCCGCGCGCCACCGCCTCTTAACCGCCCGGCGATTGAGGGCCTGCCCAGAGGAGCCACCGCGAACGGCGGTACAACGAATGGCGGCAACACGAACGGCGCCACCGCGAACGGCGGCACGAACAACGTGCCCACGAATGGCACGCTGGCAAACGCCACCCCCGCGCCTGACCCCAACGCCGTCACAGCCTCCATCGTGAACGACCCGCGCTACACCATGCAGCGCGCCGCGCTGATCCGCGGCCTGGAAGCGCAACTGAACACACTGCCGCCAGACACTCAACAGAAAGTCGCGTCCAGTCTCGCGACGATTCGCGGCTCCATCCAGGAGCTTCAGGATGCACTCGGCAAGGATCCCGCCAACTCGCTTCTGCAGGAACTACTCGTCAACAGCTATCAGGATGAGATGCGTGTGCTCACCGCCGTGCACGAGGCCGGCGGCGTGAGCGGGGGGATTTGATCATGTCGATACGCCAGCCTCTCATTCTTTCGCTGCTGCTCGTTGGGGCGTCTGTGGCCCACGCCGCGAGCCAGAACTTCGAGCAGACCGTCAAAGCCGACGCGCGCGGCGCCGTGCGAATCTCCAACGTGGCCGGCAAGGTGCGGGTGACCGGGTGGGACCGGCCCGAGGTCGAAGTGAAGGCGCGTCTCAGTGGCAACGTCGAGCGGGTTGACGTGCAGAGTGACAACGGGCGCACGACGATCAAGGTGATCCTGCCCCGATCTTCCTGGCGCAGCAGCGGGGAGGCAGATCTCGACGTTCGCATCCCGAAGGAGAGCGACCTCGATATCTCCAGCGTGAGCGCAGACGTCGAGACGCAGCGCCTGCTCGGCCCGCAGCGACTGACGACGGTCAGCGGGGAGATCCGGGGCGAGTTCGGGAAGAACTTCGAGGGCAAGACGGTGAGCGGCGATCTGCGGCTCAAGGGGCAGTCCCAGGCTGGCGATGTGCGCATCTCCTCCGTCAGCGGCGATGTGTATCTCGACCGCGCGGGCGGCGATGTGGAAGTCACGAGCGTGAGCGGAGACCTGCTGCTCGATGTTGCTTCGGTCACGAGCGTGCGCACCCGAACCACGTCGGGGGATCTCTCACTGCGAGGCGCCCTGGCCCGCGACGGCAGCGTGGAAGCCGAAACCATCAGCGGCGATGTCACCGTTCGCGTCAAGCCGCAGGCCGGCTTCCAGTACGAGGCGACGAGCTTCAGCGGGACGATCGGCAATTGCTTCGGCCGGCACGTGGAGAACACCAGCTCTCACGGCCCTGGCACGCGCCTCAACGGCACCGCCGGCGAGGGCCACGGCCGCGTGCGCGTGAAGTCCATGAGTGGCGACGTCGCGATCTGCGATCGCTGAATCTGCGGCTCGCGGTTGAAGCTTGCGGTTCGCGTTGAAGCTTGCGGCTCGCGCTGAGGCGCGCCGCGCGGCAAGCGCGCTCGCGCGTCGAGCACCCAGTGAACCCACTCGCAATCGGGGTGCATGACGACGGCCCGCCCCGCCCACACGTTGGCGTTGCCCGCACACCGCGTGTGCGAATCGCAGGCTGCCCGCTCCAATTGCGATCACCCGGCGCCATCCCACGGCGCATTCACTCGCCCTGAAAAGCGCTAAATCCCTGACATAACGAGCAATTCCGCGCAGGCCCCGCGAATGGCACGAGCGTTGCAACTCCAGCCTCGCGGACGTCGCCTCTACGTCCGATAAAGGTGGACCCTGCGTGAAGGGTCAACCAGACAACGCCGCCGGTCGCAACCGTGACCCCCTCGCGTGAATTGCGGCCGGCGGCGTCTTTTTGCGCGATCAGGCGCGGAAAGTCGGTATACCCTTGCCGCTCTTTGGATTTACCCCATTGCGGAAGGAAAGCATGAAGAGGCTTGCCTGCGTTCTGGCGCTGTTCCTGGCGCTATCTGTGGCGCTGCCGTCGCGCGATGCGCTCGCCGAAAACCTGACGGACATCGACATCCCCTACGAAAAATTCGTGCTGCCGAACGGCCTCACGCTGATCGTGCACGAAGACCACAAGGCACCGATCGTGGCCGTGAACGTCTGGTACCACGTCGGCAGCAAGGACGAGCGGCCGGGCCGCACAGGCTTCGCGCACCTCTTCGAGCACCTGATGTTCAACGGCTCCGAGAACTTCGATGACGAGTTCTTTCGTCCGCTCGAGCCCGCCGGCGCCACCAAGATGAACGGCACCACCTGGCTCGATCGCACCAACTACTACGAGAACGTGCCGGTGAGCGCGCTCGATCTTGCGCTGTGGCTCGAGTCCGATCGCATGGGGCATCTCATCGGCGCCATCGACCAGAAGAAGCTCGATGAGCAGCGCGGCGTCGTGCAGAACGAGAAGCGCCAGGGCGAGAACCAGCCTTACGGTCACGCGGACGAGCTCATCACGAAGAGCACCTATCCCGTGGGTCATCCCTACTCCTGGACCACCATCGGTTCTATGGAAGACCTGAACGCGGCCTCGCTCGATGACGTGAAGGAATGGTTCCGCACCTATTACGGCGCGGCGAACGCGACGCTCGTGCTCGCGGGCGATATCACGCCCGCCGAGGCGAAGGCAAAAGTGGAGAAGTACTTCGGGGACATCGCCCCGGGGCCGACGCTCCAGCGCCAGGAGCAGTGGATCGCGAAGATGGTGGGCGAGAAGCGCGCGAAGATGCAGGACCGTGTGCCGCTCGCGCGCATCTACAAGACGTGGAACATCCCGGGCTCGACCACCCGCGACTTCACGATGCTCGACGTGGCCTCGGACATCCTGGGCAGCGGCAAGAACAGCCGGCTCTACAAGCGCCTCGTCTATCAGGATCAGATCGCGCAGTCCGTGAGTGTGGGCGTCGGGCCGTTCGAGATCGGCTCGCAGTTCCAGATCACGGTGACGGTGAAGCCTGGCCAGGATCCTGATGAGGTCGAGAAGGTTCTCGACGAGGAAATGGCCACGTTCCTCAACAACGGACCGACGGCCGCGGAGCTCGAGCGCGTGAAGACCGCGGCGTATGCGAGTTTCGTGCGCGGCCTCGAGCGCATCGATGGCTCCGGCGGCAAGTCCTACATCCTTGCGGAAAGCCAGGTATTCGGCGGCTCGCCGGACTTCTACAAGACGCGCCTCAAGTGGGCGCAGGACGCAACCCCGAAAGACATCCAGGCCGCCGCGAAGCAATGGCTCTCGGACGGCGTGTTTGTGCTCAACGTGGATCCGACGCCGGAATACCAGGTGGCCTCGACAGGGGCCGATCGAAGCAAGCTGCCCGAAGTGGGCACGCCACCCGAGCTCAAGCTGCCACCGCTGCAGCGGTTCACGCTTTCCAACGGTCTGAAGGTCGCGCTTGCCGAGCGGCACAACGCGCCCGTCGTGAACATGACGCTGATCATCGATGCCGGCTACGCGGCTGACAGCCTCGCCACGCCCGGCACCGCGCGGCTCGCGCTCAACATGCTCGATGAAGGCACGAAGAAGCGCAGCTCGCTGGAAATCGCCGAACGCGCGGAAACGCTCGGCGCGCGTCTCGGCGCGGGCTCCTCGCTCGACACCTCGTACCTCAGCCTCAACGCCATCACGAGCAAGCTGGCCGATTCGCTCGAGCTCTACAGCGACGTGCTGCTGAACGCGACGTTCCCGCAATCGGATCTCGATCGGTTGAAGGCGCAATCCCTCGCGGCGATCCAGCAGGAGAAATCGCAGCCGCAGGGCATCGCCATGCGCCTCTTCCCCTCGCTCGTGTACGGCAAGGGTCATGCGTATTCGAACCCCTTCTCGGGCAGCGGCGACACGGACACGGTGAAGGCGCTGACGCGCTCGGACCTGGAAGCGTTCCGCAGCCGCTGGATCCGCCCGGACAATGCGACGCTGCTGATCGTGGGCGACGCGACGCCAGAGGGCATCAAGCCTCTGCTGGAGAAGTATCTTTCCGCCTGGAAGGCACCATCCGAGCCGCTGCCGAAGAAGAATCTGGCGACGGTTCCCCCGCAGCCGAAGCCGCGCGTGTTCCTCGTCAATCGCACGGGCGCGGAGCAGTCGCTGATCCTGGCCGGGTACGCGGGGCCGCCGCGCTCCGACCCGGATTACATCGCGATCGAGACGCTCAATACCGTGCTGGGCGGGGGCTTCGTTTCACGCCTGAACATGAATCTGCGCGAGGAGAAGCACTGGGCGTACGGCGCCGGTTCAGGTCTTTCCGCTGCGGAAGGGCAGGGGCCGTTCATCGTTCGCGCGCCGGTGCAGACGGACAAGACGTCGGATGCCATCCTGGAAATGGTGAAGGAGCTGCAGGACATTCGCGGCCCGAGGCCGCCGAGCGATGCGGAGATCAAGTTCGCCAAAGACAGTCTCACGCTGCAGCTTCCGGGCAGCAACGAGACGTCGAGCGAAGTGGCCGGGTCCTACGCAGACATCATCACGTATGGCCTGAAGGACACGTACTGGAACGACTTCGTGGGTGAAGTCGAGGCGATGACGCCTGCGAAGCTCACCGCCGCCGCCCAGAAGCTGGTGCATCCGGATGCGCTCACGTGGGTGATCGTCGGCGATCTGTCGAAGATCGAAGCGGACGTGCGCAAGCTGAACCTCGGTGAAGTGAAGGTGCTCGACGCGGACGGCAACGTCGTGCGCTGATAGGCCCGACTGCGCGTCATGGAGGCCGAGCGTGGATCCAACCTGGTGGTGGGTGCTGGCGGTCGCGCTGATCGTCGTGGGCGTGGCGGGCACGTTTCTGCCCGTGCTGCCCGGCGCACTGCTGGTTTTCGGGGGCATGCTGCTCGGCGCGTGGATCGATGGCTTTCAGCGCGTCGGCTGGGTCACGCTCGTGATCCTCGGCTTCCTGACGCTGCTCGTGTTCATCGTCGACCTGGTTGCGGGCCTCATGGGCGCGAAGCGTGTAGGCGCAAGCCGGCTCGCGATCGCGGGCGCTGCCATTGGCACGGTCGTCGGCATGTTCTTCGGGATCGTGGGCATCCTCATCGCACCGTTCATCGGCGCGGTGGCGGGTGAGATCATCGCGCGCGGCCAGCTCGCGCCCGCGGCCCGCGTGGGCATCGGAACGTGGCTCGGGCTCGTCGCCGGCACGCTCGCGAAATTCGCGCTCGTGCTCGCGATGGTGGGCGTGTTCGTCGCGAGCTATCTGATCGACTGATACGCGGAAGCACGCCAGGAAGCGTGCTCCGCCCGGCCTTGAACGAAAGTGCTTTATTTGACCCCGGCCGCTGTGGGCGTGGAGGATGTCCGCCCATGAGCACTCCATCGAATCAAGCGTGGCCGGAGCTGCCTTACCTCGCCTGGCGCGAGCACTACGCGACTCTGCATCTGTGGACGCAGATCGTCGGCAAGATCCGCCTCATGCAGACGCCGTGGGTGAACCATGGCTGGCACGTGGCTCTGTACGTCACGGCACGCGGGCTCACGACATCGCCAATCCCGTATGAATCGCGCGTGTTCCAGATGACCTTCGACTTCGTCGAGCACGCGCTGCGCATCGAGGTGAGCGACGGCGGCGAAGGTCGTGTCGAGCTGCGCCCGCGCTCGGTCGCGGATTTCCGGGGCGCGCTGATGGAGGCGCTCGCGCGCCTCGGCATCACCGTCTCGATCAATGACCTGCCTAGCGAAATCCCGAACGCGGTGCCGTTCAGCGAGGATCACTCGCACACGAGCTACGAGCCCGCCGCGGCACACGCGCTGTGGCAGGCGCTGCTGCAGATCGACCGGGTGTTCAAGCACTTCCGCTCCGGATTC
This sequence comes from Pseudomonadota bacterium, assembly GCA_040255575.1. Lineage (GTDB taxonomy): Bacteria > Pseudomonadota > Gammaproteobacteria > Steroidobacterales > Steroidobacteraceae > JADGHX01. The sequence continues at coordinate 4,408 of JBDZVF010000209.1, read as the reverse complement.
CTCGGCAAAGTGAGCCCGGTGCACTTTTTCTGGGGCAGCTTCGACATGGCGGTGACGCGCTTTTCCGGGCGCACGGCGCCGCCGTTCACGGGCAAGGTGCCGGGCCTCGCGAACGAAGTGATGCGCGAGGCCTATTCGCATGAAGTGAGCAGCGCGGGCTTCTGGCCCGGCGGCAACGGCGTCGATCACGCGAGCTTCTATTCCTACGCCTATCCGGTGCCGGCCACTTTCAAGGCGGCTCCCGTTCAGCCCGCGGAGGCGTCGTTCAGCGAGGCCCTGGGCGAGTTCCTGCTGCCCTACGATGTCGTGCGTCTCTCATCCGATCCCGACGCGACGCTGCTCGCCTTTCTCCAAAGCACTTACGAAGCGGCCGCCAACTCGGCACAGTGGGATCGCGAGGTGCTCGAGTGCCCGTTCGGAACGCCCGGCGCTCCGCCTCGAACCGGCGCCTAGCGGCCCATTCAGTACTCAGTCGGCCGAATCGCGTGCGACGGCGCTCAGCCAGTCCGGGTCGGGCAGGTGCGCGAAGGCTTCCCGCAGGGCCTCGCTCCAGCGGCCGCGGATGCCGCGAAAATATTCGTTTTCGGCGTCGATGCTGATGTGGCGGACCACGTTGAAGCGGTCGCGCTTCAGGATCACGAGATCGAGCGGCGGGCCCACGGAAAGGTTCGAACGAATGGTCGAATCCATCGACACGAGCGCGCACTTCATCGCCTCGTTGAGGCTGCTCGTGCGACGGAGCACCCGGTCGATGATCGGCTTGCCGTACTTCGACTCGCCGATCTGGAAATAGGTGGTGTCGGCCGTCGCCTCGATGAAGTTGCCAGCCGCGTAGATGCTGAAGAGCCGCGGCGGCTCACCCTTGATCTGGCCGCCGAGTGTCAGTGCCGCGCTGAAATCCACACCGAAATCCTTGAGCGCGGACGCATCGCGCCGATGCAGCTCACGCAAGGCGTCGCCGACGCAGCGCGCCGCCTCGAAGAGGTTCGGCACGTTCATGAGGTTGGGGCGCGCCGGAGCGTTGCTGTGCCCGGCGTCGATGTCGTCCTTGAGCATGCTGATCACGGTCTGTGTGATCGCGAGGTTTCCCGAAGACTGCAGCACCAGCACGCGCTCGCCGCGCTTCTGGAACACCGTCGCCTTGCGGAACGTGCTGATCTGATCGATGCCCGCGTTGGTGCGCGAGTCAGACAGGAACACGAGCCCCGTGTCCAGCAGCATGGCCACGCAGTAAGTCATTGGTCCGACGCTTTCGAGACCAGAACGTCCACATCCATCATCTCGCGCCCGCCGCCGCGGCGAACACCGCGCACCGGCGCGGCGTCGAGGTAATCACGGCCTACGGCGAGCCGGCAGTGATGCATGCCCGTGGGCTCGCTGTGCGTGACATCGATGCCGAGCCACGCCTTCGCGTCCGGTATCCAGGCGTCAACCCACGCGTGGCTCGCGGCCGTGCCGCCGTCCCGGCCGTCTCCCGTGTAGAGATAACCGCTCACGTAGCGAGCCGGCACGCCGGCCGCGCGACAGCAGGAGATGAAGACGTGCGCCTGGTCCTGGCACACACCTTCACCCCGCGCGAGCACGGCCGTGGCGGAGTCTTCGACACTCGTTGCGCCTTTCTGATAACGCACGCGTTCGCCCACGCCTCCTGCGAGGCCATACAACCGTTCGCGGAGCCGCCCGCTGCCACCGAGATATTGCCGCGCGAGCTCGTTGACGTCCTCGTTCGCCATCGTGAGCGGTGTCGCGAACAGATAAGCCAGCGGGGAAAGCGGGCCCTCGTGCGGTATCAGCTCGCATTCATTTGCCACCTCGACGTCCCCCGTCACCACGATCTCGATCTCCTTGTGTGGATCCTCAACCGTCAGGAGGTGCGTGACGTTGCCGTGCGCATCCACCTGCTCCACCCGTCGGCCGGGTGCCTGCATGTTCCAGCCCAGCACGCGTTGCCGGCCTTCGCGTCTCGGTGTGAGGCGAAGCGCCTGCGCGCTGTATTTCACGGGCTCGTCGTAGCGATAGGCCGTTCGGTGAACGATGCGCAGATGCATGGTGTGGTCCTCTACTTCGAGCCTATCGGCACGAGGAAGTCGTCCGCGATCCGCGCGCCGAGATCGCGAAGCCGTTCCTGAAAACGATCGAGAAAAGTCGTGACGCCGTCCGCGCACAGCTCTTCGAAGCGGCCGAAGAGGAACTGCGCGTGCAGCTCGCCGCAACGGCGCAAGGTCTCTGCCGATTGAGTGTTCGCCACGGCCTGCAGATTGCGGAAGAGCTCATTCAGGCAGCGATGCACGGATTGCGGCAGGTCATCCCGCATCAGCAGAAGCTCGGTCACGCGTCTGGGCGTAACGCCCTCGCGCGTGACGCGCCGATACGTCTCGAACGCGGACATCGCTCGCAACAGCATGGCCCATTCGGACGCTTCGGTGCCGAGCCGCTCACCACGCCCGCCCGGATCGCGCCAGCGCGCTTCGAGCAGCCGCGACGTCGCGTCCGCTCGTTCGAGGAATGTGCCGATGCGCGTGAACCGCAGGGCTTCGTCGCGCACCATCGTGCCGGCGGCGACGCCCCGCGTGAGATACGCGCGGTACTTCACCCATTCCAGAAACTCGCCGCGCCCGGACTCGGGCATGGTCGCGTTGAACGCGCGCGATTCGAGATAGGTGGTGTTGAGCGTTTCCCAGACATCCGAGGTGACGGTGCCGCGCACGGCGCGGGCGTTCTCACGCGCGGAGCGCAGGCACGACCCGATGCTGCCGGGATGTTCGCGATCGAACGCGATGTAATCGAACGCTGCCCGCGGGCTGACTTCACCGGACCTCTCTCGAAAGCCCTGCGCCATGCCGAGCGATACGAGCGTCGCCGTCCAGCCTTGCAGCACAGCCTCCGGCGCCCGCGGCAACAGCGACAGGCGATGATGCGCATCCAGCATTCGCGCCAGACACTCGGCGCGCTCGAGATAGCGGGACATCCAGTAAAGATGATCGGCTGTGCGACTGAGCACGCGTCAGCTCCCCAGCACCCAGGTGTCTTTCGTGCCGCCACCCTGCGATGAGTTCACGACGAGCGAGCCTTCGCGAAGCGCCACGCGGGTGAGCCCCCCGGGCACCACGGTGATCTCCCTGCCCGAAAGAACGAATGGCCGCAAATCGATGTGGCGGGGCGCGAGCCCCGCGGCGACGAAAGTGGGCGAGGTCGACAGCGCCAGCGTCGGCTGGGCGATGTAACGCTCAGGGTTCGCGAGGATTCGTTTGCGGAAGTCCTCGATCTGCGCGCGGGTCGAGGCGGGGCCGATCAGCATGCCGTAGCCGCCGGCGCCGTGAACTTCCTTGACGACCAGCTCCGGGAGGTGGGCCAGCACGTGCGCCAGATCGTCCGGACGACGCAGCACCCAGGTGGGCACGTTCGGGAGCAGCGGCTCCTCGCCGAGATAGAACCGGACCATCTCCGGCACGTAGGGATAGATCGACTTGTCGTCGGCAATGCCGGTGCCGACCGCGTTGGCGATCGTCACGCGCCCCGCGCGGTACGCCGTGAGCAGGCCGGGCACGCCGAGCGCGGAGTCCGCCCGGAATGCGAGTGGATCCACGAAGTCATCGTCGATGCGCCGGTAGATCACATCGACGCGCTCGGGTCCCTTCGTCGTGCGCATGTAGACGACGTCGTCGCGCACGAAAAGATCCTGGCCTTCGACGAGCTCGACGCCCATCTGCTGTGCCAGGAAGGCGTGCTCGAAATAGGCGCTGTTGTAAGCGCCGGGCGTCAGCAGGACGACCGTCGGGTCGGTGGCGCCGGTCGGTGCCACGCTCTTCAGGTTTTCCAGAAGAATGTCGGGATACTGCTCGACCGGCTCGACCGGGTGCCGCGCAAAGAGCTCCGGGAACAGCCGTGCCATCATCTTGCGGTTCTCGAGCATGTACGACACGCCGGAAGGCACGCGCAGGTTGTCTTCGAGCACGCAGAACTGCCCCGCGCTATCCCGCACGACGTCGATACCGGCAATGTGCGCGTAGATGCCGGAGGGCAGGTCGATCGCCTGCATCTCCGGGCGGTACTGCGCGTTGGTCAGCACCTGCTCGACCGGAATCTTCCCCGCCGCGAGGATCTCCTGCTCGTGGTAGATATCGTGGATGAAGGCGTTCAGCGCGCGCACACGCTGCCTGAGCCCCGCTTCCAACGCGTGCCATTCGTCGACCGGAATGATGCGGGGGACGATGTCGAACGGGATCAGCCGTTCGGTGCCGGCGTTCTCGCCGTACACCGCGAACGTAATGCCCACGCGGTGGAAGAGCGCGTCCGCCTCGGCACGCTTGTGGGCGAGTCGCTCGTCCGGTTGCTCTTCGAGCCAGTTCCAGTAGCGGCGGCAGTGCGGGCGGGGAGCGCTATCCGCTTCGAGCATCTCGTCATAGGC
>JBDZVF010000208.1:0-10381 GCA_040255575.1 Pseudomonadota bacterium | reverse complement strand
GCGACTCGCGCGGGAAATACACCACCGCCGCGGCGGCGGCCACCAGCAGCCCGAGCGCGATGATGATGCCGATCTTGAGTTTCAATTTGGCTGCCGTCATGACGCGCTCCGAAGCGACGGGGGCGGCGTTGCCGCCGCCCCCGCGCACTCACCTCACCAGGATGTTGTCACCGCGTCCCATCTTCGGGTCCGCGTCCTTCGTGAACTGCAGCACCGCGATCGCACCGGTCAGCGCCTGCCGCAGGGAGTGCGAGACGAGTGCGTTGGCGCCTTCAATCGGCGAGATGATATCGAACGCCGCCGCGTCGCCCGGCCCCACGACGTAGGTCTGAAGGCCGACCATCGCGTTCTTCGGATTGCCGCTCGGGTAGACGCGATCCCAAATGCCCGCGATCGGGTGGAATGACGAGAACTCGTTGACGCCCGCATTGACGAAGTGAATGCGCACGCGCTCACCCGGCTTCGCCTGCAACATGCGCGTTGCGTTCGGATCGTGCACCGGGTCGTACTTGAAGATCCCGCCGTTGAACATGACGTTCGTCCACTTGTTCGCCATCATGTCGTCCTGGTTATCCGGGTTCGGATAGAGCTCCGCCTGGATGAGCACGTACTCGCGATCGGCCTTCGGCAGCGCCGAAGCATCCTTCGGATCGACGATGATGACCCCGTACATCCCGCGCGCAATGTGCTGGATCATCGGATCGGAGCCACAGTGGTAGTAGAACGTGCCGGGATAGTTCGGGGTGAACGTGAAGCTCTTCGTCTCGCCGGGCGCCACCGACTCGAACTGCGAGAGCACGTCCACGCGGGCCGCGTGGAAGTCGATGGAATGCGAGTTCTTGTTGGCCTTGTCGTTGACCAGGGTGAACTCGACGATGTCGCCTTCCGTGACGTGCACGACGGGGCCGGGGATCTGCCCGTCATACGTCCAGGCGCGATACATCGTGCCCTTGTTGTCGATCGGCACGTCGACCTCTCGAGGCGACAGTGTCACTTTGACCGTCTTCGCTTCGGCGATGGCCGAAGCGAAGACGGCCATGCACAGAGCGGATATCAGGATCTTCACGTACTTCTCCCTCAACAGTGTGATTTCGTGGTCAGTTGGATTGCGTCTTGCTCACGAAGCGCAGGTACTTCACGAGCTCGTGGATCTCGTCGTCCGTCAGCACGCCACCCCAGGTGGGCATCAGCACGGACTTGCTGACGGAGAGGCCGCCGTTCTTGATGGCCTTGAAGAGCAGGTCATCGGGCGTGTCGCCCATTGCCTTGGCGTCGGTGTGGTCGCGGGGCTTCACCGCCATCTCGCCGCTGTTCAGGCCGTTGCCGTTGCGCTCGACGCCGTGGCACTGCACGCAATAGGTGTCGTACAGCTTCACCGCATGGGGATTGGGTTCATCGGCGGCGGCCGTCCCGAAGCCGAGGGCCGCCACGACCAGCACCAGGGATTGAATGCCGCGGTTCATTTCGCACCTGCCTGTTTCAAAGTCATGAGATATCCGGTGAGTTTCTGCACATCCCCATCGGTCAGCTCGAGCTTCGGCATCCAGATGTGCGGATCGAACTTCTGCGGATCGCGGATGTATTCGGTGACGAAATCGCCCTGCAGCCGATCGCCGGCCGTGAACAGCTCCGGCCCGGAGTGAGGCCCGCCGTCCGCCTTGGCCGCGTGACAGGATGAGCAGCCGCGCAGCTTGTTGAAGAGCAGCGCCGCCATCGCGTTCGATCCTTGCTGCTTGAACGCGCCCTTCTCCACCAGGCCAAGATCGGTGCCGAGCCCCATGAGCGCTTCGGCGGCGGCCGCCGCGTCACTCGCGCTCAATTTCGGGTGGGTGGGGATGAGACTCGCGTCGATTGCGTCAGGCGTGCCCGCGCCGCTTGGCTTCACGACGTTGCGGTACATGACGCCAGCCGGCCGGATCACTGTCGGGTTCTCGAGCCAGCGAGCCAGCCACTCCTTGTTGAACTTGATCCCGGCGTAATACAGGTCGGGCGCTTTTCGGGCGAGCAGCCGATCGAGGCTCGTGTCGGCGGGTTTCGTGAGGGCGTGACACGACGCGCACTGGGACTGCAGCAGCTCCGTACCGGCGCTCGCATGAGCGGCCAACGGGGCGGTGACGATCGCGACTAGCGCGAGGAGAGGAATACGTGATGATTTCATGAGCATCTGACCTTTCGAACGCTACTGGACCGCCTGACCCTTGAAGGTATCGTTCGTGTAGATACCCGGGCCCTTGCTGAGCGAGTCCTCGTAGTAAAAGTTCGCCTTCGGCGTGCGCTTGTTCCAGGGATACCAGGCGTCGTCGCTCTTGATCTCGGTGTACTCGATCACCGCCATCATGCCGCCCATCGGGCGCTCGCCATTCATCGTGTGAGAGTCGACATGGTCGTGCACCATCCAGCGACCCGGGTTGTCCGCCGTCAGGATCAGGTCGTACCGCTCGCCCGGCCCGACGACGATCGTGTCCGCCCGGTAAGGGCTCGGCAGCGGGAAGCCGTCCTTGAACGCGACCGTGAACGTGTGGCCGTGGATGTGGATCGCATGTGCGAACTCGCCGGCGCCGATGAGCCGTATCCGCACGATGTCGCCCTTCTGGATGCGCAGGGGCTCGGACTCGGGGAACGCCCGGCCATTGATGGTGAAGTAGTCGAAGACATCGCCCGGCACGCCGCCGAAGCCCGGCTTGTCCGCCCACTTGGACGCCCAATCCGACAGCATCAGCACGAAGTCGCGCGTCACCTTCTTCTCGATCGCGGTCGGCTTCTTCGGGCGCACGATGAAGGGGCCGAACATGCCGCGCATCGCGACGTGCTCGTTCACGTTGACGTGGCAGTGGTACCAGAAGGTGCCCGACGGCTCCGCCGTGAACTTGTACGTGAAGCTGTCGCCCGGTGCGATGCCCTGCTGCGTGATGTCGGGCACGCCATCCATCTTCCAGGTGTCGCGCTGGAACATGCCGTGCCAATGAATCGTGTGGGGCAGCGCCGTCAGGTTGTTCACCGTGACTTCGAGCTCGTCACCCTCGTCCACGTAGAAGAGCGGTCCAGGCACCTGGCCCGCAAAAGCGAACGCGTGGAACGGCTGCTTCTCGACGAGGATGATGCGCGTGTCCTCGATGTTCATCTCGAATTGCCGCTTGGCCGCCAGCGCATCCCCGGTAGCCATTGCCACTGCCAGCAGCGCGATCATGCAGGTCACTCGACGCTGCCACTTCTGGAACTGAGACCTCATGCACCACTCTCCGATCTTTCGCCTGGAGGCCGACCGCGCCGGCTCAGGTGGCGCTGAAAGATACATACGCGATGAATCTTTAACAAGGTCGTTCGTGAGGCCGAGACCGGCAGGCGCTCATGTCACGCGGATGCATTCACGTGAGTCGATTGATGCTCTTTATGCTTTGTTTTCGGCACTTCATCACAGGATCGGGTGACAGCCGAATGACCGACCGGCAGGTCACTTCCGCATGCGCCGACCGCAGCGCGGCGTAAAACATGCTAAGCGTAGGTATCTATTGTTCCTACAGCGCGCAGCCGGGCGGGCGGGCGCGGATCAGCCGGCCATCAGGGTTCGGAAAATCCCCAGCGGGTCATGGGCACGCGCGATCGTGATGATGAAACCATAGATCGCCAACGCGCCCAGCCAGCAGAGCAGCCGCGCCGCTTTGGTGCGCCCGCGGTTGATCGCGAAGCTGCCCACGACGATGTATGCGATCACGAGAAGGATCTTCACGGTGAGCCACGATTGAACGAACGGGTACTGCTGCAACACCGCCATGAGCATGAGGGCCGCGGCCAGCAGCACGGTGTCGATCGTGTAGCTCAGATAGCGCAGAGGTGCTGCGCGGGGGAACGTCATACCGAGCTGCACACCGAGCCCGCGAACAAAGAACAGCAAGCCGCTCGCCAGGACGGCAGCCACATGCACCAGCTTGATCTGCGGGTAGAGCTCGATCACTCAACACACGCGCCGTGGACGGCCGCGGCAGCCGATGATCGAGGTATTCGATGCGACAAACGCAATCGATGCGTCTGCGCGCGCGAACCGCATCAATCGTAGTTCTCGAGCACCAGCACACCCGCGCCCGTGTTGGAAATGGGCGCGTGATAGTGCTTGTGAACGACCTTTACGTTGCATTGCATGGCGCCGCGCATCACGAGCCACATGATGGTCTCGATGCCCTCGGTGCCCGTTCGCCGCATGATCTGCGCGTTGCTGAAGCGGGTCAGCCACTCCGGGTCGTTGGCGATCTTGTCCATGCACTCGAGATCGAACTCCACGTCGATGAGGCCCGCGCGCTCGCCCTGCAGCTGGTGCGACATGCCGCCGGTTCCGAATACGACAACGCGCAGGTCTTCCGGGTACGACTCCACGGCACGCCGCAAGGCGTGACCGAGCTTCAGGCATCGCGCGGCTGTCGGCACCGGGTGCTGAACAGTATTCACCGCGAGCGGAATTGTCACGATCGGCCAAACGTCTTGTGTGCCATACAACGCACGCAGGGGATTCACGAAGCCGTGGTCGACCTTCATCTCCTGGCACGTGCAGATGTCGAACTCCTGCTCGACCAGGGATTCGGCGATGTGCCACGAGAATTGCGCATCACCCTTGAAGGGCGCGACGGGCTTGAGGGCCCAGCCCTCGTCAGCGTTCTCGTACCGGTCTGCGCAGCCGAGCGCAAACGTCGGCACCTTGTCCAGGAAGAAATTCAACCCGTGGTCGTTATAGACAATGATCGCGACATCCGGCTTCTTCTCGCGCAACCAGGCTTTCGCCGGCTCGTAGCCGTCGAAAAAGCGCTTCCAGTACGGCTCCTGCGTGAGATTGTTGGCAATCGCATTACCGACCGCGGGAATGTGCGAGCTCGTGACGCCACCGATGATCTTAGCCATTCCAGTACCCTTCGCGCCTGGCAAGCCGCTCCTGCAGTCCCTTGCCCTTGTCGAGCAACTTGTCCTGAAACTCTTTGGTGGTGATGCCCTGGAACTGCGCGCCGGCATCCTGCACCGACGTGCCGCGCGGGATGGCCATCTTGGCCATGAAGTAAATGTTCGCCCCGGCCCGAAGCATGCCGAGGAAGTCCTTTTTCAGGACCAGCTCCTTGTACTTGCCCGTGACACCGTACTTGTCACAGTAGGCCGCGGGGTCGCGGTCGAACTCCGTGCGGTTCTCCTCGGAGTTGAAGGAGAAGAGCAGTTTGTTCAGCGGGTACGCGCCGTGCGCATGCCTGCCATCGAAAACGTAGGTTCCCGGAATATCGTCGTAGTCGTGTCGCGTCCAGCTCATGTGCCAACCGCTTGCAGCAGGGGAATGGGAGTCCCCTTTCCGCAAGCGATGTTAATGGGCGCGCGTGCCGCGTCACCTTGGCTTCAATTCTTAGTCGGCACGTAGTTATGCGTAGCTGAGGGAGGAAGGTTGGGGGGGACGGCGCCGCGGGCCCCGTGGGGCCCGCTCGAGGTGGCTCAGGGCTCGATCGCGATCTGTACGCCGCTATCGGTTTCCACCTGGACGTAGCGCGCGCCAACGGGCCGGTTGCGCCCGCTCGTCACCGTGACGATCTTGTCGAGCGGCATCGCGCGAACCTCGGCGGCGGGCCGCGAGACGAAGAGATCCGCATGAAAGCGCCCTTCCGCCTCGAACCCATCGGTATCGACGCCCAGACGCGCGAGCGTCGCAAGGCTGCCCTTGAACTCCTCGACATCGCGGAATCGACGCTGGACGAAAGTCGCGCCCCCCAGCCGTTCAGTCACGAGGCCATAGCTCTCGAGGGCGGCAGCCATATCGTCGTAGGGGAACATCCGCAGCACGAATGAGACCACCCACGGAACGCTGTCGAGCGAGTCGAGAATGCGGCGGTACGTGACATCCGTTACATAGCCGACGCAGCCCGTGGACAGAATTATGTTCACCCCACTCAGCGTCTTCGCATCCGCCGCCTCGAGCGAGTTGTGTTCGAGATCGGCCACCACGCCAGCGTGCAGCAGGCCGACCTTGCGCGCATAAGAGATCGCCGGCTCAGAGGCATCGAGGCCGACGAAGCGCGCGCGCCCGATCTCCGGCCAGCTTGCGTAGAAGTGCCGGTCCAGATGCGCGAGCATCGCGGGCGAAACGCCCGCCATCTCGCGGCTCGCGTAGCGCCTGCGCAGCGTATTGAAGCTCACGGGAAAGCGATGCAGGGCCGCGTTGATGCCGTACGAGCAGCCGACATCGAGCACCGTGGGGCCGGTTTCATCGTCCTGCACTTTCGCGCCGACGAGCTGCCGGATGATGGGCTCGGCGACGTCAGGGATCATGTAATCGAGCGCGCCCAGCACGGAGAAGTAGGCTCTCGGGTCCTCCTGCGTATAGATATCGTCGAAATTGGCCTTCGAAAGGTTGATTTTCGAATAGCTGTCGTTCATGGAGGTCCTCGTCTTGTCGTTGATGCGCCCGGAGTGCGGGGCCCATGCGCGCGCCGGCGCGATGACCGGATTCTCAGTTTTCTCTATTGAATTAAATATTCCGGCCAATGTATCGGCGCACTATAAGAACCTATGGGTACGCTGCGCAACCTTGAAAATGCCGAAGGAAATCGCTCCGGAGATCGCCGCAGACCGGCGCAGGATCATGGCCGGATGGCATATGTTCATGAGCGTTTGTTCACGAGCGTTCGAGCAGATGCATGAGGCGACACGCCGAAGTGCACGGCGCGACATCACCGACGACGATGCTGAAACAAACAGGTTGAATCAAACTGGCACACGCACGTTGTCGTTCGGGCAGATCGCACGCACGCGCGAGATCTGATGACGGCCGCTATCTGCTCAACGGGACCGTCGTGGAACAGCGCGAACCGAGGAGAGAGGTACGCCCCATGCGGGTGCGCAGATGACTCGTGAAGCGCGCATGCCGAAGAGCGGCGGCCGACAGCACGCGAGCTCGCTCAGGAAGCCCCTCGTTCGGCGGAGCGCTCCGCAGGAGTGAATAACCCTGCGCGCGGAAAACGCGCCACAGCGCCGCAAGGAGCTCCAAAACGCTGACGAGGGAAGTTGGTGGGCCGTGAAGGAGTCGAACCTTCGACCAAGAGATTAAGAGTCTCCTGCTCTACCAACTGAGCTAACGGCCCGGATTCCCGCCGAGCCCTTGCGGCTCGACCGACGCAAAGCCCATATATATCAGGCACTTAGGTGCCCTTGGGGCGCTGCGGGGCGCGTAGTGTAACAGAGCCAAAGCGCGCTTGGGTATACGGCAGCGAGAGTCGTTTCGATGCCCGGGCCCTTTCAAGGCGCTGAAAGCACGCAGCGAAGCGTTGAAGGCGCGAAGAGACAGGATGCGAAGGGATTGGGGTGAGCGATGGGACTCGAACCCACGACAACCGGGATCACAACCCGGGGCTCTACCAACTGAGCTACGCCCACCACCGATTCGAACTTTCCCCTGCGCCTCAACCACTTGGCAGTAAAGGGCGCACCCGGCCGGGGCGGCCGGAAGGGGCGCGCAGTATATACGAACCCACGCGAACCTCTAGAGCTGCGAGCCTGCGGCGACGAGCAGCCGCGTTCCGGAGGCGAAAGCTGCCTGGGGCTGCAAGAGAAGCCGCACCGAAGGCACAGCGTCACGAATCACGGCAAAGATGGCGCGCCCGGAGGGACTCGAACCCCCGACCACCGGCTTAGAAGGCAGGTGCTCTATCCAGCTGAGCTACGGGCGCGTGCTGGGGGCGGAATGGTGCCGGGTCGGGTGAGGATGTGCCAGTGGCTGTGAAAGCCGCGTCACTCCCGCGACACTCCAAAGCACTGCTCCCAGCGGCTCCCCGCAAACCCCGCTCCCAGGCCCTGCTTGCCCCCGCGTTCAGGCTCGCGGAGCATGCCGCCCGCCACAATGATCAAACAACACTTCAGGCTACTGTCCTCGGTCGCTGCGGCGGTGCTGCTGTATTTCCTGCTGCCGCACGAGTGGCAGCAACTCACCCGCGTGCTCATCAGCTGGAACGCAGGCGTTCTGCTCTTCCTCGTCCTCGCGTGCCAGCTGATGTTCAGCCTCAACGCGAAGCAGATGAGCAAGCGTTACGAGGCTGAAGACGAAGCCGCGCCGGTGATCCTCGTCATCAGCATCGTCGGCGCGGTTCTCGCGATGGCATCTATCACCATGTATCTCTCGACAATGGATGAGGTATCCGAATCCCACAGAGCGATACACATGTCGCTAGCGGCGCTGACTGTGCTCGACACCTGGGTGCTGATGCCGACGATGTTCACGGTGCATTACGCAGATATGTTCTACAGCGTCGGGCCGGACGAGCGGCCCCTGCGCTTTCCCGATACCACTGAACCTGTGTTCTGGGATTTCGCCTATTTCTCGTTCACCATCGCCGCGGCCTGCCAGACGGCAGACGTCTCCACCGCCCAGGGCACGATCCGCAAGGTCGTGATCGCGCAAAGCGTGCTGTCGTTCTTCATCAACGTGTTCGTGCTGGGGTTCGCCATCAACGTGGTGGCGGGATTGATCGGCAAGTAGTGGTCGGGACGACAGGATTCGAACCTGCGACCCTCTGCTCCCAAAGCAGATGCTCTACCAGGCTGAGCTACGTCCCGACGCAGAAGGGACGCGCAGTGTAGCCGACCCGCGGCCGGAGCGCCGCTCTAATGACCGGAGGGCGATTCGCAACGCGCCCGCAGGTTAGCTGCAATGCCGGCGGGGTATGCGCGCCACGGGCTATTTGCGACCCGCAGGGCTATGCGCGCTGCCTGGGCGAGCCACTCGCCCGTAACCGCCTATTTCCGCCGCCAGGTCGCCTTCCCGCCCGGCTTGTCCTCGACAATCACGTCTGCCGCCAGCAGCTCGTCTCGCAGCCGGTCCGACTCCGCGAAATTCTTGGCGGCGCGGGCAGCCGCCCGGGCATCCACGAGCTTCTGCACGTCCTCATCCGTGAGCGCCGCCCGCGAGACGGCGCCATCTTCCCCCGCAACCGTCACCGGCGCTGCCAGCAACGACCCCGTGCCCCGCAGCTTGAACCACGCCTCGGGATCCACGCTCGCGATGCCCAGCACCCCGGTGAGATAGCGCAGCTCCGCTCCCAAGGTCGCAGCGAGCTTGTCCTTCTTCGCGTCGCGCGCGGTGTTGATCTCGCGTGTGAGGGTCTGGATGACCGCGAGCGCTTCGGGCGTGTTGAAGTCGTCATCCATCACTTCATGGAAGCGCTTCGTGTGCTCGCCGAGTGTCGGCTCGACATCTGTCGGCAGGTCGCGCAATGCCGTGTAGATGCGGTTGAGCGCCGCATCCGCCTGCTCCAGCAGATCCGGCGCGTAGTTGATCGGCCCACGATAGTGGCTCGAAAGCAGGAAGTAGCGCATCACTTCCGGATGCCGCAGCTTCGCGAACACCTCGCGCACCGTGAAGAAGTTGCCGAGCGACTTCGACATCTTCTCGTTGTTGATGTTGACGAAGCCGTTGTGCATCCACAGGTTCACGAACTTCGCGCCGGTGGCCGCGCAGCTCTGCGCGATCTCGTTCTCGTGATGCGGGAACTTGAGGTCCTGGCCGCCGCCGTGGATATCGAACGTTTCGCCGAGCTCCGCCTGCGACATCGCCGAGCACTCGATGTGCCAGCCCGGACGGCCCCGGCCCCACGGCGACTCCCAGAAGGGCTCGTGCGGTTTCGCGGCTTTCCAGAGCACGAAATCGAGCGGATCGCGCTTCGCCTCGTCCACCTCGATGCGCGCGCCGGCGCGCAGGTCCGAGAGAATCTTGCCGGACAGCTTGCCGTACCCCTCGAACTTCGCCACGGCATACAGCACATCGCCGTTCGAGGCGACATACGCATAGTCGCGATCGATGAGCTGCTGGATCATCTCGATGATCTGCCCGATGTGCTGAGTCGCGCGCGGCTCCACATCCGGCTTCAGCAGGCCGAGCTTCGCGCAATCCTCATCCATCGCCTGGATGAAGTGCTCGGCGAGCACCAGGAACGACTCGCCGCGCTCATTCGCGCGGTTGATGATCTTGTCGTCGATGTCCGTGATGTTGCGGACGTACTTCACCTTGTAGCCGCGATGGCGGAAGTAGCGGGCCACGAGATCGAACACCGTCAGCATGCGGGCATGGCCCACGTGCAGATAGTCGTACACGGTGATTCCGCACGAATAGATGCCCACACGACCTGGCACGATGGGCTTGAAGACTTCCTTTTCGCCCGTGAGGGAGTTGTAGATGCGGATTGTCGGAAGCGTGTCGTTCATTCGTTGCGATCTGCGTTCGTAGCCAGTGTGTCGAGCAATCCGAGTGTGCCGGGCGATGCGTGTGCCCTGATCGATGCATGTGCCCCGATCGATGCGCGTGCGCCAGCCGCGCGTGCCCCGGCCACTGCGCATGCGCCAGGCGATGATGCGCTGGTGCAGCCGCGCGCGC
>JBDZVF010000207.1:0-10402 GCA_040255575.1 Pseudomonadota bacterium | reverse complement strand
CTTCAGCTTCCTCGACCTCACCACCATCAATATTTACTCGCAGGTGGGTTTGATCACGCTCGTGGGGCTGATTGCGAAGAACGGCATCCTCATCGTGCAGTTCGCGAACGTGCGGCAGGCCACTGGCCTTGCGCGGCTGGATGCGCTGCGCGACGCGGCGATCACTCGCCTGCGGCCGGTGCTCATGACCTCCGCGGCGATGGTGCTCGGTCAACTGCCGCTCGTTCTCGTGTCTGGCCCTGGCGCCGCGGCTCGCAACAGTATCGGCATCATCCTGGTGGCCGGGATGATCATCGGCACGCTGTTCACGCTCTTCGTCGTGCCGGTGTTCTACTCACTTCTAGCGGCCGATCACCATCAGAAGGCGGAGGAGAACGTGGTCGGGCCGGAGGCGTTAGCAACCTGACGTGAATATCTCTGACGCGCGCCGAACCGTGAGCGTATCCGCCAGCACGAAACCTCTGAGGGCAAGCGTGTTGAAGTAGTGTGAAACCGAGTGGAAGTCGCATTGTGCCTTCGGCTCGGTGATCGCTGCGTAGAGCGGCTCACGATCGCGCGTCACGTCCGCGTGCTCGATGCCGAAGCGCACGAAGTGCACGGGCGCATGGTTGTCGGGCAGCGTGGCGGCGAAGCGGTCCCCGCCCCCGTAGAACTCTTCGCGAATGCGGTCCAGCGACTTGGGCGGGAGGCAGCACGGAATGTTGCGCTCCCGGTGGAAGCCGCTCACCCAGTTGGGTCCGTAGGGGCGATCGAGCGAACCGCCCCAGAGATACATCGCCCGCAGGGTCGCGCCATCCGCGGCGAGCTTGAGGGCAACATCCACGCCCATCGAATGGCCCACCACGATGGTCTCCCGCTCGCGCACGCTCTGCAGGTTGCGAAGTGCTTCGAGCACTCCGCGCGTCGGGTCCCACGCGCGCCAGTCGGCGCTTGTCGGAGGAGCAGCACTCGCTCCGAACCCGGGATGATCAACGGACAGCACGTCGTACCCCGCCCGGAGCAGCGCGCCCTGAAGCACCATGCCGGAAGGCTGCCGTGAACCGAGGCGATGGTTGCCATGAAGAACGACAGCAATGCCGCGCGGCTCTGCGGCGGCTGTTTTACGGAACCACGCCGCCGTGTGTTCCGACATGGGTAAGCGTTCGCCTGCGGAAGGAATGACGAGCGCGACCCTCAGCGGGAACAACGGGTCTTCGGCGAGCAGGCGCGAACCGAAATTGCCGGGCTGCCTCACCTGCAAGGCGAGGAAGAGCACCAGCGCTGCGGGCATGGCCAGCAGCACAGGAGAAAGTCGGGGGCTCAGCAACAGCCCGATGATGCGGTCGATCAGAAGTCCTGCCGTGGCGAGCGCCAAGGCTCCCGCGATCACGATCACCGGCCGCACCGGGATGGCAGACAGCACACCGAGCAGCGCGAGGGTCAGGAAATCAGCAGCAGGCCGAGCGAAGGCGCGGAAACCTGATGGCAGGCTTTCAACCTTGGTCACTCCGGCCGAGACAACGCTCAGCGCGATTCCGACAACGAGCATTTGCCAGATCGGCACCCAGGCCTGCAACACAGCTCCGGCTACCCAGCCAGCCAGACCCAGCCACAGCCCGCCGATCACCTGGCCGATCAGCTGCCAGTAAAGCTTGCGCTGACCATACGGCTGCGGCCACGCTGACCTGAACAGCACGGCGAGCACCAGTGCAGCCACTTCGAGCATCGACGACCTGCTTCACTTCGCGTGAGTCGCTGCCATCTTACGCGAGGGAGCGCAAATAAAGCGCCGGCGGCACGATGGCCGCCGGCTTTCGTCAACTCGCCTCGTCCAGGCGAGTCAGTACACTCCGCGTGCCCTCAGAAGCGATACTCCGCACCGATCACGAAGCGACGCCCGATCACATCGTGCACGCCGCCCGGCAGGTCGAGGATGCCGGTACGACCGATCGCGCCCGGCGTCTGCGGGGGCGCATGGTCGAACAGGTTCGTGACCGTGCCATACAGCCGCAGCCCCTCCAGCTGCTCGGGCGTGAAGGTCAGCGACAGGTCCGTGTAGAACGCCGAACCCACATGGTTGTCGTCGATCGTCGTCCGCCCGGCAATGCGTCCGTCAGATTCGACGAGCGTGCGATCGAGGATGCCATCGCCAACGTAGCGCCCGATCAACGTCGCCGCGTACGGCCCATTCCTGTAGCCGAGGATCGCGCTGCCCTTCCACTTCGGCCCGCCGAGAGTGTTGCCACCCACCGCCGCGCCGTTCACCTGACCCGCGATCTCATCCACCGGACCCCCCGGTGACTGGATCGAGTTGTGCATGGTGTACGTGCCGAAGAGCCGCGCGCTGATCTGCTCCGGCCCACCGCCCAGGAGCGAGACACTCCTGCGGTAGTCGAACTCGAGGTCCACGCCTTCGATCCGCTGCTTGTTCAGGTTGATGAACAGCGAGTCGATCTCGACGATGTCCCCGTTCGACGCGCGAATGACGTACTGGCAAAGGAACTGGTCGCCCGCGTTGCAGCTGTTCACCAGGGTCTGCGCGTTCAGCTGCGAGATCGCATCGTTGATCGTGATGCTGTACCAGTCGACGGAGGCCTGGAATCCCTCGAGGAACGAGGGCTGGAACACGAACCCCGCGGTGGTGGTATCGGCCTTTTCCGGCTTCACGGCCGGATTGCCGCCGGAGAAGCTCGTGCCCGACACCGTCGTCGGTGGCGTTCTCGAGTTGTCCGTCACCGTAAACCCGCCGCGGGTCTGGTCGAAGCGGTCGCGCAGGTTGGCCGCACGCACGTCCCGTGATCGGGTGGCACGGATGCGGAACTGATCGTCCAGCTCCCACGAGAGCCCGCCCTTCCACGCCCACACGGTTCCCGACCCGGAGTAGTCGGCCCAGCGGGCGGCGATGTTCGATTCGAGCCGTTGCACGACCGGAACATTCTTCAGCAGCGGGACCTGGAACTCCGTGAACGCTTCCTTCACGTTGGTGGTGCCCGAGATCGCGCGCAGACTGCTGAACTGCACGGCGCTCGAGTTGTTGTCGCCGCAGTAGCTCGTCGGCACGAAGCGCAGGCCAGGCACGCCGCTGATGTTCGTCATGCCAGGGCAGCCACCGGTGGCCGGCACGATGCCGCGCAAGCCCGCGGGCATCAGGCCGAGGTCGCTCAGCAGGCGTCCGTCCGGCAATGCCGGATACTCGTCGTCCGGATTCACCGTCCGCTGGTCCAGCTCGTCCTTGCGATAGGACACACCGAAGGCGGTCGAGATGTCGCCGGCCGGCAGACCGAAACCGAGATCACCGCTCAAGCTCAGCTCGCCCACAGTCTGACGGATCCACTGCGAGGCGATCTTGTAGTCGTCGCGGATCCACGCGGCCGCCTCAGGCGATACCGTGCTCGTGCCGCCGAACAGGTTGATCGGCACGCAACCCCGGAAGTAGCCGTTCGGATCGTACTGAGGCAGCGCCGCGCGGCAGACGATGTTGCCGTTCGGATCCCGGACCGCATCGAGCGCCAGGAACAGGCGGTCGACGCGAATACCGTTCTGGGTGTTGAAATCCTGCCGGTTGTCGCCGCGCTGGACGTAGCCATCCATCGTCCAGCCATTCAGGAAGCTGCCTTCGAACTTCGACGTGAAGCCCAGCGTGATGCTGCGCATGTGGTTCGCCGTGTCCTGGCGTGTGTCGCCGATCGGGTTGTCCGCCGTGTCCGGCAGGAACACGGAGAAGTCCGCCCAACGAACCTGCTGCGCGAGGCCGGTCGTGTCGTCCGTTGTCGTGCGACTGGCCGGCGCGCCGTTGAAGAGGCGTGTCTGCAGATCGGGTGTCAGGAAGGCGTTGTTCGAAAAGACGCGCCCCTGCCAAACATTGGCCGACAACAGTGCCACGCTCTCGCGGCGCTGGTCTGCCGAGTTCTTGGCCCAGATGCCCTGCGCGAACACTTCCGTGTTGTCGGTGAGATTGAAGCCGAGCCGGGCGAAGCCGGTCGTGCGTCGATAACCGACGGCCACCTCGTCATCCACATTCACGCCGAGATCGGAGGTGGGCAGCGCCTGGCACTGGCACCCGGTGCTGAGCGCACCGACACCGTAGAAAGGCAACGGCGCAACCGATGTCCCGGTGCTGTCGAACACCAGCTTGTTCAGCGTCGGAGCGCCAGTGTCGTTGATCATTCCGCGGGTGGTGAAGTTCGTCGGCTGCACGCGCGGCAGCCGAAGGAAGTTCGGCCCGTTTGGATCCGGATTCGTCACACGCCCCTGCTGCTGGAACCAGGGACGCGACGTGATCCCGTGCACGTCGCTGATCGGATCGTAGTTCGAGTACTGCAGCGACCCGATGAAGTGCAGCCGGTCGTTGAACATGCCGTGACCGAACGCGAAACCGTACTCTTCGTTGTCGCCATCGTGGCGACTGGTGGTGCCGGCCTGGGCGCGAACCTTCACGCCCTCGAACCTCGTGTCGAGCTTGAAGTTGACGACGCCCGCGACCGCATCCGTGCCGTAGCTCGCCGAAGCGCCGCCGGTGACGGTTTCAACGCTCTGCAGGAGCATGTCCGGCAAGGTGTTGACGTCCACACTGCTGAAACGGTTGCTCGATACGACGCGACGGCCGTCGAGCAACACCAGCGTGCGGCTCTGGCCGACACCATGCAGGTTCACGTTGGAACCGCCGGAGTTCTGACCACCGAGTGCCGCCTGCTGAGTCGAGTTGCCGGAGAACACAGGCAACGTGTTCAGACTCTCGATCAGGTTGGCGGGCGAAAGTGTCTTGAGCTCTTCTGCGACGACCGCGGTGACCGGTGTCGGTGTGAACATGCCGGGCGCCTGCACGATGCGGGATCCGGTAACACGTACTTCGGCGAGCTGATCCTGCGGTTGTTCGGCTTGTTGTGCAGACGCCGATGCCGCGGCGATCGCGAATGCAACCGCGGCGGCCACGGTCATGGACTGTCGTCTCGTCTTCAAACTCTTCATCGTCCCCCCTCACTGTAGTTGTTCTTTCGCTGTGTCATCTTCGTGACACTCGGCGTATAGTCACCCCAAGTCGAGCACATCATGAATCCCCCCCTGCAAACGGTGATGTCGACGGAAACCTAGGTGTGGCGCACCTCTCGCTCGGCGGCGCCATGGATCGCAATCTCGTTCGAGTTCTTCTTGGGCTCGAGATTGAGACGATCCGAAATGGACTGGATGGACTGCGAGAGGCGCAAAAATGGATCTCGTAGCGGACGGTCGCAAGACTTTCGCCGATCCTACAAGCAGCCGAACTACGAAAACAGGCAGTTTCCGAGTGCTGTGGTTGTCGAACGTAGTGTTGGCAGCACTAGTTTCAGACTGGGTCCATGAATGGTGTGCGACTCTCGACGGCTCACCACCTGCCCATGGATGCGCCCGTCACTCTCGACGGGCACGTGTATTCGTCATTGCAGATGGGCTTGCAGGAACTTCTCGGTTTCCTTGAGAACCTGCAGGCGTGTCGCGGTCTGCGACAGCCAGTGGTCGTCGCCCTTTACCTCAACGAGCGTCACGGGTTTATCCAGTGTCTTCAGCGCGCGCGCCATCATCTCGGATTGCAGGCATGGCACCACGGTATCGTTAGTTGCCGTCAGCAACAGCACGGGCGCTTTCACCTGAGCGGCCGCGCGCGCCGGTGACTTCTCGACCACCGCGCGATCCGTCGCGGCGCCAATGTGACTTCGCCAGTACGCAACGCTGCCGGACTCCTCGCCGTCCGCGGCACGCTGAAACTCGTAACTCAGCATCTGGGGCAGATCGGAAACACCGTTGATGCTCACCACGCAGCGATAGAGATCCGGTGTGAACGCCGCGCCCGCAAGCGCCGCGTAACCACCATAACTCCAGCCCACGATGCACACGCGCTTCGAATCCGCGATGCCCTGGTCGATCATGGCTTTGAGTCCGTCCGTGACGTCGTCCTGCATCAGCAGGCCCCACTGGCTATACCCGGCTTTGCGCCATGCCTCGCCGAAGCCCGTGGAACCCCGGAACTGCGGCTGCAATACCGCGTAGCCCCGCGTGGCGAAGAATTGCGCGAGCCAATCGAACCGATACTCATCGCGCGCTTCCGGGCCGCCATGGGGAAGCACAACGAGTGGCAGGTTCTTGCCGGTGCTGTTCGGTGGCAGCGTCAGATACGCCGGCACGTCAGCGCCATCGCGCGCCTTGTAGGTAAGCATGCGAACTTCACCGAGCTTCACGTTCGCGAGCGCAGGATAGGCTTCGCCCACGATGTCAGCCTTCTTCGCGGCGAAGTCCACGAGGTAATAGACCGGAGGGCTCGACGGGCCCTGCACTTCGGCGACCACTCGCTGGTTGTCTTCAGAACGGGAGTAGACCGCGACCTTCTTGCCGGGAAACGCAGCCATCACTTTTTGTGCCTGCTTTTCCGCTTCGGGATCGAGCCAGCGAACCGTTGCGTCCTGCCCGCCAAGCATCACTCCGACCGGCGCGCGGCTGAATCGATCGCGGAGTACGTAGGCGATGCTCGCGCTCGACTCCTCCAGCAACACTTTGCGTGGCGAGCCATCGAGCGGCAGCGCTTCGAGCCGCTCCGCGCCCTGTTCGTTCGTGCCGCTGATCAGGAGGGCTGTTTCATCCGCCGTGAGGCCGTGCACGGTGCGCTCGCCGCGATGTTCCTCATGCAGGATCTCACGCCAGCCGTTGCCGGCCTTCGCGAGCACGCTGAACTGCTCGGATTTCGGATTCCAGTCGGTGCGCGCGAGCGCCGCTCCCCTCGCATCGACCACCCAGCCGTCGGTGAACGAATTGCCGCTCTCGATCAGGCGGCCCTTTCCCGTGCGGGTGTCCACCTCATAGAGCGAGTAGACCCAGCCGGAGTCCCGGCGCCCGCCGGCAAGGCGCGAGCCGGTTTCGGGTTGGGCGGAGGATGCGGAAAAATCCAGGCTCGCCATCAGCACGGTTTTGGGTTTGCCGGTGCGTGTGGCGAGGAGGTCGGAACCCGTGACAAACCCACGAGCGCCATCCCTCATGAGCAGCATGCGGCTCGGGCCGCCCGCCACGTCCGCGGCAAAAGTGCGGTAGACCTCGTAGTGCTCCTCCGCCCGCGAGCGGTTTCGGGTGGCGAGGGTGCTCACGGTGACGAGCACCGTCTCGTCATCCGCCCAGGTGAGTGAGCGAAAATTGAGCCCGGGCTCCAGGGGAATCGTGCGTCGATATTTCTGGGTGCCGACGTCGAAGATCACGATCGCGGCCGCGCCGGCCGGTGGCGTGTAGCACCAGGCGATCAGATTTCCGCCGGGGCTCAGGTCGACTGCGGTGACCTGGGGAATGGTGCCGAACGCTTCGGCGGGTGGTGGGTCAGCGGCGGCGGATTGAGCGGGGTGAGTGAGAAACGAGGCAATCAATGCCAGTGCAAATGCGACGCGCATGGCCGGACCTTGGCTCCCTTTTTCTTTTCGTCATCCTAGCATCGGCGCTTCCTGCCAATGTCGGCGGTGGCAGCGGGAATTTTGTACACGCGCCAGAAGGGCCGCGCGGTGGAGTCAGGCGGCTCGAGGCAGGTCTTGCGCGGACGGGATCGGAAGATGCGGGCACGCTTGATGCATCAGGCTCGCCGAATGGTGTTACCCGGAATTGAGACGGCGATGCTTGCGCGGAATATCCACGACGAAGACACCCTTGAATTGCAGCTCAGCCCTGCGGAGCTCGAAGGGCTGGCGCAAGCCGCTGCGGAAGCAGAGGCCGCCGAACGTGCGGCTTCCGCGGTTGCGGCGGCCGTGCCCGCGCATGTGCCGGCGCCGCTGCCCCGAACTGACGACGCACCCGTGGCCGTGCCCGCGCCGAAACTCGCAGACCCCCCGACACCGACGCGCACTTCGACCGCTGCGCACGCCACCCCAGACGCGCCAGTCGCGATGCCGACGCACGCTGCCGCAACGGCCCCAAGCGCGACGCCGACGCGCGCTGCGCCAGCCGCCCCAATCGCGATGGCGACGAACGCTGTCCCAGCAGCCCCAATCGCAACGCCGACGCATGCTGCTGCCTCAGCTGGCTCAATCGCGACGCCGACCCGACCTGCCCTGGCGACACCAAGCGCCACGCCAACGCGCGCTGCTCCCTCAGCTGCCTCAATCG
This sequence comes from Pseudomonadota bacterium, assembly GCA_040255575.1. Taxonomy (GTDB): domain Bacteria; phylum Pseudomonadota; class Gammaproteobacteria; order Steroidobacterales; family Steroidobacteraceae; genus JADGHX01. The sequence goes on along the minus strand of JBDZVF010000207.1, from coordinate 2,314 downwards.
TGACGCCGACGCGCCCTGCCCCGGCGGTCCCAAGCGCCACGCAAGCGTACGCTGCTGCCTCAGCCAGCTCAACCGCGCCGCCGAGGCATCTCGCCAGGGCGGCTTCCGTCGCGCCGGCGGCGCGCATGGTGGCTCCCACACTCGTGGCGCCACCGCTCGTGGAACCGCGCAAGCCGACTCCGGCCGCGTTGAGTCACTCACCTCATCCATTGCTGAACCTGCGGGCATTCCTGGACCTGCGGGTTGCGGCCGCCGCCGCCATTGCGTTCGCCGCGGCGAGCGCTCTTTTTTACTGGCTCCCATCCGGCGCGCCCGGCAACGCCACGAGCCCTGCGGAGGCACCACCGCCCGCGATCCAACCCGCCCCCACGCCCGCGGCCGAACCGGCGCCGCAAGCCACGCCCACCGCCCCCGCCACCGCGCTCAGCGCCACCACCACCGAGCCGGCCCCGGTACGCTTCGCGAATCCCTTCGACTCCGGCGAAGTGTTCGAATTCCCACCCGGCACCAGCTACGTGGAGGCACGCGATCGGGTCGCGCGAGTGCTCATCGCCCGCGCCCGCGAGCGCAATGCCTCAGCCCCGCCGCCGCGCAAGACCACCGCGACGGCGCGACCCGAACGAACGCAGCAGCCAGCGGAACGATCGGAACGCCCCGAAGCCGTCGCCCGCGAGGCAAGCTTCGCGCGCCAGTTGTAAGAAAAGCCCGCAGGCAAAAAACATTCCCGCCATTACGCCCCGCCACCTGTCGGCGTATGGCGAAAAAATTTGAATGCGGGCAAGGATCTTGCTGACCGTCGCCCCTGCCTCGGCCATTGGCAGGCAGCGGTTTCTGACGGGGGTCAGCACAAAATGAACGTACCAGCCAACACACGTGCCTCAACGTACCTGAGGACACTGATCATCGTCAGCGGCGTGCTCGTCCTCGCCACGGTGATTCTCCGATTCGGGCATGCGTTGTATCTCGCACCACTCAACCTGACGAACGAGAACGTCGCGGCGGCGTGGTTCTCGGGAATCCTCCTGCTCCTCGGCAGCCTGCACGCGGCCGACGGCTTCTTCCGCCTGCGGAAGACGAACTTCAAGACGGCGCTCGCCTGGTGTGTCATCTCCGGCATGCTGCTGGCGCTCTCGGCAGACGAAATCGGCTCGCTGCACGAGCGCATCGACGACGTAATGAAAATGGGGCCGTGGCTCTCCTACCTGCCCTTCTTCATCGTGCTGCTCGGCTGCTGCGCGTGGTCTTTCATACAACTGTGGATCACGCCATCCGAGCGCGCCCGCGTGCCCGGCCTCATTCTCGGGTTCGGCATCCTGATCAGCGTCGGCGGGCAGGAGTACATCGAAAAAGCATTCCAGTGGCCGTGGTACCTCGGGCCCTTCCGTTCGGGATTCGAGGAGGGCTCGGAGCTCGTCGGCATGATGATCCTGATTTACACGATGCTCCCGAACTCCGGCGGCCTCTTCAGTCATGCACGCCGCGCGCAGGCGCCAACGTTCTCCGCCATCCCGGCACTGCGCTGGTTCATCGTCGCGGCCGCAGCGCTGGTCGTGTGGCCTGTCTCGATACTAAGTTCCTTGCTGGACGAGCAGGCGACGGTCGGGCACTTGTCCGATTGGATGTCCTGCGCACTGTTCTTCCTGTCCGCAGGGCTGCTGCTGAACCACTGGATGCAGTCATCGCGTGAGCCTGGCTCGTTCCCGACGGCGGGAATCTTCTGGCTTTGCCTTGCTTCCATGCTCTGCGTGCAGATCGACCCAACCGGCGACAGCAACGTGTTTCCTTTCACCCGCTCCTTCCACGTGTTTGGGACAGAAGTGAATGCGCGGCTGCTTCTGCTCGCTCTGTGCTGCCTCGGCGCGGCGGAATCGCTTCGGGCGCGCGGGTACATCTATCGCGCTGGCGCTATCCTGCTCACATTTGCCGGAGTGCTGAGCGCACTCCTCGCCGCTTATTCACCAGCGGCGGAACATCTGCGCTGGGGATACTTCGCCGCGACCCTCGTCGGAATCACGACGTTTGCGGCACTTTCTCACGCGCTGCCCGAGACGGCCGCCGAGCCAGAGCCTTTGGCAGCCCAGGCAAGCTGATCCGCGGGAAATGGGATTTGTGGGCGCGCCACCGCCCCGCATGCACAGCCCACGTGCAGGCGCAGCGCTGCTGCCCTACCGCCTCGCATGGCCGCCGAACGGGGCGGCTCGTGCCGCCGCTTGGCATAACCACTGGCTGGAGGCGCCCGGTGCGGGCGCCTCACAGCACCATCGGCAATCAGCGCTGAGTTGCGGCCAGCTTGTCCTGCGTCTACGTCACGAAG
>JBDZVF010000206.1:0-10436 GCA_040255575.1 Pseudomonadota bacterium | reverse complement strand
CCGGTAACGTGAGTTGCTCGTTGACCGCACACCCTGCGTCTTCCAGCCGCCCGACCACCCGCGAGCCCACGGCGAGGAGCGTTCGGTGTTCCGGCCGACCGGCAAGGCTTCCGACCTGCTCCAACGAGAAGCGCGCCACCTGCTCGTTGAAGGAGCCGCACATGCCTTGTTCGGAACCGAATACGATGATTCCCCAGTGCCGTCCGGACGAGGACTCCGCGGCAACGGCCTCGGATCGGTCGCGCAAGAGCACTTGCAGCCCGGCCTCGATGGTGCCGCTGTACTCGGCGAGGGACTCCACCGCTCTTTCACATTGCCGGATGCGCGCGGCAGCGAGCGCCTTCATGACGCGCACCACAGCGTACAGGTCCTCGGCACTCTCGATCCTGCGGCGGGTCGGCTCGAGGGCCTGTGTCATCAGTGATCACCTCGAATGGCTGCGACTTCGCCCTGAATCATCTGCAGCAAGGCTTGCCGATCCTCCGGGGTCAGCTTCGCTCCGCTCGCCATGCGCTCGCAGACTGCAGGCAACTCCCTTGTGAGCGCCCTGCGTATGGCGAGCTCCACTTCCGCAATCTGTTCGAGTGGGAGCGCATTCAGCAGTCCCTCGCTGGCGGCGAGCAGCACGGCGACCTGCTCCGACACCGGTAGCGGCTCGTACTGAGGCTGCTGAAGAACCTGACGAACCCGGCGTCCTCGTTCCAGCAAGGTGATGGTCGTCTCCTCGAGCCGGGTTCCGAAGCGGGCGAAGATTTCCAGTTCCTCGAACTGCGCGTAGGACAGTCGCAGCTCTCGCGTGACGGTGCGGTAGCAGGACAACTGAGCCTTGCCACCGACGCGCGACACCGATCGGCCGACGTCCACGGCCGGCAGCATCCCTTTGCGGAACAACTGCGGCGACAGGACGATCTGGCCGTCCGTGATGGAGATCAGGTTGGTGGGAATATAGGCGGAGATGTTCTGGGATTGAGTTTCGGCAATCGGCAGCGCTGTGAGCGAGCCGCCACCGTGCTCTTCGCGCAGCTGCGTTGCGCGCTCCAGGAGTCGCGAGTGCACGTAGAAGATGTCGCCGGGATAAGCCTCGCGACCTGGAGGCCGACGCATTAGCAGGGACAACTCGCGGTAGGCCCGCGCGTGACGGGTCAGGTCGTCATAGACGATGAGCACGTCGCGGCCTCGTTCCATGAAGAACTCGGCCATGGTGGTTGCGGCATAAGGGGCAATGTATTGGACCCCCGGCGGCTCATCTCCCGCAGCGGCAACGACGATGCAGTAGGAAAGGGCGTCGTACCGGCGCAAGTCAGCGAGGAACTTCGCGACTGCGGAACTGCGCTGACCTATCGCGCAGTACACGCACAAAACGTTCTTGCCACGCTGGTTCAGTATCGTGTCGAGCGCAATGGCGGTCTTGCCGGTCTGGCGATCGCCCAGGATCAGCTCGCGCTGGCCGCGGCCGATCGGCAGCAATGAATCGATCACTTTCAAGCCGGTTTGCAGGGGTTTCGTCACCGGTGCGCGGCTGAGGATGGCAGGCGCCGGGCGCTCGATGGGGCGCCGCTCATCGAGTCGGATCGGGCCATGCTCGTCGAGCGGCCGGCCGAGGGCGTCGACGACGCGACCGACGAGTTGCTCCCCGACCGGCACGTCCAGGATGCGCCCGGTGCGGTGAGCGAGACTGCCGGCGCTCAAATCCCCGCTCGGGCCCAGGAGGACCACGCCGACTTCCTCCGGGTCCAGGTTGTATGCGAGACCCAGCAATCCGCCTTGCAGGCTGATCAGTTCCTCCGCCTGGACACCGGGCAGACCCCGGATACGCGCGATGCCGGAGCCAACCGAGATGACCCGACCCACTTCGCGGGCGCTCAGCTCCGCCGATTCTCGCGACAGTGCCCCTTCGACGAGGGCAAGCACGTCCTCGGCGGACTTGCGCAAAGGATCCTGCGACGGGCCGGATCCGGCGCTGTTACGGGGCGGCCTGCGCATGTTTCCTGGCGCTCTCATCCAGGCCCTCGAACACACGGGCCTGCACGCCTTCCAGATAGGAATCCAGATTCCACACGATGCGGTGAGATGAAACCCGCAGTTCGATCCCGCAGATCAACTCCGGAGCGGTGATGAACCGTATGCCGACACTGTCATCCAGATGTTCGCGCAGGAAACGCGACAGTTCTTCCCGTGCTTGCGGGGAAACCGGGAAGGCCGTGCGGACCTCGACCTCGAGATCCGAGTCGCGGATTGCCGCAACGATCTCCTCCCGCTTCGCGGGGTCGAGCGCCCGCAGCCGCTCCATGAAAACTTTCAGGATCTGCGCCTCCAGATCCGCGTTGGCGAGCTCTTTCAGCCCCTGGCTGGCGAGAGTGAAGACGGCCTGCCCCAGCCTTTCGCGGAAATCCTGGAGTAACTGATCGCGCTCCCGCTGCAGCGCCTCCAGCCATTGAAGCTGCGCGCTCTCGGCGTCCCGGCGAGAAGCGTCCATCAGCTGCTGGCGAAGGGATTCAGCCTCTTTCCTGGATTGCGCCAGCATCTGCTCGCGTTGCTCTTCCAGTTCTCGGCGCCTGCTGTGGAACAGCTCCGCTTCCTGCTCTGCAGAGGCGCGTGTGCGCGCGGCTTCGTCGAGGCGGCCGGCAATTCTCGCTTCGCGTTCGCCCATGGCTCGAACGATGCGGTCAAAAAGGAAGTGCTTGAGCAGCGCGACAAGCACCAGGAGATTCACGACCTGGGCGATCAGGGTGAACCAGTCCAGCTCCATCTACTGCGTTCCCGCAAGGTTCGCGAAGTGATTCCAGAACGGGTTGGCGAAGATCAGGATCATGGACACGACGAAGCAGTAGATCGCGGAGGATTCGATCATCGCGACGCCGATGAACATCGCCCGCGTGATCACCGGGGCGGCATCGGGCTGCTGCGCCAGCGCGGCCATGCTCCGCGATACCGCCCAGCCTTCGCCGATCGCGGTGATCGGAGCGCCGAGGCCAACGGTTGCTCCCGCCATGATGATCGAAATCATCCCGATCAACTCCACGCTACTCATCGACTTTCTCCTCTTGCGCGTTTCGCGCTTGGGCTTGCCTGCCTTCCTCGTGAACTCGAGTGGCGGAGGCAATGAACACCAGAGCCAGGATTGAAAAAATGTACGCCTGGATCAAGCCGATCAGCAGCCCCAGGGCGTTCATGAGGATGGGAAAGAACAACGGAGCGATGGCGAGCAGGATCGCAGCGATCATCGAGCCGCTCATGATGTTGCCGAAGAGCCGTATCGCCAGGGCGATCGTGCGGGTGAGCTCGCCGAGAATATTCATGGGCAGCATGAACACGCTTGGGCGGATGTACGTTTTCAGATACCCGCGCACGCCCTGGGCCGCGATGCCGTAGATCGGGACCGCTACGAACACGCACAACGCCAGTGCGCTCGTCGTCGAGAGAGAACCCGTCGGCGGCCTGAAGCCCGGCACGAGCGTCAGCACATTCGACACGGCAATGAACAGAAACAGCGTGCCGATGAAGGGAAGGTAACGACCCGGATCCTGCTGCGTGATGTCGCGGATCTGGCCCTGGATACCTTCCACCACGATCTCGAGCAGGTTCTGGCCACGCGACAGCGATGTGTCAGTGCGCAACCGGCGAGTCACCAGCCAGGAACCCACGACGAGGATGGCCATGACCAGCCAGGTGAACGCGAGAGTGGCATTGACCTTGAACAGCCCCGAGCGCCAGTAGACGATCGAATCCGGCGTAATGTCCATGGCTACACTTTCACGCGAGGACGATCGGCAACTCGCTCCGGGCGCAGCCGGGAAACGAGCAACTGACGGACTATGATGAAACCTGCGAGGCAGGCGAGCATCCGCTCCCACTGGCCGCCCATGGCGAAATAGAAGCCGACGACCACCACGGCCGTACGAACCACGAAGCTCGCCAGGAATAACGCGACTGCATAGCGGTGGTTCGGAAACTGTCGCACTGTCAGCCACAGGCCACCGAAGTAGAAGAGGCCCAGCCCCATTCCCGCCGCGCACGCCAACGGCAGCGTAATGAATGAGCTCATCGGTTGTTTTCCTTCTTCTCCGCGTCGATCTCCTCGCGCTCCTGACTGACCCAGTACCAGGCGTTCAGGCAGCCCAGTGTGATCCCCGCCAGGAGCAGCGCCAGTGTCCACGAAAATGGGCCTGGCAACCGGCGATCCAGCCACATGCCCAGCGCGATACCGATTAGCGTCGGCACGGCGACGGACCAGCCGATCACACCGAACATGCCCAGGCCAACCCAGAGTGTCCTGTCTCGGGTACGTCGCGCGCGAACCTTGCGCGCTTCCTTGGCGCCGACTTCCTCGCTCAATTCGTGCGACGGTCGCGACCGCATTTCGCCCGGTTCTTCAGGCATGACTGCGTCCTTCCCACTCGACGATCTGGCGCACCAGGCTCGCCTCGAGACGATCCAGCGCCCGCCGGGCTTTCTGTTCTCCTTCGTCCAGTTCGCGAAACTGCTGGCGTACCGCCTGCCGCAACTCTCCCAGCTTTCCCTGCACGGCGTTCCAGGTGGAGACCCGCACTTCCGGACCACGCTTCACCAGAATGCCTTCATCCACGGCGAGGAACGTCTCTGCGCCATCCGGCCCGGTGAGCGCGAGAATGCCGGGAACGAGCGCCGCCACGAAATCAACGTGACGCGGCAAGAGGCAGAAGGAGCCGTTCTGCGCCTCGGCCACCACCTTCACGGCCTCCTGATTCAGGAGAATGCCGGAGGGCAGGATGACCTTCAGTGTCATGCTCATGGCGCCTTCGCTTCGTGTATGCCGCCGATCATATAGAGCGACTTCTCGGGATGATCGGAGAACTCGTCATTCAGGATGCGCTCGCAGCCTTCCAGCGTTTCCTCGAGATCGATCATCTTGCCTTCGAGACCGGTGAATTGCTCCGTGGTGAAAAAAGGCTGCGTCAGGAAGCGCTCGAGTCGCCGCGCCCGGTGAACCTTCCGCCGGTCCTCCCGCGACAGCTCTTCGAGCCCGAGCATGGCGATCACATCTTTCAGCTCTTCATAGCTCGCCAGGGTCTCGCGCACCTTGCGGGCCACGCGGTAATGCCGCTCGCCGACGAGCGGTGGCGTAAGCATCTTGGACTCCGAGCGCAGCGGGTCGACGGCGGGGTAGAACCCTTGGCTCGCTCGCTCTCGTGACAGCACGATCAACGTGGACAAGTGGCCGAACGTGTGTGTGATGGCCGGGTCCGTGAAGTCGTCCGCCGGAACGTAGACGGCCTGCACTGACGTGATCGCAGCGCCTCGCGTCGTGCAGATGCGTTCCTCGAGCTCGGCGAGCTCTGTCCCCATCGTGGGCTGATAGCCCATGCGGGACGGCAACCGTCCGAGCAGGCCCGACACCTCGGAGCCGGCCTGGATGAAGCGGAAGACGTTGTCCATCAGCAGCAGAACGTCCTGCCGGGCGTCGTCGCGAAAGTATTCCGCCATGGTCAGGGCCGCGTGCCCGACGCGAAAGCGCGCACCGGGTGGCTCGTTCATCTGGCCGAATACCAGCACGGTGTTCTCGAGCACGCCGGCGGTGCGCACGTCGCGTACCAGCTCTTCGGCCTCACGAGAGCGCTCGCCAATGCCGCAGAAGATCGTGACGCCCCGGTGGCGGCCAGCGACGTTGTGGATCAGCTCCGTGATGAGCACCGTCTTGCCCACGCCGGCGCCGCCGAACAGACCCGCCTTGCCTCCGCGCTCCAACGGCGCCAGCAGGTCTATGGCCTTGATGCCTGTAACGAATACCTCGGTCGTGGTGCCTTGTTCGGCCAACGATACAGGTGGGCCGTGCAACGCTCGCCATTCCTCGCCGCTGAGAGCGTCCCGCCCATCGATCGCATCACCGAAGACGTTGAGGACGCGGCCCAGCAGTCGTTCGCCTACCGGGACTCGCAGACCATGCCCCGTGTCGACGATCAACGCGCCGCGAGCCAGGCCCGACGTGGGCGTGAGGGCGACGCCTCGGATGGTTTCCGGGTCGAGATGGCTGACCACTTCGATGACGATGCGCCCGTCGTCCCCGGCGCGCAGCTCGCTGTAGAACTCGGGAAGGCCGCCGGGGAAGCGGGCATCCACGACACTGCCGCGTATCGATAGCACAGTGCCTCGGCGAAGGTCGTGATGATCCACCAATGCGCGTCTCCCCACTGTGCCGTCGCGGGCGGCACCCAGGCGGCGTTCGCGTTCAGCTCTTCCAGACACCCCGCGCGGGCCGCGCGATTTCTTCTGCTTCTATTGTTCCGCCCGCCGACCACGAAAAAACCTGGCCAGCTTCTCCGCGCACTCCTCCATGAGCACCCCCCCAAACACATCAACGCGATGGTTCAGGCCAGGCAACCTGAAGATATCGACGATGCTCCCGGCACCCCCAGCCTTCACGTCCCACGCCCCGAACACGACCCGCTTCACCCGCGCATGCACGATCGCCGACGCACACATCGGGCACGGCTCGAGTGTCACATACAGCGTGGTGTCCTCGAGCCGATAGTTATCCATCAGCCTGCCGCCCTCACGAAGCGCGACGATCTCCGCATGCGCCGTCGGATCGTGACTGCCGATGGGCTGGTTGTATCCCATCGCGATCACGTGCCCCTCATGCACGAGCACGGCTCCCACCGGCACCTCCCCGGACACGAGCGCGACATCGGCAAGCTCCAACGCCCGCCGCATGAAGGTCTCATCTGTCGTTGGGGAAGTGTTCACGCTCCAGGCTTGATCTCAACGCGTGTCTCGCGAGCGATGGCCTCCGTCGGCGCCCATTCGAGCAGCGTGAGGAATCGCTGCACGCGATCCACGAACTGCGCCGGCTCCCATCCGCGCGCGTAGCCGCGCTTGGCCCTGGTGTAGTAGCGCTCCTGCGCGAGCAGCGGCAGGCACTCACGCACGTCGATCCACGAGTCCGGATTCTTGCCGCGCGATTGCGCCAGGATGCGCGCATCTTCCAGATGCCCGAAGCCGACGTTGTACGAGGCGAGCGCAAGCCAGGTGCGGTCCGGCTCCCGAATGCGCTGGGGAATCTTCTGTTTGACCTCGGCGAAGTACTTCGCCCCCGCAGAGATGTTCTGCTGCGGGTTCTTGCGATCGGCGATGCCCATGGCCGTCGCTGTGTCCTGCGTGAGCATCATCACGCCGAGCGCGCCATCCTGGGATGCGGCGGTAGGGTCCCACTTGGACTCCTGATAGCCGATGGCCGCGAGCAGCCGCCAGTCCACGCCACTCTGCTGGGAAGCATCCTCGAAGTACTGGCGGAACGCGCCGAGTCGCACGGCGATGTGCGCCTGGAAGTTGCGGGATTCGAGATAGTCGAAATCGCGATCGTCGCCTGTGGCCTCCGCAGACAGCTGCGCCAGGAGCCCGGACTCGTTCGCCTCATCGAAGAACTCGTTCACCGACTTCAGGAGGTCCGGCGCGTTCTTCCGCACGATCCACTGCGCGGGCCGTGTGGCGGGCAGGGTGAAGCCGACCGACACGTTCGGGTAGAGGTGCCGCGCGAACGAATACTCGCGCGCATCCACGATGGCGTAGTTGGCCTGGCCGGACTGCACGTCGTCCAGCGGGTCCGCGGAGACCGGGGCGGTCGCGACCCACTGGATGGTCGGCGCCACGGTGCCCTTCAGTTTCTGGAGCACCCGTTCCTGCGGGCTGCCGGCCCGCACGGCGAGCCTGGCGGATTCGAGCTGGATGGTGCCCTTCGGGCGGTGCTGGCCCCGCTTGTAGACGACGAGCTGCTCGATCTGCTCATACGGCTCGGCCGCGTCGCCGACCTTCAGGAGCGCCTCGTCCGCCGTGAGCTGGGCCGCCGCGATGTCCGCCCGGCCGTCCGCCAGGGAGGCCCGCAGCTCGGCCAGGTTCGCGACCGGGGTGATGACGAGGGGAATGCCGAGCTTCTTCGAAAAGGCCTGTGCCAGGCCGAACTCCAATCCTTCGGCCCCGTGGGTTCCCAGGTAATACGTCGTGGGGCTGTTGATCGTGACGACCCGCAGCTCTCCCCGCATCCGGATCTCCTGGAGCGCCCCGGGCTTGGGGGCGCGATTACATGCCGCCAGCGTCGTCAACAATGGCAGTGCCAGCATGAGGGCAATGCCAGAGGCGGCGACGGCCGGCGAGCGTTCAACTCGACGCATCAGGTGGCCTCACTAGTCTGATCCGGTTCGGGTAGTATACCGGCCCCCGCCAGGGGGTCGCCGGAGAGGTACCGAAGTGGTCATAACGGCGCCGACTCGAAATCGGATGGTCGGGTAATTCCGGCACGTGAGTTCGAATCTCACCCTCTCCGCCAACTCCCTCATCGCGTCCCTGTGACCGGTTCGGCAGAAAAAAACGACCGACTCGGCCGCCGGGGGCGCTGTCTTTGCCCCCGCCAGCAGACGGCGTGCCTGATCGCGAGGTGAGCCCCCGTCAGTGGGGGATCGTCGCCTGCTGCAGGCTGCGATACGCGTATTCCAGGAACTGCGACGGGTCGCCCATTTCCTCGATGAGTTCCTTCAGCGGGCGGTCGGCCACCACCGGCGTCACCCCGACGAACTCCTTGCCCTTGTTGAACTCCACCACGTCCTCGGGCCCGAAGCCCTTGTTGAACAGGATGAAGAGCTGCTTGAACAGGGCCCAGTACACCTCCTTGTAGCGCACGATGTCGCTGCCTTTCAGCGGCACACCCTGCGCGCCGATCACGACGGTATCGGGCTTTACCACCTCGCTGAGGATTTCGTACGAGCGCAGGAAGCCGTGGTAGAAGCCGCCGTTCAGCCAGTCGATGACCGGCCAGCTGCGGCCCGCCACCGGGCCGCCCGCCACGATGACGTTGTGCTTCGGGAAGTGCACGTACAGGTCGCCGTTGGTGTGCGCGGCCGGCAGGTAGCGGTACTCCACCTGCTCGCCGGCGAACTGTAGCGTGCCGGTGTCGTAGGTGGTCACTGTGGGCAGCGCCTTCGCGGGCAGCCCGCCATAGGTACCCGTGTACAGCGCAGAAGGGTTCTTTCGCGCCAGCGCGAGGCGCGTGACCTCATGCGAGATGATGGTGCCGCCGGCCTTGCCGACCGCCTCGTTGGACCCGGTCTGTTCCGGGTGCCAGTGCGTGTTGATCAGCGTGGCCACACGCTTGCTGCCGGTGGCAGAGGCCACCGCCTTCAACACTGCGGAGGAATGGGCTGCGAGGCCGCCATCGACCAGCAGCGCGCCCTCGGCAGAGGGCAGGGCTACGACATTGCCACCGCCACCGGTGAGCAGCGCGAGACCGTTCAGGTCCTGCACTTCGATGCGAGTCTTGGCGGCGGATGCGACGGCCGGCAGACCCAGCAGCGCGGCAGCCGAAAGGGCCTGCGCGCTGTCGCGCAGGAAGTGACGTCGGGAAAGGGTCATTAGGGTCCTACTGGATCGACGGGCCAGATGAAGGAGTCATAGACGGCGGTGGCGATGGGCGGACCCTGCGGCGGCCAGTCCGGGGTCTTCGCCAGCTCGATGCTCGCGCCCTTGCCGCGGAGGAAGTCCGCGAGGGGCTTGTTGGGCGGCTCGGGCATCGCGAGAAATGGCACGTAGCCGCGGCCCATTGCGTAATCCAGCGCGGTCAAGCCGTCCGCGTCCTTCACATTCACATCGAGGCCGAGATCCAGCAGTTGCTGGATGACCTGATGATTACCACCGCCGCGCACCGCGTAGTGCAGCGCTGAGCCGCCGCGCGTGCGCGCCAGCAGGTGGATCTTGGCGACCAGGTTCACGTCCGCGCCTGCATCGGCGAGGAGGCGGATGAGCTGCACCTGCGGATTGACCCGCTTTGTGCCCGCCGGGCCGCCTTCGCCATCCGAGGGGCCTTCTTTGCCCGCGGCGGGCCGGGTGGCGGGCGGCGGGCTGCCGAAGAAGCCTCCTCTGCCGCGCCCGCCCATGCTCAATGCCATGATGATGGGGCCGCGGCCATCCGAGGTGGCGAGCCTGGGATTCGCGCCGTGCTCCAGCAGCAGTTTCACGAGCTCAATGTCGCCGGTACCGCAGGCCGCGAGGAACGGCGTCATGCCCCGATCGGCCGCGGAAGCGAAGCTCGTGCCGTGATAGAGCTGCTGGTTCGGGTTGGCACCGCGCTCGAGCAGCATCTTGATCAGGTCATGGCCGGTCGCTTTGTTGGGCTTGTCCTGATCGAGCGGGTTGCGGTTGCCCGCGCTGTTCATGTTGGCGATCGCCACGTGCAGCGGCGAGCTGCCGTTCAGGTCCCACTGGTTCACGTCGGCACCGGCCTCGACCAGGCGCTTCGCGATGTCCCAGTTGCTGTTCATCATCGCGATGGACAGCGGGACCACGAACGAGGGGTCGGCGAGGTTCACGTCGACCTTGTGCTTCAACAGCACCTCGACGCACTCACGACAGTTGCCACGCGCGGCGTACATGAGCGGCGTGAGGCCGCCGCGGTCGCGCGGGGCGGCACGGCT
>JBDZVF010000205.1:0-10464 GCA_040255575.1 Pseudomonadota bacterium | reverse complement strand
GAAAGCCGCCACGGATGTTTTCGTATCGCCGTCCCAGAACGCGGACGTCCATTGACGCGTCCTCAAACGTCGGAGCGCTGGCAAGCTCGATCACATCGGGAATATCACCGTCCGGTACTTCTCCGTTGGTTGCATTAACGATGAGGCGCTTCAAACGTCGCCGGAACTCAGGGGTCTGGTCCGCAACTCCTCCAACGATTTCGGCAATCGCTGATTCTAAATCAGGGTGTATGGATGCCATCGGTCCCTCGTCCGTATTGGTATCGTTCAGTCCACATCACGTCGTGTGCGGGACAGATCACCTAGCCAGTCTCGCCGTTCCATATCCGCGGTCAATTCGGCAGTTGGATCATGTTGATCGATGTCGTCTGTGCGGACGAAATCGATCACTGTCGCGCGTTTGCTGGGATTGCTAGGGTCGATGCGCAGGCATCGACCGAGTCGCTGAACGGTTTCCAGGCGTGCACGAGCCGCAGCGAAGAGCACAATATTGTTCACCGACTGAATGTCAATCCCTTCAGATATTCGGTGGCACGTGATCAGGCACTCAAGCTGCCCTCGGGCAAATTTCCTTAGATTCTCGCGATCGTCATCACCGTAGTACGTGTGAAAGTCGACACGTGCTCCCATCAAGATATCCTGAACGTGGAGCCCGTATTCCGCTGTCTCCACGAAGATCAGGCAGCGCCGCACGACTTGGGGATGATCGATGACGTATGCCCGGAAGGGAGGCAGCTTGTTTTGCGACAACTTCCGAATGCGCCCCAGCTCTTGATACAGGGCCTCGATCGGTGGAGCGTCGCCCGCGTTGGCTTTCGCATGGTAGCGTCGGAGCGCACTGTGTACCGCGGTGCGATCATCGTCCGAGAACTCATAGGTGAGATCTGCGTAGTCGAATTCGCATAGAATTCCACGCTGGATCGCTTCTTTCAGGCCGAACCGAAAAATGACTGGGCCGATTTCGTCTTCGATGAACTGATTGCCAATCGCGTCATATTCGCGATCTGGTGTCGCGCTTAATCCTAGCCGATAGGCAAAAGGCTTGAGGCGGCCACCGAGTGATGCTACGAGGGCCGGCGAACCCATTCCGTGCACCTCATCGCAGATCAGTATGCCTTGGCGGAATCCCCCAGGTCGCAACTTCGGCAACACGTCAGCTAGCGACTGGCGCGAGAGGAGCAGGACCGCCCCCTCTGGCGCATTCAGAAACGACTGCGCCTCGCGATGTCTCTCATAAGCGCGGTATACATTTAGGCGCGTGCGCGTTAGAAGCTCTCTATGCCACTGGTCTAGTAGGTCCGTGCCAAACGCGGCAACGACAACCGTGCGAATTGATTGACGTTCGAGTAACTCGTTGACGATCGCGAGTGCGGTCCGGGTTTTGCCGGTTCCCGTCGCCATTTCCAGTATGCCGTGTCTGGCTTTGAGGAATTTGGCAATGGCGTCGCGCTGATGTCGCCAGCGGTTCTCGACTTGTGATCGTGAGTGCGCGGGCGGCGCGTAAGGCCTATCCGAGTGACTCGTAAACTCGATGAGGTTCTTCTTGATAGCGTCGGGGAGATCATAGACGCGAAGGTTCATGTCGCCATTGGACCAGATGAGATCGAAGCGTTCTTGTTGTCCTTCTACGCGACGCGCCTCGCGCGGGTCATGCCAAGAGCAGTACACGCTAATCGATTCATAGTTGCGAAATGCACGTTCGCTATCGTTCGGTGAACCGTGGAAGGCGACCGCATTGCCTTCCGCGTCATGAAAGATGCCGAACTTGTCGTGAAAGTCACCATCGAGATCTCCGGTTGGTAGCGCGATTCGAAACTCCAGCAGCCCGTCAGCCACCATCCAAGCCAGGGCGGCCAAAGTGTCTTGGGTGAGGTCTTTGGCCAACTCCTCCAGCGAGCGCTCAAGACTGGCACGCAACACCGGATCGTTCCGCGCGTCCGCGCCTTCGGCAATCGCCGCACAGTCCTCTTTCTGAAGTTTTGGGCTCGCAATGATCCGAGCCCTGCCGCCGTTCGCCGCCAGGCCGGCAAGCCCCGTAGCTGCGAGACGCAGCCAAGCAGAGGTGAAGTACCCAACGCCGCGATCATAGCGGTTCGATTGGGCGAGGGCAGGGACGTAGAACCTTTGCAAGAGGTCATGCGTCGAGGTGACAATCAGCGGGTCGAAATCCAGACCCCGAAGACCGATGTTCATCCGGAACTGTTTCTCCAGTCGTCATCGACACTGCCCGGTGGAACGCGAGGCGAATGCGTTGTACGCCGGCAGTAGACCCTTTCGACCTGCCGCATCCCAAAGGCGGTCGGCTTATTTGTAGCGCTGAAGTCTATACGACTTGCCGGTTCGCCGGGGAATGTGGCTTGCACCGCGGATGGGGTTGTCCGCACCCTGATTTGCGGGAAGCCTGTGCTTGTCCACTGCGATCTTCATTAGGATAGGCCTCCTAATCTCAGTTGGGAATCGTAGATCGATGACAACCAAAATCTGCAGTGCCTGCCGCCAAGAGAAGTCTATCGCCGCGTTCCACCACTTTGGCAAGGATCGCGCGATCGTCGGTAAGTGGTGCGAGGACTGCTACCAGAAAATCAAGGCAAAGCGCGCGGCTCGGCCGCACTCGTCGACCGCGCGTGCTCGTCCGGCTGGAACCCGTTAGCCGCCTCGAGCACGGGCGTTTGCCGTTCCAATGCCTATGGCTCGAATTGGGAAACGCGTCGGTCAACGCTTCTATCTGCACACAGACCAGGTGGCCGAGTCTGAGTCCACGATCGGCGGTCTGATCGCGAAAGCCTCTGTCATTCTCGCCCGACGAGCGGACGCGCGGTTCAATGTAATCCGCCTAAATGAGAACGAAGATGAGGTTGCATTCCTCGACTACCCTAGTCTGGGCGCAGAGCCGTTCCCTTCACTGGCGAGTAGTTGGCGGGTTCACCTGCCCAGCGAGCTGGTCACCTATCGTTCCTACGCCGAATCGCTCAACCCGCCCATTCTCCATCGAACAGAGTTGCTCCTCGCTGAGGGCCATCCCGCGCGTCCTTCCCTGCAGGCGCTCACCGACGCCTGCGAGTCTGCCGGACTCTTCGAGCATCCCAAGCTGATCGGCTTCCGTCAGCAGTGGGATGCCCAGATCCGAGAGAAAGGGTATCAGCTGATCGGCACCCAGCTCGTGCCCATGGGGAACTACGTTCCGGACCAAAATGACGCTCCGACTCCCCTCGTCGCTGACTCGAAAATTCTCGTTGATCGTCACCTAACGGCGCTAACGAGAAACGTACTCTCAGCTCCAGTGCAGAGCTTGATTCGCGACGGTCTCTTGACGAAAGACTCATCGTTCTTCGACTACGGTTGCGGAAAGGGCGATGACCTGACCTCGCTACAGCTCTCTGGTTTCCACGGGACGGGTTGGGACCCGTACTACCGCCAGCTCGGCGAGCGAGTCCCGGCCGAGGTCGTGAATCTAGGGTTTGTCATCAATGTTATTGAGAATCGTGAAGAACGAATAGCGGCGCTTGAGGCAGCTTACGGACTGACTACTCGGGTGCTCGCAGTAGCCGCGATGATCACGACTTCCGGCACCAGCTATGGGCACACCTTTGCCGACGGGATTCTCACAAGCAGGAACACGTTTCAGAAGTATTATACGCAGGCAGAGCTCCAACACTTCCTTGAAAGCGTCTTGGAGGAGGACGCCTATCCCGCCGCACCGGGTGTGTTTTACATCTTTCGTGATCGCGCTGACGAGCAGCGCTACCTGCTCGGCCGAACGCAAAATCGGTCCCGTGTCGCACGGGCTCGCCTCGCGTGCATCCGCCCCAAGCAACGCGTTTCTAAAGCAGCGGAGCCGGCAATCGTCTCCGCCCAGAATGAGGAGGCCCGCGCGTTGCTGGCGCAGCTCTGGGACACCTGCTTGGAGCTGGGTCGACTTCCGGATGAGGAGGACATTCCTGATATTGGCAACATCCAACGTCATTTCCGCACGCTCAAGCGTGCCGTTAGTGCCTGCGTCGCCCAAAACAACGAGGAGGCACTGCGAGCGGCGGCCCTGAGCAGGCAAAACGATATTCTGGTCATGATCGCGCGGCACTTCTTCGAGCGTCGACGAAACCTGGCTCTTGTCGACCCGCGACTAAAAGTAGACGTCCGAATGTTCTTCGGCTCTTTGCGAATGGCAGAAGCAAAGGCGCATGAGTTGCTGTTTTCAGTGCAAGACACCACCGCGATTCGCGTCGCTTGCGAGCGGGCGGCGTCCCAGGGTCTCGGGTGGTTTGAGGAAGAACGTTCGCTTCAACTGCATACATCACTAGTGGAGCGACTCCCTCCTATACTTCGCGTCTATGTCGGTTGCGCCACTGCGCTCGCCGGAAGTCTTGCTGGCTGGGATCTTGTAAAGGTGCATGTCGAGTCTGGGAAGGTAACGCTGATGTCCTTCGATGATTTCCCGGGTGTACCGTTGCCGAGACTTGTCAGTCGCATGAAGATTCGACTCAGGGATCAGGATCTCGATATCTTCGAATACGGTGAGACACATCCGCCGCCCACGCTCTACCACAAGTCCCGTTACATCAACGAGGAGTTTCATCGCTACGCCGATCAAGTGCAGTTCGAGGAGGCCCTCGATGCGCTCAAGTTGTTTGATCTCTCCGGCTACGGACTTCCGACAGCACAGTTCTACCAGACACTGCACGCCAACCGATGGGAAGTCTCTGACTTTAGTCTGAGGAGGTCGACGCAGATACCGGCTCTGTCTGAACCGTGCGGCCGAGTCTTCCGCTATGCAGACCTGATTCATTGTGGTGAGACATGGGCGACGCTACGCCTCGATAACACACCGCGCGCACCTGAAACCTTCAACGCATTGAACGATCTTGCCCGGACTGTCCTCGATCCCGTCGTCGAATATTTCGGCGCTATCAAGTTGACTTACGGGTTCGCGTCTCCCGGCTTGACGCGGCATGTACAAGCTCGCATCGCGCCTGCCCTCGATCAACACGCCTCCTGCGAAGTGAGCAAGAGCGGAAAGCCGGTTTGCGCCCGGCTTGGCGCGGCAGTCGATTTCCTCGTTGAGGATGAAGACATGTACGAGGTAGCCAAGTGGATATCTGCGAACTGTCGGTTCGATCGGATGTACGTCTATGGCGCCAACAAACCGCTGCACGTTAGCGTCGGACCAGATGCGACCGCCGAAGTTTACGAACTTGTTGACCGAGGTGGGCGGCGTCTTCCGCGAAGACTTATCTTCAAGTAGCGCTGCCACATGGCGCCCGCCGCGGGGGAGGCTTGTGGAAGCGGCCACGCATAGAGGTAGGCAGTACCCGTGGCGGGACTCGGCAGCGATCATCGGCTACGTTTTTTCGCTGTCGTCTGCAACAGATCCTTCTGTCACGCCCCATATACACGCGGGAACGCGTGGTACACGCGGACCCTGCGTGATACCGTACTAACGTCCAAGCCGCTGTGTGCCGACCTTTGGCGGTCACAGCCAACGCGAAGGATCTGAACACGTGAACGACAACATCGCTCGCGCGGCTGCGATTCTGCAGGCGCGCATTTTCTATTGCGAAGCAAGGGATTATTGGCGCACCGAACAGGCGGAGGAGGCCCTCAACATTCTCCTCGCGCGGCCTACGAGTTCGGCGGATACCGGCTACTTGGTGCGTAACGCGCTGTCAGATGCGCGTAAGAAACTGGTGCGCCGCGCGGCAATCTATGGCACCCACGCACCTGCCATTGACTGGCTTGAAAACCAGTCGCACGACGACTTTGAAGCATTGCTCGTCGAGACCACCGACCTGCTCGTTCGTTGCCTCGATCCGCAAGATCAATGCCTTCTCGAACTAGCTTTCGTGGGCGCGGCGGCCAACGAACTCGCCAAGGCATCCCATTTACCAGTCCCACGGGCGCGTGAGCGACTGAGTCGCGCGCGGACGCGGGCTCGCGCCGCCAGGGAAGCTGCATAGCTTGATGCACTCGTTTACATGAGATGTGCGAATCGCTACGACCCGGCACGGTCGCTCAGCGACCCCCGGATCACTGTGAAGGGTGGACCGTGATGACAACCAGTATCGATCTGTTTCCTCGTGCTCCACTGACTCAGGCGGATCAGGCCCTGCAGAGTTCCAGAGACTCAGGGTTCGATCTGAGTGCCGCCGTTGGCGAACTCGTAGACAACTCATTCGAGGCGAAAGCCAATCACATAAGGATCGACAGCCACAGGGATGCCAACGGGTCGATCGTGGAACTAGCCGTAGCGGATGACGGAATCGGAATTTCGCCGAAACATCTGGCGCACGTCCTATCGCTAGGCTTTTCTACGCGCTACGGTTCTCGTGAGGGTCTTGGCCGATTTGGTATGGGTCTGAAGCTCGCTTCCTTGAGCCATGCGACGAGAGTCGAGATCTACACTCAGCCCTTGGGCCAGCAGCGGATCTACTTCTGCTATCTAGACCTGGATCAAGTATCGGACCACTCTCAGACTGATCTTTTCGTTCAAGAAGTGGGGGAGTGGCCCAGGGACTTCGCCGACCTTCTAACAGATCCTCGAAGCGGCGCGAGCTTCAATTCCGGAACTCTCGTCGTCTGGCGAAACATCGACCGGCTTCAGCGTGGTGGGCGGTTTGGACTTTCGATCGACGAACGGATGCAGGAGCTGACGAAGTTCCTTGCGCGAGCTTATCGGCGCTTCATCGATAAGGGTCTTCGAATCGAACTCGACAGCCGTGAAATCACTTTGCACGATCCGCTCTTTCTTCTCGACAATCCTCGAGTAGCAAAGAAATTCGGCAAGGAGCTTCGCTCCAGCGTTGTCGATCAGGGTTACTTTCCCATAGACGGACATCAGGTCGGTTGGGTCGTTACCCTCCTGCCCGCAGAGTTGCGACCGCGTGAAGGAGTTGGTGGCCGTCCAACGAAAGGGCGGGAAGAGTTTGCCGATCTCTACATTCCCGATAACGAAGGACGCATCAGCATTCTGCGCAATGGTCGCGAGATCTATTACGATCTCGTTCCACGCCTGTATCCGGGCGGGAAAGAAAAGATCGATCGGTATATCGGCGTGGAGATTTCGTTTCCGGCAAGTCTCGACGAGTACTTTCAGGTCCGCAACGTCAAACGCGGCGCTGAGCCGGTCAGCAAGCTTCGCGAGCAGATTCGTGGTGCGATCAAGAAACCCATTGTGCAAGCGCGTCGGGACATTCGCAGTTTCTGGGATGAAGTTCAGAAGCAGGAGCGCGCGGCAAATGGTGACCAGCATCTGCCCGCCCACGAGGCAGCCGACGCGTTTGAGCAGACGGCGCCTGCGGGAAAGGCGAACCTCGATACGAGTCAGGACGCTGTTCAGCGTGAGCTCAACGAGCTGCTTCAGGATATGGGTGTGGACACGGAGAGTGCCGATGCCACGAACCAGGCGAACTGGGTTCGCGAGAGCTTTGAAAAGCGGGCTCTCACGATTGTCGATGCGCAATGGCCCGGCAAAGACTTGCTCGACATCAGACACCTCTCCGGCAAGGCGATCGTAAAAGTTAACCAACGCCATCCTTTTTTCGCCGAATTCGTTGTGCCCCTGAGAGCGATGGCGGCCGTGGATCCCGAAGATCTCAATGTGGCTGAAGTATCCATATTGTTGAAGAAACTCGAAACGGGCATTGATCTGTTGCTGATGGCTTATGCGAAAGCCGAGAACATGCATGCCGACCCCGAGGACGCGTACGGCGAGCTTCGGACGTATTGGGGAGTCTTCGCGAGTGCTCTCGTGCGTGAAGCTTTGCGGCGATCCGAATGAAACGCCGATGTGCGGAGAGATGTGGCACGAGCAGGCGCCCGACAACGCCATTCCGCTGTCGGGCTGCTCTGCTTCTCGGTGGATATCCTCATGCCTCGATGCGCGACACACTGTCGCTCGCGTCTTCGTCATCAGTGTGCCGTGGGAGCACGACCAATTTCCCGTTGAGCGGCAGTGCGTCGAGCACGATTTCGATTCCCGTACCGTCGGGATAAGCTAATGCGACGCCCACTCGGGTCCAGCGCCGATGCTTCTTCCCATCCGTTCCCAATGACTCAGTTACACAAAAAACGCTTGATGGAGTCACAATATCGACATCACGCATAATCTCTCTCTCCGTCGCAATGAGTACCTCGTAGACACCTTCGAAGCGTGTTATGAGGGCTGGGCTTGCGGCATCGGATAATTCTTCGCAAACGTCCAAATTTCCGAAATTCCTATCGCCTGAATTAGTGAGAGCGGAGGCGAGGTGCCCCTACCGCTGCTGTTCTTCGGGTCATCAACGAAGCCGTGCGTCTGCACGCCATCCAAAGCGGTTGGCAACAGGCCAGCGCCTAAGCTCGTTTACGGTGGCGACGACTTCACCGCAGATGCGGCTTCGCGATCCTGGGGCAGACGGACATGCCGCGCGCCAGTGCCAAATCGGAGGACTCCCGGGTTCCCCCGCGTACCCACCCCCTCAACGTTTTCCGCAACTTCAGACCTGACATGGGCCTCTCTCTCTCTCTCGAATTGTCCGGACCGGAGAGGTTTGGGTCCGCATGCGTAACGCGGAAAGCCCTGAAATCCTCGGGTCCGCTGGACGTTTCGGTAAAAAGCGGACAGGTATTGGTTCGCACCCCAAGCGCTCGAAGAGCCCGGATTTCGAGCTATGTCAGGGAGGTCTGAACGTCTGGACTTACTGATCTTCTTCCTCTCCCGGCCGGGTTCGAGTCCTGTTCCCCCCTCATGCACCGGAACGCAACGCTGGATACGATCGCCGGGGCTCTTGCGAGAGCATCATTCGGAGCACGCAGTCGTTGCGCGGCGCCGCTACGCCTTGCTTGTCATGCGGGCGCCGCGACGGGATACGGTGAAGTCGCAGCAGCGGAAGACCGAACGCCGAGACCGGATCGCGAGAAAGTCTAACGTCACGCGGCGGGCCCGTCGGCTGATGATCGATGTTCTCGACTACGAGGGTTAGGCAGCGTTGAAGTCAGCGCAGGACTCCGACGAACTACTCGCCGATCAGATGAGCACGCAAGAGCGATAACAAGCCTGCGTGAATCCTGCGTGAGACTTCTGCTCGCATCCGTGATTTCCTCGGCTCAGCGGATCGCAACGGCCGCACGCCCCGAGAACTAGATTTTCACTTACCCAAAAAGATCAAACACTTGTGACTGTCGGCAGAAGGCACAAACCGCGACCGCCGCACTCATAACGCCAGTGTTGCAAACCGGCGCATTTGGGTGCAATCCGGTGCAGCAAGCTGATTCAGTTGGCTCGAACGCCAAATCCGGTGATGCAAAACGTTGCAGGTGTGCCACGAACGCGAGACAGGACGCCTTGCGGTGCCGTGGCGAAGATGAGGGTAGGCCCCTCGGAGCCGCCTTTCAGAGGGAGGCTCCAAACCGCCCCCTGCTGCTGCGTTCAAAAGACGTGGTGGTGAGCGAGTGGGGAAAAGCCGCGGCGCGACCGCGGAAGGTACGTATCGAGGAGATGAGCGAGCGCAAACCGCCGTTGGACGTGTCGAAAATTGTAGGCGTTGTCGAAACCGGTGGAGATGCATCCTGCCGGGAGCAAGGTCTGCGGGGCATTCTGGTTACTGCGCAGACGACAACCGGCATAAAGGCGGCATGACCTCGATACAGGCTTCGTCAGGGAACGTGGGAACCTGTCTTCCGATGTGAAGGGAAAGCGGCGAGTGGTCCCGAAGGCCACAAGCGCGAACACCGATGCGGAGGGCAGGGGCGGAGCAGCTCGCAGTAGTGATGAAGCGCCTGTAACGGGCGTGGAGCGAAGGGGCTGCGTTGTTCTGGAGATGGGATTGACCAACCTCGAATGAGGGATGAGTTGACGACATCGACAAAGTCATTTGCGATCAGCAAGCGCCAGGTCTGGCAGGCATGGAAGCGCGTGAGAGCAAACCGGGGTGCGGCGGGGATCGACCAGGAGAGCATCGAGGGGTTCGAGCAGAACCTTGCGGGCAACCTGTACACGATCTGGAACCGCATGGCCTCGGGGAGCTACTTTCCACCACCAGTGAAGGAAGTGAGTATTCCGAAGAGCAGCGGCGGAGTCCGCGTTCTCGGCGTGCCCACGGTGGCCGATCGGGTAGCACAGACAGTAGCGAAGGAGTTTCTGGAACAGGTGCTGGAGCCGCATTTCGACCCGGATTCGTACGGCTATCGGCCGTCGCGTTCGGCACAGGATGCGGTTCGGGTAACTCGCAAGAGGTGCTTCAAGTACGACTGGGTGCTCGAGTTCGACGTCAAAGGAGCGTTCGATAACCTCGATCACGATCTGCTGTGGAAGGCACTGCGCAAGCACACGGAGTGCAAGTGGGTACTGCTGTATGTCGGGCGTTGGCTGAAGGCGCCTTCGGTTTCCGAGAGTGGTGAGGTTCGTCCGCGCGACCGTGGCACGCCGCAAGGCAGTGTCGTCAGCCCGCTTACGCAAAAGCGAACTTTCAGTTTGAGCGTGTAGTGAAGGGC
>JBDZVF010000204.1:0-10533 GCA_040255575.1 Pseudomonadota bacterium | reverse complement strand
GTAGACCCGGCAGCGCTCAGCGGCGCGGCCAGGGGGGAACGTGGCGAAGCATCGGATGATTTCGGCGCGACGTGGCGTAGTGAAGCAGCATCAGGTGAGTCGGGCGTGAGCGGAGCACGTAAGGGCCTCAGTTGAGGTACGTGGCGAAACGCGGCGTCATCTTTTCGACCAACTGATCGCCGGATCTCGAGATGAACAGCGCCGCGACATCGCGCTGAGCGGCGTAATCGAATCCTTCATCGGGGCCGAGCACGGTCAGCGCGGTGGCCAGCGCATCGGCGTGCATGCAGATCGGCGCGATGACAGTCACCGATACCAGTGCATGCGAAACGGGCTCGCCCGTTCGCGGATCGATGCGATGCGAATACCGGCGGCCGTTGTAGTCGAAGTAGTACCGGAAGTTGCCGGACGTTGCGATGCTCGCGTCGCGCAGAAACACGACGTGCTCGAAGCCATTCGCTGCATCAGCCCCTTGCGGCTGCGGCGGACGCTCGATACCTACGCGCCACGCGCCGCCGCCCGGCGCTTCACCGCGCGCGCGGATTTCGCTGCCGACGTCGACCAGGTAGCTCGTGAGGCCCAGGCTCTCCAGGTACTCGGAAACCGCGTCTGCCCCGCGCCCGTGCTGCATTGAGGAGAGGTCGATCTGCATGCCGGCGGGTTTGCGAACGCGAAGGCTGCTCGCATCGAGCGCTACTTTGTTGAAGCCCACCTGCGAGCGCGCGGCGCCGAGCGCTTCGGGGGAGGGCGGCTGGTAGCGGCGGCCGGCTTTTCCGAAGCCCCACGCATCGACGAGCGGTGCGATGGTGGGATCGAATGCTCCGCCGGTATCGGCGGCGAGCGTGAATGCGTAACGAAGCGTTTCGAAGAGCTCTCGCGACACCGGTTGCCATTCGCCGACTGCGCGCGCGCCAATGGCGCCAGTGGCGTGGACGGAGGGCGCTCGCGCGGGCGCTGGCGCTGGCGCGGAAGGCGTTGGCGCGGACGAGTTGAGCGCACTCATCTCCGAGGCCTCGTCCCAACGACTGAGGCTGCGGGAGACGATTTCGATACGCGCCTGAATGCCGCGCTGGATCTGGGCCAGCTCGCCGGGCGGCGGGCCGGCGAGCTTCACCGTCCAATCAGAACCGAGCCCTTCACCTCGCAACACGACGGCCTGCGGCGAGCCGGCGCCGGCTCCCGTGCAGCCCGCAGCCACGGCACAGGCGCCGATGATCGCTGAGACCGCCACCAGCGCACGCGGGCGGACGCCAGCAGTGCAACGACCGAGTGCGGTCCGCGCCCTCGCGGTCAGCACTGACACAGCCACTGCCGACGCGCTCACTGCCGACGCAGCCAGTGCCGATGCGGCCGATGCGGCCGATGCGGCCGATGCGGCCACTCCCGATGCAACCGGTGACGACCCAGCCAGTGCCAAACCAGCCAGCACCGACCGATGCAGCACCGCCCGCGTCGCCTCGATCGAAGCCGCCGCGGCCGCGCTCGCCGCCGGCCGCGCATTCATCACGGCGGCAGCAACTCGAACACCGCGACGTAACTCGCGCGTCGGCTCTTCGCCTGTTTCACGCTGGTTTTGTCGTCCCGCACGTCGGCCTCGACCCAGTACAGGCCGGGCGTGGTCCAGGTCATCGTGATCTGCCCATCCTGGTCGGTCGTGTACTTGCTGTCATTCTGCTTGTCGCGCCAGCGGGTGCCGCCGGGCACGACCTCGACTTCGACGCCCTGAGCGGGCTTGCCGTCCAGGTGGAATTTGAAAGTGATCGGCTCGCCCGCGACCAGATCGTTCGGATGCGTCACCGGCACCAGCTCGAGCCCAACACCAGTGGGCTTCAGCACGACGTCATTCGGCTTGCCGGCAGTCACAAACGTCTCATTGCGCTGTTGCTGCTGTGTGATCTGCACGTTCTTCGCGTCCGCGGGGATATCGCCGAGCCGCTCAACCGTGCCGCGCC
Organism: Pseudomonadota bacterium; assembly: GCA_040255575.1. Lineage (GTDB taxonomy): Bacteria > Pseudomonadota > Gammaproteobacteria > Steroidobacterales > Steroidobacteraceae > JADGHX01. The sequence continues at coordinate 8,581 of JBDZVF010000204.1, read as the reverse complement.
AGCGGCGCCTTTCACCCGCTGCCGTCTCGTACTGCGCATTGAGTGAATTGTTGACGAGCGCCACCTTGTACGTGCCCGGCTTCTGCAGCTGAACATCGAACGTGCTGCGGAATCTGCCGGTGTTCGAATTCGTGATCTCGACGAGCCCGCCGTCCGGCCCCAGCACTTGCAGGTTATCGAGCCGCAGGGGCTGATGATTGAAGTAGAAGAGATCGTTCGATACCGCGCCGTCGAATGTCACCCAGCCCGGCCTCGCGAGCACTGTTTCGGAGGGGACGATGAACGGCCGATGCGCTTCGGCCGCGTAGGGCAGTGCTGCGGTCAGCGCGAAGGCGATGGCGACGCGAAAGGCGCGCGAGCCGGCTTTACGCGCGGCAATGGCTTGGGCAACACGCTCGTGGATGCGGTTCATGCAAGCTTCCTCATGAGGGTTTCGTGTGTCTCTCGGTGTACTCGGGCGATGCATTCAGGTGATGAGCTCCAGCGATGCATTCGGCGCGAAACATTCACGGCGAAACATTCAGCGCCACCGTCCCGAGCTCGCTCGTCCCCTTCCCGGTGACGCTCTGTGCGCTCTTGCCAGGCCACTCGAACGGAACACGCACCACCTCGCGCCCGCCTGCTTCGCGAGCCGCTTCCACCACGAGCCAGTATTTACCGGCTGCAAGCGAAGCGAGCGGCGCCTTGTCCCCGGTGAGCTTCACTTGCTGAATGCCGGCAGGCTTGGTGGGACCGGTAACCCCGTCGATGGGAAACGTCTGTTCGCGACCGCTCTTGCGCCACCAGGTGCGCAACTCATTCAGCCACTTCGTGCCGCTTTCGCCAGCGCCCTGGCCACCCGCGCCGCCACCGCGCTTCTGCTGATACCAGACGGACAGGTTCGCCACGAAGCTCTGGTCCTCGCGCTCGATCCACATCGCAACATAAGGCCGGTGGTACTCCGCGACCTGCAGTTTCGGCAGTTCCACCGAGATGTTCATCTCAGCGGCGGACGCGACACCGGCACTCGTGCCAATGACCACCAGGGCGAGCGACGCGAAGCGAACGAAACTCGGCGAACGCATGAATCAGCACCTCGTTTAATGAACGAACAGAACGATGACGAGCAGCGGCAGCACCACACCCAGCGCCACGTAGGGCCACGTCCCCGGCCGCCGGCTCGAATGCATCTTGAGCAGGAACAACCCGGTGCCCGCGAACAGCACGCACGCCACGGCGAACAGATCGATGAACCAGCCCCACATCGGCCCGGCATTGCGGCCCTTGTGCAGGTCGTTGAGATAGGAGATGGCACCGCGTGTCGTGCGCTCGTAGTGAATCTCGCCGCTGTCGCGCGCGATGCTCATCCACGCATCGCCGCCCGGACGCGGCATCGATACATACACTTCATCTTCCGACCACTCGGCCGCGCGGCCCGCGGCTTCGAGGCTCATCTGCTCGCGGATCCAGTCGTTCACAGCCGCCGGCAGCGGCGCGTTGTCGTTTTCCGATTCGTTCTTCAGATGCACGAGCAACGGCGCCGGCAATGTCGCTTCGAGCGTGGTCACGCGCGGCTTTGCCGGAATTTGCGAAGCGTGATTGAGCGTGATGCCGGTGATACTGAACAGCAGCATGGATACCAGGCAGATCGCTGCGCTGATCCAGTGCCACTGATGAAGATGTTTTAGCCAGAAAGCCCGGCGTTTTTGCTTGGCGACTTCGCTCATGCGCTGGCGTGACAGCGGAAGGCGAGTTTCCAAAAAGGTTGGCCGTCCGGTGGGATCGCAGGTTATTGCGAACCATTCGTATTTGCAAGTATGCTCCGCCAAGAACAGCCAAGGTCCTCCGCTTCGCGGACCCCAGCCAGTTTTGCGTCCCATGCCGGCTTTCTTCCCGAGGGAGATAAAGCATTCCGGCTCGGCCGCCTTTACTCGTTATTCAGCTGGAACCGCCATGAGCCACATCAAAACGCGAAAACACGCCCCCCGGTCTCTGCAAGCCCATCCCACCCTTGCCGCCGCGACGTTGATCACCGGCCTCACGTTCGCATTACCGAGCGGCGCACAGGATTCGGCCGGTGCATCGACCCTGGCACAAGCCAAGACGCTCGAGAAGATCACCGTCGAGGACGGCGACGCCGAGTCATACAAAATCGACACACTGTCCTCCCCCAAATTCACGCAGCCGCTGCAGGATATTCCGCAGACCGTGCAGATCATCAGCTCGACGCTCTTCAACGAGCAGGGCGCCACCAGTCTCACCGAGGCGCTGCGCAATACGCCGGGCGTGGGCACGTTCTACGTCGGCGAGAACGGCAACACTTCCACCGGCGACACGCTGTACATGCGGGGTTTCGACAGCTCGAGCAGCATCTTCGTCGATGGTGTGCGCGATCTCGGCTCGATCTCGCGCGACGTGTTCAATGTCGAGCAGATCGAAGTGGAGAAGGGCCCGGCCGGCACCGACAACGGCCGCTCCGCACCCACCGGCGCGATCAACCTCGTTACCAAGCGCGCCATCGCGCAGGACCTGACGACGGCCGCGCTGTCGGGCGGTTTCGACGGCCAGAAGCGGGTCGCCGCTGACTGGAACAAAACTCTCAGCGATAACAGCGCCGTGCGATTGAACGGCCTGTGGCAGGACAGTGACGTGGTCGGCCGCGACCATGTGAAGAACAAACGCTGGGGACTCGCGCCTTCCGTTTCCTTTGGCCTGGGCACGCGCACTCGCTACTACTTCAACTTCCTGTACGTGAAGCAGGACAACATTCCGGATGGCGGCGTCTCGACCATCGGCCTGCCCGGTTATGCGAGCCCGGATCCGGCGCGCCCGTTCATCTCGAACGCGCCGACCGTGAACCCGGAAAATTTCTACGGCACGCGTTTCGACCATGACGATGTGACGGCCAGGATGGCTACGTTCGTGTTCGAGCATGATTTCTCGGATACCGTGCGACTGACCAACACCGCGCGCTGGGGCAAGAACAAGCAGGACTACCTGCTGACCTCATACATGGCGAGCACCGCGAACCTCCTCACCCCCGACCCCGCCGATCCGTCCACCTGGACCGTGGCTCGCAGCAACCCGACGTTCAAGAACCAGGACAACCGGATCGTCACGGACCAGTTGAACCTGCGCATCGATTTCGACACCGGCCCGGTCAAGCACAACCTCAGCACCGGCGTCGAATATGCGGATGAGCGGCTGGATGGGCGCGGCGTTGCTCCGATCGAGGGCACGGACTGGCCCGCGGCCAATCTCTACGACCCGAACTGGGACGTCACCGGCCTCGAGTGGGATTTCAACGGCGCGGATCGTCACGGCAAGACGACTACGACATCCGCCTACGCGTTCGATACGCTGAAGTTCGGTGAACGGTTTCTCGTGACCGGCGGTGTGCGGCTCGACGACTACCAGACCGAATATGACGCGCGGGCGATTTGCGGCAGCGGCAACCGCCCCCCGTGCGGCACGAACCCGGCGGGCACGGTGCTGCCCTCAGCCGACCTCGAGAAGTCCGAGACACTCTTCAACTGGAAGCTCGGCGGCGTCTACAAGGCGAGGGACGACCTGAGTTTCTACGTGAATTACGCCATTTCGCAGCAACCGCCGGGCGGCAGCACGTTCGAGCTGAGCAACGCGGCGAACAATGCCAACAACCCGATGTTCGATCCGCAGAAGGCCAAGACGAAAGAAATCGGCGCGAAGTGGAACGTATTCGACCAGCGGCTGCTCGTCACCGGCGCCCTGTTCGACACCGACGTGACCAACGAGATCGCGCAGGGCGACGACGGTCTCTACTATCAGATCGGCAGGAAGAGCGTGAAAGGCGTCGAGGTCTCCGTGGTCGGCAACCTCACAGACAACTGGGCAATCTCCAGCGGCTACACGAAGCTGCACACCAAGGTGGAGGCGGGTGCTCTCGTTGCGCAGGACCGCTCAACCGCACTCACGTACACGCCGGATCAGGCCTTCACCCTGTGGAGCACCTATCGTCTGCCGTTCAATCTCTCGGTGGGCGGCGGCGTGCGTTACTCGGGTGAGATGCACCGTGGCACCGACGGTGCCGTCGGCACACCGGCATTCACGAAGTCCTATGCGGTATGGGATGCGGTGGCGACTTACCCCGTGAACGCCAACTTCAACTTGCGCGTGAACGCATACAACCTCACCGACAAGGAGTATGTGTCGGCCATCAACAAGAGCGGCTACCGGTATACTCCGGGCGTCCCGCGCACGGTCCTGCTGAGCGCCGACCTACGGTTCTGACATGCTGCTGCACATCCCCAAGGTACTCACCGCTGAAGAACTGGCCGAAGTGCGTGAAGCCTTGGGGAAGGCCGAGTGGACCGACGGCAGGGAGACTGTCGGCCCCCAAGGCGCGCAGATGAAGCGGAACGAGCAGCTGCCGGAAGCGTCACCCGTGCGGCACGCGCTGGGCGCGAAGATCCTTTCGGCGCTCGGCCGCAACCTCCTCTATTTCTCCGCCTGCCTGCCGCTGCGCACGTTGCCGCCGCGGTTCAACCGGTATCAGGGCGGCGGGCAGTACGGTTTCCATGTGGATGGCTCCGTAATGGTGCTGGGCGAGGGTGAAGATGCGCGTGCACCAAAACAGCACATCCGCTCGGATATCTCCTGCACGCTGTTCCTGAGTGAGATCGAGGATTACGAGGGCGGCGAGCTCGTGGTGAGCGACACGTACGGCGAGCACGAAGTGAAACTGCCGGCCGGGGACATGATCATCTATCCCTCGAGCAGCCTGCATCGCGTGACGCCGGTAACGCGTGGAACGCGGCTCGCCTCGTTCTTCTGGGTTCAGAGCATGGTGCGCGAGGAATCCCAGCGCCGTCTGCTATTTGAGCTCGATACATCGATCGAAACGCTACGGCGCACGGGCGCGAACAGCGACGCCGTTCTTCAGCTCACGAACATCTATCACAACCTGCTGCGACGCTGGGCCGAGGTTTAGCTTTCCGTACGGTGGCCACGCTGCCACGGGCCGCCCACAGCATGGCCAGCGCGGCTGGACAACGGACGGCGGCCGGGTTTTAGTCCGGTCTCTTCCCACGTCGTTTCGGAATCGAACGGAGACACGCATGTCAGCTTCCGAAGGTTCTTCTGTTTCCCGCCGCACGCTCATCAAGTCGGGTGTTTATGCCACGGTGGGGTTCGCCGTCGCGCGCGCCGGCCTGGCGCAGGCCGCCGACAAGAGCCTGCCGCTCATCACCAAGACTGTTCCGTCGACGAAAGAGAAGCTGCCGGTCATCGGCATCGGCACCAACAACTTCGGCGTCAGCGCGCCGGAAGATCTGGCGGCCCGTCGCGAAGTGTTGCGGATGCTGCCGGAGCTCGGCGGCTCGATCGTCGACACGGCACAGGCCTACGGCACTTCCGAGCAGGTCATCGGCGAGGCGGTCGCCGCGCTCGGCAATCGCTCGAAGCTGTTCCTCGCCACCAAGACCCCGCTCGCCGGCAACGTCTCGGACGCGAAGGCGACGCTCGAGAAATCCTTCGCCTCGCTGCGCACGGACAAGATCGACCTTCTGCAGATCCACAACGTGCACGGCATCGACCACCTGCTGCCGCTGTACCAGGACTACAAGAAGGCGGGCCGCATCCGCTACATCGGTATCACCACGTCGGTCGATTCGCAGTACGCCGCGCTGATCGACGCGATGAAGAAATACGACTTCGACTTCGTGCAGGTCGACTATTCCATGCAGGACCGCTCGGCCGAGAAAGAAGTGTTCCCGGTCGCCCGGGACAAGGGGATGGGGGTGCTCGTGAACGTGCCGCTCGGCGGCCGCCGCGGCGGCAACCTCATGCAGCAGGTTGCCGGCAAGGCACTGCCGAATTGGGCCGCCGACATCGATGTGACGAGCTGGGCGCAGTACTTTTTGAAGTACGACATCTCGCATCCCGTCGTGACCGCGGCCATTCCCGGCACGACGAAGGTCAGCCATCTCGAAGACAACCAGAAGGCGGGCCGGGGCCGTCTGCCGGATGCCGACACCCGCGAGAAGATGGTGAAGTACTGGGAGAGCATCTCCACCTGAGCGCCCCCGCGTCGTGCCGCTACCCTGCGCGGCACGACGCGGGTCCCCCCCAAAGGGGGATAGCACCCGTGCGTGCGGTGAGGTGCACTGTGTCGCCCGGGCTTTTGAGCAGGGAGACGTCGATGTTTGAGAACGCCAGCGTGGCGGTTTCGAATCCCGCACCGCGAACGAGCGCGCCTCGTGCGCCAGTTGGTCTGATCCGGCGCGGGGGCCTTGCGCCCTGGCAGGTTCGCCGCGTGACCCATTACATCGAGGAACATCTTTCCTCGACCATCCGCCTGCAGGATCTCGCCTCACTTGCGCGCTTGAGTCACAGCCACTTCTGCCGTGCCTTCAAGGAAAGTCTCGGGCATCCGGCCCACGCTTACGTGATGCAACGGCGCGTGCAGCGCGCCCAGGGATTGATGCTCACCACGACGGAACCGCTCAGCCAGATCGCCGCGCTGTGCGGAATGGCCGATCAAGCACATTTCTGCAAGCTTTTCCGCCGGCTCGTCGGCGAGAGTCCGAATGCCTGGCGCCGCGCGCGCCGGCAGGCCGCGTCCGCCGAATGATCTGAGCGCGCGGCCGGCGCAAAAAGAAACCCATCGCGGCACGAGCGTCCAAGCGAAGCGTGGCCTCGTGGCGTCAGTGTGAGGCTGCGAGCCCACCGCCGTAGCCCGCCAGAACACAGCAAGGAGACGATCCCGATGTTGAATCCGAAACAGGTCAAGGCCGCAAAAGGCCGTCGCAAGGCGCCGCTCGCCACGCCGACGCTGCTGCCGGCAAATGCCACGCGCGACATTGCCGGTGCGTTGAATGCGCTGCTCGCGGATGTGTTCGCGCTCTACATCAAGACGAAGAATTTCCACTGGCACGTCTCCGGCCCGCACTTCCGCGACTTTCACCTGCTGCTCGATGAGCAGGCGGAGCAGATCTACGCGACCAGCGACCCTATTGCCGAGCGCGTGCGCAAGCTCGGGGCGACGACGATCCATTCGATCGGCCAGATCAACAAGATGAAACGAGTGCTCGACAACGACTCAGACTATGTGAGCCCGTTCGACATGCTCGCGGAGCTGCGCGAAGACAACATCCAGCTCGCCTCGCGCATGCGCGCGACGCACGAGCTCTGCTCCGAGAACAACGACATGGCGACCACGAGCCTGCTCGAAGTGTGGATCGACGAAGCCGAGAAGCGCGTGTGGTTCCTTTACGAAGCCGGCCGTCCGGTGGAAGTCAACACCCTCACTTGATCGGCTCAGCGACTTCGCCGTCGCGCGCACGGCCGGCCTTGTGGAGCCGGCTGTGCCAATATCCGTACAGGCCGTAGATCGAGAAGCCGAGCACCGTCCAGATGAGGAGCCGGATCCAGGTTCCGTCCGAAAGGAACAGGCTCGTGCCGAGGCACAGGAGGGTGCCGAGCGTGCACGTGACCGGCGCATACGGCACGCGAAACGGCCGCGGATGATCCGGCCGCGTGTATCGCAGAATCAGCACTCCGGCACACACCACCGCGAACGCCAGAAGAATGCCGATCGAGATGAGGTCGGCGAGCGCATCGAGCGGAAAGAGCCCCGCAATGAGCGCGCCGAAGAAGCCGGTGATCACCGTCGCGACGTGCGGCGTCCTGTACCGCGGGTGACAGCGGCTCATGGATGGCGGCAGCAAGCCATCATCCGCCATGGCGAGCAGAATGCGCGGCTGGCCAAGGAGTGACATCAGGATGACGGACGTCATGCCCGCGATGATGCCGATCTTCACGAACGCGCCGATCCAGTGCAGCTGCGGATGCAGGTCTATCGCGAGCGCCACGGGCTCAGCCACGTCCAGCTTCTCGTAAGGCACCAGGCCCGTCAGCACGACGGCCATGGCGAGATAGAGAATGCAGGAGACGACGAGCGTGCCCAGAATGCCGAGCGGCACGTCCCGCTTCGGATTACGCGACTCGAGTGCCGTGGTCGATGCGGTGTCGAACCCGATGTACGAGAACAGGATGAGGCCGGCGCCCGTCATGATGCCGCTCCATCCGTAGGCCCCCTTCTCGCCGGCGTTTTCCGGGATGTACGGGTGCCAGTTGCTGGTGTCGATGTAGTGCATGCCAACCAGCACGAACAGCACGATGACGCCGACTTTCACGCAGACCATGAAGGAGTTGAAGCCTGAGGACTTCCTGATACCGATGTAGCAGACCGTGCTCATCGCCGCGACGATCAGGATCGCGGGCACGTTGATGATGGCGCCGGTCAGCTTGCCGTGGGCATCGATCGGCGCGTTGATGAGCGCACTCGGTAGATGAATGCCCCAGCCACTTAGCAGATTCGCGACATAAGCGGACCAGCTCACCGCCACCGCGGACGCGGAGAGCACGTATTCCAGCATCAGGTTCCAGCCGATGAACCACGCGACGCCTTCGCCGAGTGTCGCGTAGGCGTAGCTGTAAGCGCTGCCGGAGACCGGCACGAAGGATGCGAACTCCGAATAGCACACCGCCGCCAGGGCGCAGACCACCGCGGCGATGATGAGCGAGATAGTCAGCGCGGGCCCTGCATGCTTGCCGGCCACCT
>JBDZVF010000203.1:0-10543 GCA_040255575.1 Pseudomonadota bacterium | reverse complement strand
CTCTCGCTTTCCGTTTTGCGCGGCCGCTCTCGATCTATCGGTCGCTCCGCGTGCTCGCGCGGGTGTCTACGCACGTGCTGGTCATCGCGCCGAGCACGGAAGGGTCGATCGCATTTGCCCGTGCCCTCGCCCGCACGCGGCCCTGCCTCATCACACGCGGGCCGATCACTTCCGCCGTGTCCTGGCCGGTACCGGATTGCCTGCGCAGCGCGGCGGAACTCGCGCACGCCTTCGCTGGGCAGCCGGTGCTGCCGCGAACGATCATCTCCTATCCGGACCAGCTTCCGTGCGTCACGTCAACGAGCGTAATGGTCCCCTTGCTGCACGAGCCGCACGCGTTCTCGACGCTGGAAGCGCTGCTCGTGATGCGCCACAAGCCCCGCGTCTTCGCGCTCAGCTGTGCCGGCAGGCGCCTCGGGTTCGGGCTCATCGAGGTCTGCTACCAGGATGCATTCGATGCAGAGGGGCAAGTCATCTCGCTCGGGAGCCTCGTCGGACGCCTGCTGCTGTGGCTCGCGACGGACCTCGCGCACCCGCCGCCGGACTGGCTGGCGGCGCCTTATCTCCCGCTGAAATCCGCCCGAGTGCTCTGGACCCAGGCGCGCGAAGAAATGAAAGACATCGAGTGCCTGCTGCGCATGCAGTTGCAGTCCCGCTTCTGTGACCGCGAGCGCACGAGCGCCGCGCTGGCGGCAGTAGTCGAGCGGCAACGCATCCTCATCGGCACGGTCCTTCCGTAGGAGACCATGAATGACCTGTTTGCAATTGAGATCACTCGCCGTTCTGCTCGGCATCGCGCTCACACCCTGTGGCTGCGTCACAGTGGATGTCGGTCTGGCAAACCTGATGGTGGCAGACCGCGCGCCACCGAGCGCCGTGCTTGCCAAGGGCTACGCCGTGCAGGATCTCGTCATCCATCGCGGTGACCGCCTCATCGGCATCACCCATGCGCATCACCCGGAGAGCCAGTCCATCATCGTGTTCTGCGGGGGAGACTCCTTCCATCGTTCCATTGAGGGTGCGGAGGCACTGGAAGCGCTGGCGCGGAATGCCGACGTGGTCCTGTTCGACTATCCCGGTTACGGTCAGAGCACCGGCGCACCCACCGCGACAGTGATCCTCGAGAACGCGCTCGCGGTATATGACTACGCCGTTGCGCTGCAGAGTTCAGCAGGCAAGAAGAGCGTGCTGTATGGCTTCTCCCTCGGCGGCATGGTCGCCGCGCAGATCGCCGGCCGTCGGGCGGTGGATGGCCTCATCCTTGAGGCGACTGCACCCAGCGCGGAAGCCTGGGCGCGAAGCCAGATCCCGTGGTACGCGAAGCCGCTCGTGAAGCCGCGCATCGAGCCCGGCCTGGCGTCGATCGATGCGATCGTTTCATTGCGCCACTTCGGGGGCGAAGTGCTGCTGCTCACCAGTCCCTCCGACCGCCGCGTGCCTGCCGCTCTGTCAGTGAAGATGTATCGAGAACTCCGGCGTCTGGGCGTGCACACGGCGCTGGTGAAGTTCCCCGTGGACGGCCACGGCAGCATTCCGCACTCGCCGGAATACGGCACCGTGCTCACGGGCTTTCTGAATCGCGTGAAAGGGCCGCAATGAGCCTCAGCTCACACATGGCGGCCGCGGCCTATCGTCTGACGGGCTCCGTGTCGTTCCACATCTCCTCACTGCTGCCGGAGTGCTACCACGCCGGCAAGCGCGCATGCCGTGCGCTGCAGGACTTGAGGGATGCGCCGAGCGGCCCCTACTTTATGCGCGCCGTGCTGGAGTCGCGCTGGCGCTCGCGGCTACTGCTGACTCACGTGCTGGGCCTGAAGCCCTCGCAGCTTCGACGATTCTTCGAGGACCGCGTGGTTTTCGAGGGCGCCGTGCTTGCCGCGCCCATGCTCGACGGCACGAGGCCGGTGATTCTCGCTGCGCCTCACTATGGCCCCGCACCCATTGGCTATGCCGCAGCGGTTCATCGCGTGGGGGCGCACAGGCCGATCAACCTGTTCTATGACTCTGGGCATACGCCGCCTCGACTGAGCCGTCTCTTCGAGCGCAGCGGCGTGGATACCAACACACTGCTCGGCAGCTTCACTGGTGTAGTGGCGGCGATGCGCGCTCTGGAGCGCAACGAATGGCTCGTGATGATGCCCGACGCGTTCGAGGACATCACGCATACGATCGCCGTTCCTTTCTTCGGTCGGATGCTGCGCGTTGCGGCGGGCACGGCGTTCTTCGCTCTACGGTCGGACGCATTGGTGGTGCCGGTGTTCGCCACTCCTGCCCGGCGGCTCGGCGTGCGTGTAGCGCTCGGCCGGCCAATCGACTCGCGTCGGTTCTTCGCGTTCGACGAGCCGCAATCGATCTTCATGCTCACGCGCGCCCTCTTCGCGAGCTTCGAGCGCGAGCTGCGGCGAACGCCTGAGCACTGGCACAACTGGGAAGTCTTTCCGCGCGTCTCGCGGGCCGTCAGCCCGCCAGGACGACTGGAAGATGACGCCCCCATGCGCCTGCTGCGAGACAAGTGCGCGGAGCAACCGAACCTGCTTCGCGATCTGCCCGAGCTGGAACTGCTCGTGAAATAGGAACCTCGACTCCATGGAAGGAAATGCAATGGATCCTCGATCGCTCAGCACCGTGCAGCGGCTCGCCGCTGAAACCCTGAATCTGCCCATCAGCAAGATGACCCCGACCGTCCCGTTTCGGGAAGCGGGGATCGATTCGCTCTCGACTATCGATCTGCTCTGCGCGGTCGAAGCCCACTTCGACATCACCCTGCCGGCGGAGGAGCTGCAGCAGCTTCGCTCGCTGTCGGACCTCGCTGCCAGCGTCGATCGGCTCACCACTCAGGAGGTGCGCTGCTATGGCTAACCGCGTCGCCGTTACGGGCTTCGGCGCGGTGTGCGCGCTCGGCAACTCCGTGCCCGAGCTGTCGGACGCACTCCGCGCAGGGAGGTCTGGCATCCGCCTGATCGCTGCGGATCCGGTGTCGGCACCGGTCGCAGGCGGCTTTCCGCTGCTCGAAAGCGCATACGTGGATCTCAGCCCGTCCGACAAGGCGCTGTTCGATCCGGTCACGCGGTACGCGATGCACGCTGCGCGGGAAGCGCTCGAACAGTGCGGGTTGCTGCAGGATGAATCGCTGCGCCAACGCACGGCCGTGTACCTCGGCACCGCCATGGGCGGCGCGCATTCAACGGAAGAGGCACATCGGGACGTGTGGTACCACGGCACGCGGCCAAAACCACTGACCGTGCTGTCGGCGATGGCGAACGCGCCCGCCGCCCACCTTTCCATCCGATTCGGGCTCCGTGGCCCGAGCCTCACGTACTCGATCGCATGCGCGTCGTCCGCGGTAGCCATCGGCGAAGCCTTCCGTGCCATTCGGGAGGGCCGCATCGACTGCGCAATCGCCGGTGGCGCCGAAGCGTGCATGACGCCGGTGGTGATTCGGGCGTGGCAAGCCATGCGCATCCTCGCGAATGTGGATTCGCGCTCGCCGGCCGAAGCCTGCAAGCCGTTCTCACGAGAGCGGACGGGGCTCGTGCTAGGGGAAGGCGCAGCGATCCTCGTGCTGGAGCGCCTCCATGGTGCCCTCGCCCGCGGCGCGCCCGTGCTGTGCGAGCTGCTGGGCTACGGCTGCACATCCGACGCATCCCACATCTGCATTCCTTCGAGCAGCGGCCAGGCCTCTGCGATGGTGGCCGCGCTAGACGATGCGTGTCTCGCAAAGGGCGAGATCGGCTACATCAGCGCGCACGGCACGGGCACTCGGTTGGGCGACATCACGGAGACTCAGGCAATCCGTCAGGTGTTCGAGGATCGCGCGTCATGCATACCCGTGAGTTCCACCAAGTCCGCCCACGGCCATTTGCTTGGGGCGGCGGGGGCGCTCGAGCTCGTGGCGACCATCGCAGCGGTTCGCGCGCGCTTCCTGCCGGCAACCCTTCATTTCGGGGAGCGCGATCCGGAATGCGATCTCGACTACGTGGCGAACGAGCCCCGCGGTGATGTGCGGATCGACACGTTCATGTCCAACTCATTCGCTTTCGGAGGCACCAATGCGGTTCTCATTGGACGCGGCGAGCCCCGCTGAGACGCTTGCGCTGGTTCGCGCGGCGCTCGACGTGTGTCCACCGAACCAGCTACTGTCGCCCGCGCGGCCGAGAGGCGCCGCGGTCGAGGTGATGTGTATGCCGGAAATCCTGGTGCTCTACTACTCGCGAACGGGTGCGACGGCGGAGCTGGCGCGGTACGTGTGCCGCGGCGTCGAAAGCGTGCAAGGCGCCTCAGCGAAGTTACGCACGGTGCCGCCGGTAGTGTGTGAGAGCGAAGGGCCCGCGAGACTCGTTCCGGCGAGCGGCGCGCCGTACGCCACGCTGGAAGATCTGAGCAACGCCGCCGGGCTTGTGATGGGCAGCCCCACCCGGTTCGGCAACATGGCCGCGCCACTGAAGTACTTCCTCGACAACACCGGGGCACTCTGGGCAGCGGGTGCGCTCAGCGGCAAACCGGCAGGCGTATTCACGTCCACACAGTCGATGCACGGCGGCCAGGAGACCACGCTGATCTCAATGATGCTGCCGCTGCTCCATCACGGCATGTACATGGTCGGCATCCCGTACACCGAGCGCGCGGTCAACGTCACGAAGTCCGGCGGCACCCCTTACGGCGCGTCACACGTCGCGAGCGCCGGACCTTCACCCGAGCTCAGCGAAGACGAAAAGGTGCTCGCCCAGGTGCTGGGGCGACGAGTGGCGTCACTCGCGCTGCGACTGGAAAAGACTGCGGTGAGCTGAGTGCAGCGTGGCGCAGGGGGCGCGCAGAACTTCGATCGTTGCGCGCCTCCCGCCTACTGCCCCAGGACAACACTTCGCCTCTTTCACAAGAGATCTGACTGGGTGTTGCTCACGTAGAGAGCTTGTATCTCGCCTTCGCGCAACGTCGCCTTGCCACGGACCTTGATAGGCGTTTGCGATGCCAGTGCCCGCACGTAAGGATTGTCGCGCACACCAATCGCAGGATCCGTAATCACGGCTCGAAAGCGCCCGTCCTCCGCTCCGTCATCCTCGAAGCGAATTTTCGCGGACGACGTTTCCCAATCCAATTCGGTGATGCGGATCGTCCACGAGCGCTCCTCACTCACTTCATCTGCAGCAACTGCACGAGCCGCTTGTGAAGTGGCTTCGTCGATCACAGCATGGCTGCCGATCATCATCCGAGCGCACGATTTCCCCACTGGCGCCACCGCCGCTCTCACTGAGGGACGGAGGGACTCCGCCATCTTTTCAAGCGTGCTGAGCAGCCTGGGAACCAGCTCTGCATTCTGGCCCGCCAAGCGATCCATGGCGTTGTCGAGTGAGTCCTTGAGCGCTTTCATTTCCGCCTTGTTGTTGCTGGCGCTGGCAATGATCCAGCCAATCAACGGGCCCAATACTACACCGGCAACTCCGGGAAGTGACCTGTGACCCCAAGGATCCGAGCGACGCCCTCTAGCGACTCGCCCAAGAGAAGAAGCTCTATCTGATGACGCTCCGCGTCCAGTCCGTCGTAACGGATCAGGGCAATCGCAAGCTCATGGCTCATCCAAGCCCCCTGAAAGTTGTTTTTCTGTGCGCGGCAGCTCAGCCCTTGTGGTTGAAGTTTCAGCAGCGCGTCTTCGGCGCATCTTTTTACAAGGACGGAAACACGATGTTGATGCGCGCCACTGTTCCTTCAAGAGCCGACTGACATTCGGATTTCCGCGTGTACTCGCGTCGGCTGCGCGACAGGTCGCGTTCGACGGCAATGCGGTTGATGATGGCTCGATCTTTCCCGCGCGAGCACACGAGGGTTTGCTCTGCGCTGGCGAGGGACTCGTGATTGCTGACGCGCCGGACGGCTTCAGCCAGCTCAGCCGGTCGGCTCGTTGTCCTTCAGTACGGAGCGAATGAAAGGTACTGTCAGCCGCCGTTGGGCGATTAGCGAGGCTTCATCCAGGGTATCGAGCAGGTCGTACAGCGTGCGCATGTCACGAGGGAAGCGACGCTGCAGCCATCGCGCTGTGTCGTCCGGCAGTTCGAATCCGCGGACACGCGCGCGAAGCTTTAGCGCCTCGCGCTGCTCTTCATCGTCTAGTGCACGTAGCTGGAACACTGCGCTGGCGGCGCAGCGTGAACCCAGGTCAGGCAGCGACCATTGGATCAGCGCTGGCGGCAGGCCGGCAGACATTACCAATCGCGCGCCGCGTTCCTGCATGTCGCGCAAGACCCGGAACAAGGCGCGCTCCCAGTCACGTTTGCCAGTGATCGCATCGACATCGTCGAGGCAGAGACAGTCGAACGGGGGCAGCTCGTCCAGCACGCCGATGCCGAGGCTCGCGAGCTCACGCATCGGGTAATAGGCCGCCTGCACAAGCTGGCCACCGTGCCAGCCCGCGCTGACATCAGCATCCTGGCCTCCCTGCGCGCCCGCGCCTCCATGCGCACCCTCGCCAGTGCGCACGCCCTCGCTCGCTTGTGTCCCCTGGCCCGCCTGCGCCCGCTCGACCGCCTGCGTCCCCTCGCTCGCCCGCACACACACCGCCTGCAGCAAATGCGTCTTGCCCGTGCCATGCGGCCCGCAGATCCACGTCGTTTCGAAGCGGTGCCCGTCTGCCAGGAGCGCGAGATGATCCACCGCCTGTGTATTCCGCGCGGGAAGGTAGGTGCTGAAGACCGCGCGATCCCGGATGCGAACGCCTAGAGGAAGCTGCTGCACGAACGCAGCCTATCGCCGAGCCGCGTCGCCTGCTGACGCTGTCATGGGCCCAGGCGGCAGATCCCACGCACGCTTGGTGAACTGGTAGAGATAGTCCGCGCCAGAGAGCACGGTGGTGATGAACATGATGTATGCCAGCGCATCCACGATGTCCTGCGGCAGGATGCCGACCGCAGCGACGAACATCACCGCGGCGATGTAGCCGAGCTGAAACAGCGTATTGACCTTGCTGATGATCGTAGGCCGCCCCTTCAGCGGCCCGAACCAGAGCCGGAAGATCAGCGCACCCAGCCCGATCATGACGTCTCGCGAGATCGCCGCAGCCGCGATCCACCACGGCACCAGGTCGTGCCAGGCGGCCGTGATGAACACTGTTACGAGCAGCAGCTTGTCCGCCAGTGGATCGATCACCTTGCCAAGCTCGGACGTCCACCCGAAGCGCTTCGCGAGGTAGCCATCGAGGCCGTCGGAAACCGCCGCCACCACGAACAGCAACAGCGCCAGGCCGTAATTCTCTTCGACGATCGCCTTCGCCACCGGCCAGACCAGCGCGATTCGCAGTAAGCAGATGAGATTGGGTAGGTGCCGCACCGGAATAACGACCGCTCGTTACGGGCGGTACGTGTAAAGAAGTCGCCCGTTCGCGTTACCCCCACGCTGCAGCCGCGACGAGTTGCTGAGCACGCGATCCACGGTATCTGCGCCCCCGCGCACGAGCACGTTGAACGTGGCGGTGTCGCCATTCGTTTCGGCGACGCTGACCTTCTTCTGCCCGGGGATACTTTCGAGCAGACGACTCACGGCAGCGTAGTCATTCAGCGTGGAAACACCAGCGACTTGCACTAACGCCTCCAGCTCCGCCGAGCCCGCACTAGCTTCCTGCGCGCGCGTGAGCGCATCCGCGGCGCCATTCGGGCCTGCCTCGAGTGGCCCGGTCCAGCTTTCGCTTCCGAACTGCGTCTGCAGGGTCCACTGATAAATGCCTGGGTTCGCGTCCGCCCGCGCGATCAGCACGGCGTCGCCGCCGAGCCGCTGCGCACCCTGCAGCAAGGCCTCGCGCGAAAGCTCCATACCCATGGCATCCACCACAGGAACCGGCGCCAGATTAATCGGCAGGCCGCGATACTCTGCCGCGCGGTCCAGCTCCGTACGCGCGGACGCGACCGCTTGAGGAGCGAGCGCGGGCACGAACACGACGAAGGTGAACGGCCGCTCGCTTCCCCAGACGGAGCGCCCGGCCGCAGTGATCTCCTGCTCGACAGCCGCGCCATCGAACGTGACCAGCGAGTTCCCGTTGGAAACCTTGCGGGAGCTCAGCACGTATTTGGCAGCGTCCGTGACGAGCGCGGCAAACGCCGGATCCGCCGCGGCCTCGCGGCGGCCGGTGGCGCGCACGATCGCGCGACGCATGGCGTCCTGCACGACGGAGCCGACAGCTTCGCCCTTGACCTCCACGTCGTAGACCCGGACGGGCCGGGCCGCCGCGGCAACAGGTGAGGCCAGCACCGCGACCATGGTCGCGAGGGCAAGACAGAACACGAGGGAAACGGACGTCAGGCGGTAAGGCATTGTGCGATTCAGTCAGTCCCGAAGGGGCGGACCCGGCGCCGGGCGGCGGCCTGTACAATACCACACGCCGGCCAGCCGCCCGCGTGGCGCCGGCACCGTCCCTTCCGACACAGGTCTCTCCTTCGCGACATGAACAAGGCTCCCGGCATTACCTACCGCGATGCAGGCGTCGACATCGACGCGGGCGACGCGCTCGTCGATCGCATCAAACCGCTGGTGAAACGCACACAACGGCCCGAGGTTCTTGCCGGCATCGGTGGCTTCGGCGCACTGGTGGAGCTGCCGTCGGGCTACCGCAAGCCGGTGCTCGTGTCCGGGACGGATGGTGTGGGCACCAAGCTGCGCCTCGCCATCGACACCGGCCGGCATGACACCATCGGCATCGATCTCGTCGCGATGTGCGTGAACGATGTCGTCGTGCAGGGCGCGGAGCCCCTTTTCTTCCTGGACTACTACGCCACCGGCAAGCTGCGGGTGGACGTGGCGGAGGCTGTGATCCGCGGGATCGCGGAAGGCTGCGCGCAGGCCGGCGCCGCCCTCGTCGGCGGCGAAACCGCCGAGATGCCGGGCATGTATCACGGCGAAGATTACGATCTCGCCGGCTTCTGCGTCGGGGTCGTCGAGAAAGACGGCATCATCGACGGCACGCGCACGCAGCCAGGGGATGCGGTGATCGGCATGGCGTCCTCGGGCGCGCACTCGAACGGCTATTCGCTCATTCGCAAGCTCGTGACGCTCGCGGGCGCCAACGACCAGACCATGCTCGAAGGCAAGCCGCTCTTCGATCGGCTGCTCGCACCCACGCGCATCTACGTGAAGTCCTGTCTCGAGCTTGCGAAGAAGATTCCGGTGCGCGGCTTCGCACACATCACGGGCGGCGGGCTGACGGACAACATTCCGCGCGTGCTGCCGGACGGGATGGAAGTGCATCTTCAGCGCACCGCCTGGCATCGGGACCCGGTGTTCGACTGGCTGCAGCAGACCGCGCGCGTCGATAGCGCGGAGATGTATCGCACGTTCAACTGCGGCATCGGCATGATCGTTATCGTTCCGCCGGACCACGCGGATGAGACCATTCGCCTGCTCACGGCGCGCGGTGAAGCGGCCAGCCTGCTCGGCGAAGTGCGCCAGGGAACGGCAGGCGTCGTGATCCACGAGTGATGCCGGGCGGCGGATTCATACAGCACCACGGCCGCAGCGACCGTTCACTCGGGCCTCTCCCGTGTTGAAGCTCGCAATCCTCATCTCCGGCCGCGGCTCCAACATGGAAGCCGTGGCAAAGGCATGCCGCGACGGGCTCATCGCGGCCTCCGTCGCAGTCGTGATCTCGGATGACCCGAGCGCCGGCGGCCTCGCAGTGGCGCGGGAGCTGGGTATCGAGACAGCAGTCGTAGCGAGGCCATCATTCGCCGATCGCGCGGCGTTCGAGCGCGCCCTGATCGAGCAGGTCGAGGCCCACCGGGCGGAGGTCATCGTGCTGGCCGGCTTCATGCGAGTGCTGTCGCCCGAGTTCACTCGCCGTTACGAAGGGCGGCTGATCAACATCCATCCGGCGCTGCTGCCGAAGTACAAGGGGCTGCATACGCACGGGCGTGTGCTCGAGGCGGGCGACACCGCGCACGGAGCCAGCGTGCACTTTGTCACGGCGGAACTCGATGGGGGCCCGGTCGTTCTGCAATCGAGAATCGCCGTGCGAGCGGCCGAAACGGAAAAGGATCTCGCGGCGCGGGTGCTTCAAACCGAGCACGTGATCCTGCCCAGAGTGATTGGGTGGCTGGCGGAGCGGCGGCTCACCTGGCGCGACGGCAAGGGCTGGCTGGATGGGCGCCCGCTGGAAGCGCCGGTGGTCGAAGACTTTCGCCGGCCGTCAGATGATGCTGAAGCGGTGAAGGGGCACTGAATGATGGCGAAAGGGCCTGCAGGCGCAGCTGAAAAACCCTCTCTGCCTGCCGGGGCACATGCGCCAGTACGCCGCGGCACCCCGCAGACCGCGATTCCGATTCTGGCGAGGCCAGTCTCACGTGCCGCGGGCCGGAACGCTCAATCCCTGCGCAGCCCCGCACTTCGCGCAACAACGCGCGCCGTGGCTCATGCGAGCCTGCGTTCACGCCTCGCGCTGCTCAGCGTCGCCACGCTCGCGTCATTCGCCATACACGCAGCTCGCGCCGACGCCGCGGACGCCACCGGCACCACCGCTGCCAACGCCACCACCGGCGCCATCGCCACCACCGGCGCCATAGACGCTACC
>JBDZVF010000202.1:0-10550 GCA_040255575.1 Pseudomonadota bacterium | reverse complement strand
CTCAGCTCATCCGGAGCGTTGATCGACGCGATCCTGCGGATCGATAGCGCGGTCGGCAAGGGAACAATCGCGACCCTCGTATTCCGACGCCCGCACGCCTCCGTCGTCAGTCCCTGAGCGGAAAACCCCAAGATGACCATCTGGTCATCTCGAGGTCATGTCCGGGTCAGGTGCCTGTCGCTAGCGTACGAGCGGGGCGAGAAAACCCGCGCCGACGGGTATCTCTCAGCCCATCCGTCATCGCGATGAGGACCCGGCTTGAACCTGGTACAACTGGCCCTGCGCCGACCTGTCACGATACTCGTCGTCATCGTCGGCGTGCTTCTCGCAGCGCTACTAGCGCTGCGATCGACGTCACGCGATATCTTTCCCGGCCTCAATACGCCAACCATCTACGTCGCGCAGCCGTACGGCGGCATGGACCCGGCGCAGATGGAGGGTTATCTCACTTACTACTACGAATACCACTTCCTTTACATCACGGGTATCGAGCACGTTGAGTCGAAGTCCATTCAGGGCAACGCGCTCATCAAGCTGCAGTTCTATCCCGGCACGGACATGGCGCAGGCGATGTCCGAGACCGTGGCGTACGTAAATCGTGCCCGTGCATTCATGCCTCCGGGTACGGTTCCACCTTTCATCACGCGGTTCGACGCGGGCAGTGTTCCGGTAGGTAATCTCGTCTTCACCAGCACTACCCGAAGCGTCGGCGAGATGCAGGACGCGGCGCTCAACATGGTGCGGCCGTTGTTTGCAACTCTGCCCGGCGTGTCTGCGCCACCCCCCTTCGGTGGCAGTGCCCGCACCATTCTCATCAACGCGAGCCCTGAGCGGCTGAGGGCCTACAACGTCTCGCCGGATGAACTCGTGACGGCGTTGACCTCAGCCAACACGATTACGCCTTCAGGCAACGTCGCGATCGGCGAGAAGTACCCGATGGTGCCGCTCAACTCCGTCGTGAAGAACATCCGCGATCTGGAGTCGGTGCCAATTCGAACGGGCGTGTACCCGGCGATCTACGTCCGGGACCTCGCAACCGTCTCCGACGGTTCTGACATCGTCACGAGCTACGCGCTCGTGAATGGCCGCCGAACTGTCTACATCCCGGTCACCAAACGCGCCGATGCCTCGACGCTCACCGTCGTGAACCTGGTCGAGAGCAACCTGGCCAAATTCCAGAGTGCTGTGCCGGACGACATCAAGGTGAGTTACGAGTTCGATCAGTCGCGATACGTCACGTCCGCGATCGCGAGTCTCGTAACGGAAGGGTCGCTGGGCGCGCTACTAACCGGTTTGATGGTGCTGCTGTTCCTCAGGGACTGGCGAAGTGCACTGATCGTCGTTATCAACATCCCGGTTGCGCTGCTCGGCGCGGTGCTGGCGCTGTCGATCAGCGGACAGACGATCAACATCATGACGCTCGGTGGGCTCGCGCTCGCGATCGGTATCCTGGTCGACATGTCGACCGTCGTGGTGGAAAACATCCACACGCATCGCGCACGCGGAAAGCCACTCGGGCAGGCCATCGTCGACTCGGGTGGCGAGGTGTCTCTGCCGCTGCTAATCGCCATGATGTGCGTGCTCGCGGTGTTCGTGCCTTCGTTCTTCATGACCGGCGTCGCCAAGGCGCTCTTCGTGCCGCTCGCTCTCGCGGTCGGGTTCGCGATGATCGGCTCGTACCTGTTGTCGGGCACGCTGGTTCCGATCCTTTCCTACTGGTTTGGCAAGGGGCAGGCGGCTGATCATTCGTCGGCGCAGGGTGCATTTGGACGCTTTGCGCATCGCTATGCGTCTGTGGCCGGTCGTTTCGTCGCGCGGCGCGTGGTCGTGGTTCTCGCGTACGCGGTGATCTGCATCGGCGTGGCACTCCTCGCGGCGCTCCAGCTTGGCACTGAGATCTTCCCGCGCGTTGATGCCGGTCAGTTGCAGTTGCGGTTGCGGGCACTGCCTGGAACACAGGTGGAGGGCACCGAGAAGATCGCGCTACGCGCGCTGGACATCATCAAGGACGAAGCGGGCGGCGGTGACAAGCTCGAAGTGAGTCTCGGGCTCGTCGGCGTGCATGCGCCGAACTATCCAATCAATCTGGTTTACCAATGGAACGGCGGGTCGCACGAAGGCGTCCTGCAGGTGCAGTTCAAGGCGCACAGCGGGCTGCAAATGGAAGACCTGAAGGAGCGGTTGCGTGCGCGATTTGCACGGGAGCTGCCGACCGTGAGCTTCTCGTTCGAGCCAAGCGATATTGTCAGCCGCGTGATGAGTATGGGGTCGCCAACACCGATCGAGGTCGCGGTAAGTGGCACCAATCTCGCGAACGACCGCGTGTTCGCCGATAGAGTGAAAGAAAAGCTGCAGCTACTGCCACAGCTGCGCGACGTCGATTACGGGCAGACACTGGACTACCCAACGCTGGATGTGAACGTGGATCGCGAGCGCGCGGGCATTCTCGGCGTGCGCATGGCCGACGTGTCGCGTTCGCTCGTAACGTCGACATCGTCGAGCCGCTTCGTGGTTCCCAACTATTGGGCGGACGCAAATAGCGGCGTGTCGTATCAGATCCAGGTACAGGTTCCCAAAGTGCTGATGAGCTCGGCAGAAGAGCTGCGCAATGTGGGCGTGCCGGATCGATCGGGACAGAACGTCCTCTTGCGCAACGTCGGCCGAGTCACGGAAGGAACGGCAATCGGCGAATACGACCGCTACAACAGCCAGCGTACGGTTTCCGTTACGGCCAATCATGCACCCGGCGTCGATCTCGGCAGCGCGGCGCGCCTGGTCGCCGAGTCGGTGGATGCTCTCGGGGCGCCCCCGGCCAAAGTGAGCGTCGCGATGCGGGGGCAGGTGGTGCCGATGAACGAAACGCTCGGCGGTCTGCGCTCGGGGCTTCTGATCGCAATGCTTGCAATCTTTCTGCTGCTCGTCGCCAACTTCCAGTCGCTGCGACTCGCGGTCGCCGTCGTCTCGGTTCTGCCCGCGGTTATCGCTGGTGTCGCGCTGGCTCTCTGGATCACAGGGACGAGCCTGAACATCCAGTCGTTCATGGGCGCGATCATGGCGGTGGGGGTTGCGGTCGCGAATGCTATCTTGCTCGTAACGTTCGCCGAGCGCGGCCGGCTCGATGGCACGGACGCGCGCGCGGCCGCAGTGGAAGCGGGTCGCAGCAGGCTTCGACCCATTCTCATGACGAGCGCCGCGATGATCGCTGGAATGATGCCGATGGCGCTGGGTTTCGGGGAATCAGGCCAGCAGACCGCGCCGTTGGGCCGGGCTGTCGTGGGCGGGTTGATTGCCGCGACGATGGCCACGCTGCTTGTGCTCCCGGCGGTGTACAGCCTGATCGCCGGGAAGGGGCGGCCCGTCTCCCTGTCAATGGATCCCGAACATGTTCCGAATTGAGGAACGTCAGATGTCTCGAGTCTTTCGCGTTCGCACCGGCACACTTGGCGCGAGCGTATGCCTCGTGTTGAGCCTCGCGCTCCCCGCTTGTACGCGCACTCAGGGTTCAGTGCCCGGAGATGCGACAGCGCCCGCCGCGCCGGTGGACGTGCACGTGACACATCTATTCACTGGAACGATCACCCGGTCGATCGTGTTGCCTGCCCAGGTATTGCCAGATCAGCAGGCGACTCTGTACGCGAAAGTGTCCGGCTATCTTCAGTCCATCAGCGTAGACAAGGGCGACCGGGTTGCCTCCGGCGCGGTGCTCGCCCGCATCGAAGTGCCCGAGCTCATGGCGTCACGGGCGAAACAGCTGGCCGAACTCAAGGCAGCGCAGGCCGAGTACGGACGACTGAAGGAGCCCCTGCATCGCGCGCCGGACCTCGTCGTGCCGCAGATGGTCGATCAGTCCCGTGGCCGCATGGAAGTGGCTCGGGCGAATCTCGATCAAAGCGAGACGATGCTACGGTATTCAACCGTTACGGCGCCGTTCGCAGGCATCGTGACGCAGCGGTTCGTCGATCCAGGCGCGCTCATCCAGGCCGGGACGTCGAACGGAGCAGCGATCCTCACGCTGATGAACTTCTCGAAAGTACGCTTGCAGTTCGCGGTGCCTGAGCTGGAAGCAAGCCGGGTGGCGGCGGGCCAGCCTGTGTCGGTCGCGACTGAGAACCTGCCGGGCAAGACGTTCGAAGGGAAGGTCGCCCGGTTCACGTACGCGCTCGATCTTGCGAGCCGGACGATGCTCGCCGAGGTGAGTCTCGATAATCCCGATCTCCTCCTGCGTCCTGGAATGCTGGTCACGGCGAAACTCGGGATCGAACGCCATGAGAGTGCGCCGCTTCTTCCGGGCGACGCCATCGCAATGGAGAAGACGAACGCGTTCGTCTATGCGGTCGAGGGCGACAAAGCGGTGAAACGTCCGGTCAAGCTCGGGTTCACCGATGGAAAGAATGCGGAAGTACTCGAGGGCGTGAAGCCTACCGACACGCTCATCCTCGTTGCACAGCGACCCATGAGTGACGGGCAGGCAGTGCGCGTGGTGGCGCAATGAGTTCATTCGCGCGCTCGCTTGTTGCACCGACGTGCATTCTGCTGGCGCTTGCGAGCGCCGCCTCCATCGCACACGCACAGGCGGTGATCGCGAATACGTTGCCCATCGATCTTGCGACGACGCTGCGTCTTGCTGGCGCACAGAATCTCGATGTTCAGCTGGCCCGGAACGCGGTGGAGCAAGCCCACGCCGGCTACACGAGCGCGCTGCAAGGTTTTCTTCCTTCGATCGTACCGTCGGCGCGCTATTTTCATCATTCCGGTCGTACACAGGCCGTGGATGGGTCCATCCTCGATGTGACGAAGCATAGCGAAGAGCAGAACCTGGCTCTGGCGGGACAGATCGTGATCGGTGAGTCGGTGTTCAACTCGCTGCAGGGACGTCGGCTGGTGAGCGCAGCGGAGGCGGGTGCATCCGCTCAGGAACAGTCTGTCTCTCTGCTAGCCGCTCAACAGTATTTCGAGCTGGTGCGCGCACGCGCGCTGGTAGACGTGATCACTCAGGGTCTGAGCGTCTCACAGAACTACCAGCAACAGCTGGGTGAGGCAGTTCGCATCGGCATCGCCTTCAAGGGTGACCAACTGCGCGTCGAGACTCAGAGCGAGCGACTTCAGCTCGATTTGACGCGCGCGAGGCAGCAACAGCGTCTCGCAGCGGCAAGACTTGCGCAGACTCTCCATCTGGATCCGCTCGTCGAGCTGACGCCCGCTGAAGCGGAGCCCGCGCCACTGGCGCTTGCCGACCTGAATGCCACACCGCAAGACCTCCTGAAAAACGCGCTAGAGAACCGCCCCGAACTGCAGCAGAGTTAGGCTTTGATTGCCGCAGCAGAACAGTCTCGCCGAGGCGCGCTCTACGGACCGCTACTGCCGACGCTTGGTGCGCAACTCAGCGGCGGGCATCTCGATGGCGGCCCGAACGATATCAACGCGAACGGTGGGTCGACGCGCGATCGGGCAATTGGCCTGAGCTGGCGCATCGGGCCGGGCGGGTTGTTCGACATCGGCCGCATCAGATCAACCAACGCGAAGCTGTTCGCCGCACAGATCTCGGACGAGAAGTTGCGCGATGAGGTTTCCCGTCAGGTGATCGAGAGCTATACGAGAGTCCAGTCGCTGTTCGAGCAGGTACGGGTTGCGCGGCTGAACATGAACTCCGCGGCCGAGACGTTGCGACTGAGTCGGGAGCGGAAGGAGCTTGGAGTGGGCACGGTCCTCGAAGACGTGCAGGCCCAGCAGGAATTGGTGCGCGCCAGGTCCGACTACGTCAACAGCGTGACCGAGCTCAATCAGGAACAGTATGGGCTCTTGCGCGCCACGGGCAGCGGGATACGTAAGTTGCCATAGAAGGCCGGCCATCCGCTGTGCCGTACGACGGCCGACCCTGCGGTCCGATTCCGCAGATGTCCCGCAGGGAACTGGGCGTGCAGGGTCTGCGCCCAGATCCGCTCGTAAGTGACTGTTTTGCTCGGAAATTGGTGGGCGGAAGGCCCTCGTAGATCTCGGCGATGTGCCTGTTTTACGCAGCTTTTCTGCTTCACCTGACGCCTGCCATTACCCCCGCTCTTACCACCTTCGCTGATGGCTGTTCAAAGAGCGCCGCCCGGGACTGCTTGTGACAGCCCCGGACGGCTAGCCACAACCGCCTACCAGAGGAAGGCAGCCATGGGTTCAGTGAAGCGAGTGGATTCTAGCCGGACGAAGGGATCAGGACGGAGCGCGCGCCAAGCGCGGCGAGCGCATCACGCGCGACCGAAGGCGCGAGCGAGCAACACTCCACCGGTGAAGCCTGATATCGACGAGATCCTGGGACGACTCTCCGACGCTATCTCGGTCGTCGCGACGGCAGCGAACGCGCTATTGGGTGCGGAGGAACGCGAGGGCAGTACCGCTGGCGCTGACGTAGGCGACGAAATCACGACACTCCTGCACGGGGTTCGCTGTATCAACCGCGCCTACGATGCACTCGATGTCGCCATCAGGGAGGTCCGAGCATGAGTCCTCGAAGCAAGCGGAATGCGCGGAAGGACCCGCTGACGAAAGCGATCAGGAAGCATCTCGATGTCGCGTGCGAGCACGTAACGTGGGCGACGGGCATCGTCGACTGCTGCGTGTACGCCACCGACTCGGCGTTCCTACCAAAGAAGCGGAGGCCCGACTTCGCACAGGCACTGCAAGGGGCGCATGCGTTGCTCGAAAAGGCTACAGGCAACTTGCTAGACGTTCTCGATGATGAGATGCCTGATGGTTGATCCAGGCATGGCGAGAAGCATGACGCCGTCGACTGCTGCGAACGTGAGCGTCTCGATGCTTGTCGATGAGGACAGCAAGAGGCGGCAGCGGACGGATGCGGACGATTGAGGAAATTCGAGCCTCATTACGAGTAACGGCCGCCTGGCTGTTACTCGTCTACTTCCAGAACACCAACACTCTCTGGGAGATTTGTAGTGAAGCGAAGTCGCATCCTTGCTGAGGTCTACGAGGACGCCGCTGGGATGCGTCGATCGGGGACCATTGATGAGAAGGCCATGCGGGAGTTCGACGCACTCGCGTCCCCGGCCCTCGACGAATCTGCATGGCAGCGAATGGCGAAGGAATTAACCGTAGCGATGGAAGACCGCGATCCGAGAGTGTTCCTCACCGCGCTCCGGACCGTCATCGAGGTAATCGGACTCGAACGGGCAACGCAACGACTCGGCGTCACGTCGGCCAGCCTGGCCGGCGTAGTCGGACCGAAGGCGAGGCCGTCCTTCGAGGAGGTTCGCGCGGTCGTCAGCGGACTGGGATTCCGATTGGGAGTGGCTGGACGCACAACCGAGAAGGTGAAGCCATCGCGCGGACGTTCCCCACGATCCGCCGTCGATGTTCGTGAGGATCTGCAACTCCGCTCGTCTGAAGGTGCTCAGCGGCTTGCGGCACTCGGCGGGAGCGCGCCCAAATTGAAACCCGTTCCGCGGCGTCGTAGCGAGGCACAGGCAACAAGGCATCGCCGCAGCAAGCACGACACTCAACACATCACGCCCGCGGATCGCAGTGTGCTGTTGGATTTGGCCGCGAGTGATGTTGGCGCGGATTCGGATTCTGTGCGCGAGTGGCCTAGGAAGAGATTACGGAAGCTGCGATCGCCGATTACGCCCGGTCGGAGATCGGGGAAATGACTGCGGATGAGTTCATCAGGAAGTTCGGCGTGAAGCGTCTCTTCCACTTCACAGATCTGCGAAACCTTTCCTCGATCGCAGAACACGGGCTGCTGCGCTTGGCAGAGCTGCGTCGGCGCTCGGTCTCTGTCGTGGCGCCGGGAGGAAACCAATGGAGTCACGACGCCGACACGCGGCTCGGCTTGGATGAGTACGTCCATCTTTGTCTTTTCAATCAACATCCTATGGAGTGGACGGCGAGGAAGGAAGGTCATGTTCAGGAGACCGCATTTCTCCAGATTGACCCGGCCGTCCTGAGCGCCGACGGGGTAAGATTCGCGCCGGGCGTTGCCAACAAGACGGGTGTTCCGTTGCTGACGCTGGACGAGGCGATCGAGCAGATGGATTTCGCGGTTGCGTATACGCGGACGGACTGGAAAGACCCTGCCGTGCAGAAGCGACTGCTCGCGGCGCGAAAGTACGAGGTTCTGGTGCCCGCAGATATTTCAGTAGATATGATCCGAGGACTCTGAGCGTGGCGGAGCGGCCAATCTTTGTTCCGCGGGATCATGGTCCCCATTTGGTTGACGAGGTTGTCATCCGGTTCATCTGGCATCCGGGCTTCGCGCCCGTTCAGAAGAAGAGGAACGTTGAGGAGCTGCACGCGGCTGCGTCCAAGGAGGGCCTGCGTCAGGTGCTGGAGGTTTCAACCAAGTCGGCCGAGAAGTTGGGTGTTCGTCTGAGCGCATTCAACTTGAAGGTGGAGCTGGCTGACGGCCGGCACGTTCCGCTCGAATCCGCTTACCAAGGAAGCAAGGTCTTTGAGCACGGTGGGCCGTACACGGATCTCTACGCGCTTTCTGCGCGAGACGCGAAACAGGATGGGCGACTCAGGTCTTCCGGGAAGCTGACGGGTTTCCGCTTCGGTGATACAGACTGGAGGCTTGAGCCCAAGACAGCGTTCTATGACTGGCTTTATCTTTCTGCGCTGAAGGAGCACGCGGAGTATCTGCGCCGGCTCCTCAAGTACGACGCCTTCAGTGATATCGAGTTCAATCCGGAGCGATCGGTGAACACCCAGGCGCATTCCTGCGCGTTGCTCGTTTCGCTCCTGAAAAAGGACTTGTTCCCGCGGGCTGCCTACGACCGGGACCTTTTTCTCAGCATCCTGCGCCGTGAGGCGACCGCGCAGCCGAGGAGCGAAGAGGCTCGACAGAGCCCGCTTTGGTGACCGCTCGCGATTCGTCACTAGACGCGAGGCAGAAATTTTTCACAGGAAAGGATCCATCGCCGTGAAAACACCGTCTCGCCGGATGCCGAAATATGTGCGGCCGCCGCGTCCGTGGTACGCGTGGCCGTTCGCGGTCGCGATGGCAGGCGCACTCGTATACGGCCTCGCGCATTTCGTCTTTTCGCTGCCATTGCTGGCAGTGCCACTAATCGCGGTTGGCGCTGCTCTGACTCTCTTTGAAGTCAAGCGAGAGAAGCACCGAAAGGACGAACTCATCGCGGAACGTGACGGAGAGTCCATTTGCCAGTTCGCCCGCAGCTTTGATCGCCATCGCGTCGACACCTGGGTGATTCGGGCCGTATACGAGCAGCTTCAGTTGCATCTGGGCACGGAGAAACCTTTGCCGATCCACGCAGCCGACTCGCTGGCGGGCGATCTTCGCGTTGACGATGAAGACCTCGACATGGATCTCGCTGGAGAAATTTTTCAGCGTACGGGCCACTCGATTAAGCACACAGACCGGAACCCGTATTTTGGAAATGTGCGTACTGTGGCTGACCTCGTCCACTTCGTTAACGAGCAGCCGAAGGCGGATTGAGGGCTGAGAACGCGGAGTGCGTTTGCGGTGGCGGCAACGGAACACGACATCGAGCAATTCGCTGCGCGCATACGGTTGCACTTTGCGCCGGAGTTGCGGGACATCGCATTCGGCTTTGCTCATTCGATTGCCCGTCTCGTCGGACCGCGAGCAAAGCTCCTTCGGCCCGAGACGACGATCGGCGAGATTTTCGCGTGGGTATCGGAGTCCGACTCAGGCTCGCTGGACAAGGTTGAATGGATCATGGCCATGGAGGAAGAGCTCGGATTCGAGATTCCTGACGAGATGGCGGTTCAGATCGACCGGGTAACGTTTCGTGAACTCGTCGAGTACGCTGCGCGGCGGCGTGGGGCGATCTGACAAACATCCATCCATCATTCGTGCGGCCGCAGTGAGACGGTCGCCCTTGCTTGAGTTCGCGTCCTCCGACTTTCCCGTCGATCCGGGAGAGGACGCGGACACGAATCCGGGAATTTACGGAAAGGCGCTCGCTCATTGGCTGGCTGAAAGGCTGCGCGCAGCCGGGGTGCCCGCCGGTGATGTCTTCGCCGAAGACTTCGGTTGGTGCGTCCCCATCCAGTCGGCCCCGCATGCACTGTTTGTCGTGTGCGCGAGCTCGTCCGACGAAGCGGGCGAATGGCTCGTCTTCACGTTCGCGGAGGGCGGCGTTATCGCCAGACTCCTCGGGCGAGACAAAAGTGGCTGAAGCTGTCCGGGATCTGTACCGCGTGGTCAAGCTGTCCATCGAACAGGCGCCGGGGACGCGTCACGTCCGAGAGGCCGTTGAGTGACTGCGGGCGCATTCCTTGGGCAATGTGCGAACACGATTGTCGCCGGCGGACTGTTTACGAAGGTGCTGATGCTCGGCGTTGGAGCATTGGTCTTGGGCGTGAGCCTCATACCAGGTCTCAGGGTGCGCGCTGTCTTCGGCCGCGGAGTGGGAGCACCAGCTACTCCTACATTCAGGGTCATCCTGTTCTTCATCGGCGGCGTCGTGACCGTTGAGGCGATTCGGCTCTTGCTGTGCGGGTAGCGCGCGACCGCTGCATCTGACAGCTCATTCCTACGGGCCGTGACGGTGGCGGGCGGCGGG
>JBDZVF010000201.1:0-10601 GCA_040255575.1 Pseudomonadota bacterium | reverse complement strand
TACATCGACTATCCCAGCCTGACTTTCGATCTGAGCTCATTTCCTGGACGTTTGTCATCATGAGTACGCACCCGAACCTCGACTTGCTTCCCGCGCTCCGCGCGCGTCTCGCCGCCCGCGCCGGTCAAGTGCTTATCGGTGGCCGGCTGCAGGATGCAGCTTCCGGCGAGACTTTCGAGAGCATCGATCCTGCCACCGAGCAGGCGATCGGCCGCGTTGCCAGCGGCGACAAGGAGGACATCGACCGGGCCGTCGCGGCTGCCCGCAAGGCATTCGAGGGGCCGTGGTCCAGGGTGAAGCCGAACGAGCGTGCGCGGCTACTGTTGCGCCTCGCGGACCTGATCGAAGCGCACGGCGATGAGCTCGCGCTGATCGAGACGCTCGATGTGGGACGGCCGGTGGCCCTGTCCCGGATGATCGACGTCGGCGGCTCAATCGAGCAACTGCGCTACAACGCCGGCTGGGCCACGAAGCTCGCCGGGGAGACGCAGGAGATCTCCATGCCGGGCGAATCGTTCGGCTACACGCTGCGGGAGCCTGTTGGCGTATGCGGGCAGATCGTGCCGTGGAATTTTCCGCTTTTGATGGGCGTCGCGAAGATCGCGCCGGCGCTTGCGGCCGGGTGCACCGTGATCCTGAAACCTGCTGAGCAGACGCCGCTGTCGAGCGTGCGCCTCGGCGAGCTCGTGCTGGAAGCGGGGTTTCCGGAAGGTGTGGTCAACATCGTGACCGGCTATGGGCGCAAGGCAGGAGCGGCGCTCGCCGCGCATCCGCAGGTCGACAAGATCGCGTTCACGGGATCGACGGCCACCGGGCGCTCGATCGTCGATGCGGCACGCGGCAACTTCAAGCGCGTGGCGCTGGAGCTGGGGGGCAAGTCCCCCACGTTCATCTTCGCCGATGCGGATCTGAGCCGGGCCATTCCGGCCGCTGCGATGAGCATCTTCGGCAACGCAGGCCAGGTGTGCGCGGCCGGCTCGCGCCTGTTCGTGCATGAAGCCGTTGCGGATCAGGTGCTCGAGGGCGTGGCTGCGATGGCGCGGTCCCTGCGGGTAGGGTCGCCTCTTTTGCGGGACACACAGATCGGGCCGCTGATCAGCCAGGTGCAGCTCGAACGCGTGACTGGCTACATCGAGAGCGGTCGCAACGAAGGCGCGCGCGTGCTGGTCGGCGGCGAGCGGCTGGGTCAGCCCGGCTATTTCATGCAGCCCACCGTTTTTGTGGACACTCGACCGCAGATGCGTGTAGTGCAGGAAGAAATCTTCGGGCCAGTGCTCTGCGCGAGCCGCTTCAACGACAAGATGGACATCGATGAGCTGGCGTCGCTGGGCAACGCGACACAGTATGGGCTGTCTTCGTCGATTTTCACGCGCGATCTCTCAAATGCGCATCGGCTCGCGCGCCGGCTGAAGGCAGGTACAGTTCGAGTCAACGTGGCCGGCGGCGTCGACGTCGCCCTGCCGCTTGGTGGCTACAAGGCATCGGGATGGGGGCGCGAGAATGGGCGCGCGGGAGTGGAGGCGTATACGGAGATCAAGGCTGTGACGATGGCGTTGTGAGGGGTTCGAGCGGGCGGCTCGCATAGAATCGCTTCGTCTTCTTCCCTATGGACTGCAGGCCTTGCGGAACGCTTCGTCGAGGTAGAGCTGCATCAGAAGCCGCGAATACTGCTCGGTGTACTCATTGAGCGCGGTGGGGAGGTGCTGCATTCAGCCACAGGTCAGTGGCGAGGAGTTGCTCGACGCCCTGTCTGAGACACGGTCGGTTTCACCTGCGCTTCCGTGCTCTCCAGCGCATCGGCGCTTGATTGCGCGAGGGTCCTGCGACCTGCCGCCAATTTGCGGCATTGGCATACAAGATCACATTCGGTCTCTGCGGCATCGTTGTGCACGATCTTGTTGATCATCCTGGCCTCAGCAGGAGTCCGCCAGGGTCCTGAAGCCAATTCGAAGCCGGGTTCCAGCGGCTGACGTTGAAAGATCAGAATGCTGATCATGATCCACGTTCAGTCGCAGAGGCCCTTTGCCACTCACTCCATCGACGCCGTGGGGCCACAAAGGACAACGTCATGATAGATCTGAACGGAAAGCGTGCATTGGTTACCGGAGGATCGCGGGGCATCGGGGCCGCGATCGCGTTGGGACTGGCGGAGAACGGCGCCGACATCGCATTGACTTACCAGCACTCCGCCGAGAAGGCGGATGCGGTGGTCAGGTCCATCGAAAGCAAGGGGCGTCGCGCAGTTGCCATCCAGGCCGACAGCGCCGCCCCGCAGGCCATCATGCGCTCGGTGAGCGAAGCCGTCTCGGCGCTCGGTGGACTCGATATCCTCGTCAACAGCGCCGCTATCGGCCATACGGGAACGATCGCCGACATCGACGTGAATGACTATCAGGCCGTGATGGACGTCAACGTGCGAGCGCCGGTGCTGTTTGCGAAAGCAGTGATCCCTCATCTCACCGAAGGGGGACGCATCATCTCGATCGGTTCGGTCCTGGGAGAGCGGGTCCCGTTCCCAGGCATCACAGCTTATGCGATGTCCAAGGCGGCACTGACCTCCTTCACCCGCGGTCTCTCGCGCGAGCTCGGCCCGAACGGCATCACCGTGAATCTCGTGCAGCCCGGGGCGACGAATACGGATGCAAATCCGGCGGTGGGGGAGGCTGCCGATTTCCAGCGAAGCCTGACGTCGTTGGGACGCTACGCCGAGCCGCGCGAAGTCGCGAATGCTGTGGTCTTTCTGGCAAGCCCCGCCGCGAGCGTGATCACGGGCGCCATCCTGACCGCCGACGGGGGCGCAATCGCCTAAGCGTATGTTCGCCAGCAGTCCAACTGCCTGCTCCAAGGTGCGTCGAGCACGACGTCGTCGAGAACTGCAGATCAGCAAGTGCCGGCTTGCATGATTGCAATGAGCGACAGGATCATGCATGGTGAACGAGGACCTCGTATTTAGGCGGCGTCCCTGTAGTGCGAGAAACAATCATCGCACCCGAGATCCTCCGTGCCGCCGAGTGACGAGATTGTCGAATTTGGCCCGTTTCGTCTGTACGTCGCGGGGCGGTTGCTGCAGCAGAATGGGGCGGCCGTCCAGCTCGGCAGCCGCTCGCTCGACCTTCTGATTGCGTTGGTTGAGCGGGCCGGGGAAGTGCTTTCCCGACGGGAACTGATCGCGCGTGCATGGTCGGGGCTGGTGGTCGACGAGGCCAATCTGCGCGTCAACATTGCGAGCCTCCGCAAGTGCCTGGGTGAGGGCGAGGACGGCGCGCGCTACATCGTCAACGTCCCAGGCCGCGGGTACAGCTTCGTCGCGCCCGTAATCCGGACGCGGATCGCGTCGCCGTCCCGCACACTCGACGCCAACCGGTCTCCCGATGCTCATTCCGGCAGCCAGCCGCCCGTACCGGCATCGGAACACTCGTTGCCCGAGCGACTCGGACGGCTCATTGGGCGCGACGCTTCGGTCGGCGCACTGGTGGAGTTGCTCACCACGCATCGATTTGTGAGCATCATCGGCCCGGGTGGGATGGGCAAGACGACCGTCGCGATCTGCGTGGCGCACACGATGCGCGATGCCTTTGGCGGCGCCGTGCACTACGTCGACCTAGTCTCGGTCACCGACGGCTCGCTCGTTCCGGCCACCATTGCTTCCGTGCTCGGCCTGAAGGTGCAGGCGCAGGATCCCAAGCCGAGCATCCTGGCGTTTTTCGGCGCCCGAAGGGCGCTGCTCGTATTGGACAACTGCGAGCACCTCATCGACGAGACCGCGGCTCTCGCGGAATGGCTTTATAAATCCGCGCCTCAAATTCACCTGCTTGCCACCAGTCGCGAGTTGCTGCGTGCCGAGGGTGAGCACGTCCACGTCCTGCCACCGCTCGATGTTCCGCCGGTCAGCGATGGCATGACGGCGTCCGATGCGATGGCGTTTCCGGCAGTTCAGCTTTTCATGAATCGAGTGGCGGCAAGCGGCGCGCAGGAGACACTGACGGATGAGATTGCCCCGCTCGCCGTTGAGATCTGCCGAAAGATGGATGGCATCGCCCTGGCGATCGAATGGGCAGCCGGTCGCGTGCGCTCGCACGGGGTGCGCGGAACCGCGGAACTGCTCAACAGCCGCTTCAATCTTCTCTGGCGTGGCAGGCGCAGCGCGCTTCCGCGACATCAGACGCTCCAGGCGATGCTTGATTGGAGTTACAACCTGCTGTCCGAGAGCGAACGCCACGTGCTGTACCGACTGGCAGTGTTCGTGGGTCCGTTTCAACTGGCGGCAGCGCAGTGGATCGCAGCGGACGCGGTCCTGACGAAAGCCGAAGTGGTCGCGGCAATCGAAGGCCTGATCGACAAGTCACTGCTCTCGTCATCGATATTGAACGGATCGAGTTATCTGCGTCTCCTGGATACGACGCGCGCGTACGCGTCGGCAAAACTGGCGGAGTCGGGCGAGCTCAATTCCGTCTCGCGCAAGCTTGTCGAGTATCTCATTGCGCAACTCAACCGAAGTCACGAGCGTGAGAATGAGCGGCGGGGCGCGGACCGTGATGTGGTGCAGGTCGGCAACATGCGCGCTGCGCTTGCATGGGCATTCTCCGAGGCAGGTGAGGACGCGTTGGGAGTTCGCCTGGCAGCGCTCGTCGTACCGCATTTTCTGGGAATGTCACTGCTGGACGAGTGCCATCGCTGGTGTAAAGCCGCGCTGTTGCGACTCGGTCCGCAGGAGGGCTCTGCGACACACCTCATCTTGCAGGAAGCGCTGGCGATCTCCGCACTATTTACTCGCGACAATGGAGATGAAGTTCGTGATTCGATCGAGCGCGCGCTGCGCCTTGCTCGAACGTTGAACGATCCCGAACGCGAACTCGGGCTGCTCGCGGGACTGCATATCTTCCTGATCGAAATCGGTGACTCCCGTGGGGTAGTCGAGGTGAGCTGGCGCACTATCGAGCTGGCGCGCAGGGTGGATTCCGCCGCGGGTATCGTCATGTCGGAGTGGATGCTCGGGTGTGCGTATCACTTGGCCGGGGATCAAGCGGGCGCGCTACGCCACACCGAGGAGGGCTTCCGGCAAGCCGCGGCGCGTGGTGTGACGAAGGTCGATATGTATGGTTACAGTCATCGGACCCGTGCACTGATCGTCCTGGCACGCGCGCTCTGGTTGAGCGGCGCGGTGGACCGCGCCGCTCGAGTGGCACATCAGGCACTCGAGGAACCTGAGCAGAACGCGCAGCCGGTGAACGTGCTCGTCGCGGAATTGCTCTACGCATCGACGGTTTTTCTGTGGAGGGGAGATGTAGAGGAGTCGGAAGCGCTGGTAAGCCGTCTCGTAGAGAACGTCAGTCGTTACTCGTTCGGTCCATGGATGGCCTTTGGCGTCGCGCTCTCAGGCGAAGTGGCTTTGCTCCGGGGGGAGTTCCGGACGGCGGCAAACAGGCTTCGCGAGGCGCTGGGAATCTTGCATGCAGAGGGACGTCTCTTGCTCACGACGATGCTGAGCCGATCGATGTCCGAGGGGCTGCTCGAATGCGGTGAGATCCTGGAGGCGGAGGCGATGATCACCGCGGCTCTGGAACGAGCCGAGGCGCGACATGAATCATTCGATATGCCCGAGCTATTGCGTACGCGCGCGCAGATCGGGATTGTTTCCGGACGATTGGACCCGCGCGCAGCCGAGACGATGTTGCGGCAATCGATTGAGCTTGCCAACAGTCAATGCGCGCTCAGTCTGGAATTGCGCTCCGCCATGGCGTTAGGTGCACTGCTTGCAAGCGAGGGGCGCGCGGACGAGGCGCACACGATCATGGCGGGGGTTTACGGCCGCTTTACTGAAGGGTACGAAACGCGCGATCTCAGAACCGCCAGGCAGTTGATCGAGACCTGGCGTGCGACCTCGAGGACAGAGGGTACCTGAGGTTGACCTCGTAGTTTCGGCGCCGGGGTACCCTTCTGGTGCGTTCGTTCGGTTCGGATCGCGTGCATTCGGGCTGCCTGTCACTTACAGGGCCTTACATCATTTTACGGGCGCTCCGGCCTGCGACCTCGGAGGATAGAGGAGGTAATGCGCGAGGGCGTACGCGCACCTTGCACAGGAGGTGTTTACTTGGCCAGTCACCCAAGCGGTCCGATTCTTCCTCCAGGCGTCGCACAGTTCTTCGAGGCATTGAATGCCGGTGACCTGTCCCGTCTTCTTGAAGTCTTCGTGGCGGATGCGATCGTCAACGATCAGTTGCAGCAGTGGCGCGGGCTCGCTCAACTAAGCGAGTGGGCTGAGCGCGATGTTATCGGGGAGCAGCTATCGCTCCGCGCTATTCGTTGCATTCAGCACTACGGTCACTGCGTCGTCGCGGCCCACGCCGACGGGAATTTCGATAAGCGTGGGTTGCCCGATCCGTTGGAAGTCCTGCTCTATTTCACTCTCGCCGAAGACAAGATCGTGCAACTGATCGTTCTGTCAGATCGCTCGGGCACCTCGTCTTTCGACGCGTCGTTGCGCAGCTCACCGTAAGAGCGCGAAGTCGGCCCGAGAGCCGGCCGGCTGTTACAGACCTTTTCAATTCCCTACTTAGCATTTGCGCGGATTCGCCCGATCATCCTCGGCACTTGCATCGAAATGCCGAAACGATCACAAGCGGAGCAAACCCCATGATCAAGTCGAGCGTCCGTTCTGTCGCAGCGACCAGCATCGCAGCAATTGGCGGAGAGCGTCGATGAGCAGTAGCGCAGCGTCGGCCATCGAGGCTCGTGAACAGAATCGGCAGAGTGAGGTTGCATTGACAGCGACTTTGCTGGACTTGCTCTCCGTGGCGAAATCCAAGGTCGAGCGGGATCGTCAGGCCGCGCAAGCATGCCTGTCCCGCGCGACGGCGTTGTTGCTCGCCAATCTGGAACGAGGCGGTACACCAAAGGCCGCTGAGATTGCATTCCGCGGCAGACTCCCGCGTTGGCAGGCGAAACGCCTGGTCACCTACATCGAGCAGAATCTCGATCGGCCTATCCCGAGCACTGACCTGATCGCGCTCACCGGAGTCAGCGCCGGACACTTCTTTCGCACTTTCAAGGCTACATTCGGGCAGGCCCCGTTGGCCTATATTGCAAGCCGGCGTATCGGGCGCGCACAGCAGATGATGCTGACGACCCGTCACCCGCTTTCCCAGATCGCACTCGATTGCGGGCTGTGCGATCAGTCTCATCTCACGCGCTTGTTTCGGCGCGTTGTGGGCACGACGCCAGGTGAATGGCGGCGGGAACATGCCCGCGGGTCGTTCGAGTCGCCGCCGGCAGATGCGGACGCGCGCGCTTACCGCTCGCTGCAAATCACCGACAACAGCTTCGTCCCGTAAAATCATTTCGGCGCAAGCCGCGGCGCCGCGACGACGCCGCACATTCTTCAGGTGAGCCGGGAAAGTGCTCCGAGCCGTTGCAATCGCGATTCTCGTTCTGGAGCGAGCGGCGCGGGTTGGCCATCCTGAGCGGCAGATGTGGTTGGCTTGCGGCGCTGGCCCTCGCGGGATTCACCTGATGACGGCAAACGCGTTCTTCCAACATCTGCGCTTGGCGGGCGCATCAGTGTTCTTCGCTTGGCTGACGTGCGCCGTCGCGCAGCGCGGAGGTGTTTGGCAAGGGCTCGTTTGGCGGTCAAAGCGGTCGGTCGCAGGAAGCTCAATCACTCGTCCATTCAAGTCGCGGTATCCGCGTGCAAGCACGCCTCGTGCTCTCGCTGCAAGATCGTCTCCACTGAAGACCCCCCACACGCACCGAGCTTCAGATCCCGAAGTGCTGCGTGTGTTCTCTGGCCGGCGGTTCGCCGCCGGCCGTTTTCACCCTCCAGAGCAGGATAAACGGGACAGATGATGCAGAACCTCGACCCCTACAGCGTAGCGCCGAAAGACATGCCCGAGCCGTTCGGCAACGGTTACGGATACCGAAGTCGTGAAGCTCACAATCATTATCGCTGTGACGTCAGCGTGGAATCTCGTCGAGACGAGTCTGTTCGATCCGCAGTCCGCTATGGGGGCAAGGTGATGCATGCGCCCGTCGGCCCACGGCATGGCACTCGTGAAGACATCGCGCCGCCTGCGCAATCCCTTCGGACGGTCATCGACTGTCATGAGCTGAGGTCTTCCGTCGTTCAGCCTGCCAGGATTCGCGTGCGAGTCGAACACTCGGTCCCGCTGACCCGCACGGGCATCACGACCTTGCTTTCCAGATCGAGCGACTTCGAAGTGAATCCTCCGAATGGCCCGGAGGACGTCCTGATCGCGGATGCCGCGGCTGGCCTGCGTGCTCTGCGCTTACGAAGCGCTCGAAATGTGCTCATCGTCGCGCATGAGGATGGCGAGTTGTTGATCCGAGCCGCGCTCACAATGGGTGTGCGGGGCTTCTTGCTCCACTCGTGCGCAGTCGAGGAGCTTGGCGCCGCGGTGAGGACTGTCAGTCGCGGGGGCACGGCATTCGCGCCGTCCGTGGCGACCCGGATCGCGCAGAGTTTCACATCCGAGCCGCTCACGGAGCGCCAGCTTCAGGTGCTTCGTCTCATGGTGCTGGGATTCTCCGACAAGGACATGGCGAGAAAGCTTTCCATCGGTCATGGCACCGTCAAATCACACATGAAAGCAATCCTCGCGAAGCTGGGTGCCGCGCGGCGCACCGAAGCGGCCGCGATCGCGCAGCGTCGCGGCATTGCGCGAGTGTTCTGATCGCAGGTTGCAGGCCGCTGATCGCCACCGGTGGAGGGCGCGACTGTGCATACGATGGATAAGCTGAACGGTCTGGATCGCGATGGCATCGTCTTCGCGCGCCCGTCCAATTTTTTGCGTTCCTGACGGCCCCGGCGGACCTTGCGGGCCAGCGTCGCAAGGTAGTGGCGCGCGATCTTTTCGAACGTGGCTTCGCTGGCAAGCTTCAGCGCTTGCTTCTCGGCCTGACGTGATCCTTGCCGTCGGCGACCAGGCGGCGGGCCGCATCCCGACGGTCCCGCGCCATAGACAAGGAGACGTCGGGGTAGACCCGACGCTGATCATTTTTTCCTTGCCTTGAAACTAGTAGCGGAGCCTCCACCATTTGGCTCCAAGTGGGCCGCACCACCAGTAGAAGCCCGCGCTCATCCGAGAGCTTGTATTCTTTCTCTTTGGGCCGTGCCTGCCGGACCGTGATGTCGGTTAGTGGCATGACGGCAGCCCGTGGCGATCGAACCGATTCATCGGGGCAACCTGCGCCTCAATTCCGAGGTTCGAGTCCCTGTTTGAAACGGGGCCAAAGTTACCCAGCTTCGAATCGGGCTGGGATGGGCTTCGGTGGTACGCCCTGGTACGCGAAAGAAGACAAAATCCTTGAAGAATGAACCGCCTAGAACGGCCCCTGGGATGGGGCGATACGGCTTGGGATGCGATGGGATGACCCGTCTGGTGCCCGGGAGAGGACTCACGGGTCCGGTGTAAGTAGCTGATTCGGCTTCCGTCGTTCACTTTTACTTCCCTGAGTTACCCGCAAAGTTACCCACGTCCGTTTCGGGTGCTCGAGTCTGGCACCTCGCAAGGACACGGGCTATGTTAATCTAGTCAGCATGACTAGATCCTCAAAATCGAAAACTTCCCCCACGAAAGACCGCAGGCCGCCTGCACCCAGAGCGGTACGCTCGGACTACTGGCTGCTGCAGGATGCAAAAGCTCGTTTCAGCGAACTTGTTCGCAAGGTCAGGAGTGAGGGTCCACAGCATGTCACCGTGCACGGGCGTGACGAGGTCGTCGTTATTTCTGCCGAAGAGTTTCGGCGTCTGAAGGGCGACATCACGGGCGATGCACTGATCGCGGCCATGCAGGCCTCCCCGCATCGTAACGTCAGCATTGAGCCGAAGCGCGAGCCGATGCCGGTTCGTGACGTCTCGTTGTGACGGGCTGGCTGCTCGATACGAACGTTCTCTCTGAACTTCGGAAGCCGCGGCCGGAGAAGAAGGTTCTCGCTTTTATCGCCGCTCAGCCACTCGATCTGCTCTACATCAGTACCGTGACGCTCTCAGAGATCCGGTTCGGGATTGAGCTCGTTCCGGATGCGGCGCGGCGCTCGGATCTTACCGACTGGCTAACCCATAAAGTCCGGCCGATGTTTGAGCGGCGCGTGCTGCCGATCAGCGAAGATGTGATGTTCAAGTGGCGGCTGCTGGTCGAGGAGGGCCGCAAGGCGGGACATACTTTCTCGCAGCCGGACCTGATCATTGCCGCGACGGGCCAACATCATGGCCTGACAGTTGTCTCGCGGGACACGAGCGAGTTTGTGAAGGCACGTGTGCCGGTGCTCAATCCCTGGGTAGATGTTGGTGCTTGATCCGCTCGCCTCGCGGCACGGTGTTGCAATCGAGACGCAGTGGTCGGCGCGTCGACCTAACACCTCGCTGGAGCGCACGCCTGAAAGAAGACTGGCCCCCACTTTTGAGTGGCGCTACGGTCTAGAGTCTGGCATCAGTCGGGTAGTCTTACCCGGGCGACTCAATGAGGCGAACCTCGGCCTGTGGCACCTTAAGGCGAGGGGTTAGGTCACGACCACTCTTGGAACACCCATTCTGGCTGCGTGCATGGCGCGGCCTAAGAACGGAGCCAGGTCTGGATCGATCTGCT
>JBDZVF010000200.1:0-10606 GCA_040255575.1 Pseudomonadota bacterium | reverse complement strand
GCACGATTTCGCCGTACAGCGTGTCCGCGCCCGTGAATGCGACCCGCACGCGCGCCTGCCCCGTCAGGAGCCGCGTGCCTGCCGCGACCCAGTGGATGCCGTCGACAAGAGGTTCGGCCTTGTCAGCGCGAACGTAGGCGCGCTTCATCACTGGGAGGGATTCGCCACTCAGCACAGATTCATCGACCTGCACGTTCTCGCCGGAGAGGATCAATCCATCCGCCGGAAACGGCTCGCCGCCGTGCACCTCGACCAGATCGCCCGGAACGAGATCCCGTGCCGGCAGCTCGAGCAACTCCGCTCCGCGCAGGACCCGCGCGGTGCTCGCGAGGCGGCTCTTCAGCCCACGAGTCGATGCCTGCGTACGCCGATGAAGATAGGCGTCCATTCCAATGAGCGGCGCGATCGCGACCGCGAGCGTGATCGCTTCCGCGTAGTCGCCCAGAAACCCGAACAGGATGGCGGTTCCGAGCAGGAACCAGAGCATGGGATCGCGCGCTGTGTCGCGAGCCAGCTCGCGCCACGTGTCGGGAGGCGTCTCGACAATATCGTTCGCGCCGTAGAGGCGAACTCGGTCCGCGACTTCCGATGCCGCGAGGCCTCTCTCGACCGAGAGCAAACCTTCGAGTCGCTCCAGCGGGACCTTGCGGCGCATGCGATTGGGCCGGTCAGCTTCCCCGCTTCAGGTTGGAGACAGTTCGGCAGGAACAACGGCAACACGCGTCATGGCAAGGCCTCCGGGTCAGGTGCGGGACTGTAGCCCGATTTGGCCTACCCGCAAATGCGGGCCGCGAATGCCGGGCACGGCACGAACATTCGCGCGCCATCGCCTGCGACAAACAGCCCCGCCGCGATGACAAAGGCGGCGAATAGCGGGCGCACGGCATTCGCACGAGCGGACAGATGCCGCATGAGCCGTCCTGCGATCAACCCACCCAGCGCGCCGCAAGAAGCAGAACCGACGTCGTCAACCAGCGACAACTTTGTACGCGATTCTGGTTTACGCCTGCAACAAGCGCCACGCCTCACTACAATGCGCACCCCCTCGCCGGCAGCCGGCGAGCTGTTTCCGATACAGCACATCCTGTGTGCGAGTGTCGGAAATGTTTCATTGATCATGTGTGGAGGATTCATGCGTAATTTCACAACTGCAGCTGCCATTGCCGCCTTGGGTGTCGGCCTCGCGACGCCAGCGCTGGCTCAAAGTGAGGTCAGCTACAGTTTCCTGGAGCTGGGATATGTCGACACCGAGCTCGACAACCTGAATGTCGATGGTGACGGCTTCGCGCTCCGCGGCTCCTACGCGTTCACCGATCTGTTTCATGGCTTCGCCTCGTACACCGACGCCGACTACGACTTCGGGGTCGACGCGCGGCAGTTCGAGGTGGGTGGAGGCCTCCGGTTTGCGCTCAATCCGAAGCTCGACCTCGTGACCACGCTTTCGTACCTCGACGTGAACGCCGACATCCCGGGTCGCCGGGACCTGAACGACGATGCAATTGCGCTCGCCGCAGGCGTTCGCAGCCGGATCAACCAGGCGCTCGAGCTGCGGGGAGAAGTAAAGCACTTCAACTACGACAAGGGTAGCAACGACACCGCTCTCGGCTTCGGCGCGCGGTACTACTTCACCAATCAGTTCGCGCTGATGGGCGATGTGAGTGTCGCGGACGAGATGGGCAGCACGTTCGTGCTCGGCGCTCGCTTCGACCTGTCGAAGTAATCGCGCCTCGTTACCCCGGAGGCGTTCCGCGGGACGCCTCCGGGATTCAGTCCTTCCCCCACAGGATGCTGCCTGATCAGTTGACGTCCTCGTATACGCGCTCGATCTTTTTCTTCTGCGCAACGACTGGCTCAGGCCTTGAACGCTCAGCAGGCTGCGCGTCAGCAGGCGAGCGCTCACTCTCGCGGGCAATCGTTTCCTCACGTGCGCGTTGTTTCGAGTCGAAGCGTCTTCTGAAGAATCTCAGCTCGTAGCACATGACACACCTCCGCATGGTGGCCCCAGCATTCAAGCTGTGGCCTTCGGTTGTTCACTCCTCCGGTGCGACCTCCAACGTCAGACCCCTGACTGCCAGAACCTTCAAGCGCTGACCTCGCCTGACCGGCGTGCGCGTCACGGCGTTCCACCGCTCTCCCACGATTTGCACGGGACCGGATTGCGAGAAGTCCGCGAGCGCGACGGCAGTTTCTTCCAACAACTGTTCCACACCGGTCACGACCGGCATGCGTCGCGAACGCGCGAAGTAGCTGACCGTGATCAGCATCGCAACGCCTGCCGCGAACGTAATGCCGGCCAGCAGCCCACGGGCAATCTGGAAACCCGGCACTTCGTTGTCCCACAGGACTACGGATCCGATGACAAGCGCAGCGATGCCCCCAGTTCCAAGCGCGCCGAAGGCCGGCACGAATGCTTCGGCGACGATCAGCACCAGCCCGAG
Organism: Pseudomonadota bacterium; assembly: GCA_040255575.1. GTDB lineage: Bacteria > Pseudomonadota > Gammaproteobacteria > Steroidobacterales > Steroidobacteraceae > JADGHX01. The sequence continues at coordinate 8,168 of JBDZVF010000200.1, read as the reverse complement.
CAACATCAACCCGAGCCCGGTGTAGCTCACCGACAGCACCTGAAACGCATACAAGGCGAGCAATATGCAGATCACGCCAACGATGCCCGGCACCAAGGTGCCGGGATTGGATGCTTCGAGCACCAGGCCATACACACCTGCCAGCATCAGCAGAAACGCCACGTTGGGGTTGGTCACTACGGCGAGCAGTTGCGTGCGCCAGTCCGGTTCGATGCGCTCGATCGTCGCGCCAGCGGTCGCGAGTTCGACGACACCCGTGCGCGTCTTGATGCTGCGTCCATCGATCTTCCGCAACAGGTCCGGCACGTCCGTGGCGATCACATCGATGACGTTGTGCTCCCGGGCCGCGCTGGCGGACAGGCTGGCAGCGGTTCGAACGGCCGACTCGGCCCACTCGACGTTGCGCCCGCGCAGCTCGGCAAGACTTCGGATATAGGCCACCGAGTCGTTCACTGCCTTTCGTTCCATCGCGGTGGAGGAATCCGAAGATTCACCTTCCTTGGTTTCCTGCCCGCCGCGACTTCGCCCAGGCGCACCGCCGATCTGCACTGGCGTTGCCGCCCCGAGGTTCGTTGCCGGAGCCATCGCGGCGATGTGACTCGCATACAGCAGATAGGTGCCGGCACTGGCGGCTCGCGCGCCGGAGGGTGATACGTAGACTGCTACGGGAACGGGGGAGCTCAGGATGCCGCGGATCATGTCGCGCATGGCCGTCTCGAGCCCGCCAGGTGTGTCCAGCTGCAGGATGAGCAACTGCGCTTCGCGCTTCTGGGCGGTTGCAAGCGATTTCAAGAAGAAGTCGCCGGTGGCGGGGCCGATGGCATCGCGAATCTCGATGAGGTACACGGGACCGCTGGTGCGTTCAGGACCGCTGTTGCGTTCGGCGTCTTGCGCATGGACGCTCGCGACGATGAGCCCGAAGACGAGTGCGAGAAGTCCGATAACGAGCCGAATGGTGATGTGAGATGAGGCCATGGGTGCCGCATCAGAACCTGAGCATGCTGCCGGTACCGAACCCTGGGGACGTGGATTCTACGCTCGGGCAGGCGCAGGCACTCGGTCGCGAAACGAAGGCACTGGCGAAACGAAGGCAGCCACGAAACGGACGCTGCGTCACGTCCAAGCTCGCGCCCTGTGGCTGGGCGTCGTGATCCGCTGGATTCCCATGAACTCCGCGACGATCTTCGCCAGCTCCTCCGGTCGCTCGTCCGGAACGAAATGGCCACTGCCCAGGATCGACCTGCCGCTCACGTTCTGCAGCCCGACGGCGCGTAGCCCGCGAACATACCGCGTGGCCTCACCGGGTTCTTCCTGGCCCCGGACGTAGAGAACGGGCGTCTGCACCGTTCGCACGTCCTCGCTGTTGTCCTTTTCGTCACGGTCGAACTCACGGTACCAGCCGAACCCGGTGCGCAGCGCTTCCGGCCGCGAATAGGCGCGGGCATACGCTTCGCGTGCAGACGGCGGCACGCCGTCGCGCCTGGCCGAAAGAATGTCGTAGAAATAATCGAAGTACTCGCGCACGTGATCGGAAACCAGCAACTCCGGTAACTCTGGAACGGCATGGAATGCGAAGTGCCAGATATGCCGGTTGTGCACGACATCGGACCACGGGTCGACGCCCGGGATCACAATGTTCATGAGGACGGCGCGAGCGAGGTCGCCGGGATACTTGCGCAGGTAGGCGTAAGCAATCTGTGCGCCGATGTCATGACCCGCCAGGGTCACCGATTCCAGGCCGAGTTGGCGGATCAGCTCATGGACATAGGTTGCAAGCGTCCGCTTGTCGTTCGTGCGAGCGGGAACGGGGGATTCGCCGATCCCCGGCAGATCGATCGCCAGCGCGTGCGCGCTGTCACCGAGCAGATACAGCATGCGCTCGAATGCTTGCCAGCTTTCTGGCCAGCCGTGCAGGAAGAGAATGGCAGGTGCATCAGGGTCACCCGCCTCGGCCACGTGCATCGGGCCGCCTTCGACCGTCACACTGCGATGTTTTATGGATACGCTGCGCATAGGCTGATGTCACCATCAACGAAACTGATGCGCCGCTCGGAGCATCAGGCATACCCGCAATCGCAATCGTGGGCGGCGGCTCGGTCAGAGCAGTGTCCCGTGCCGTCTAAAACAACGCACCTCTCGTCTGCAGCAAGTCGGCGCTTGCCACCCTTCGCGCTTCAAAACTGCGCGCGCACTCCCGCCGTCCACACTCGTCCGACGGTGTCGTAAAGGCTGGAGTTGGTGGCCGTCGTTCCGAACACAAAAAACGCCCCCGGTGCAGACGGCGGATCGCGGTCGAACAAGTTGCTCACGGTCAGAAACGCTTCCACGCGTGAAAACGGCGGCGACAAGTCGAGCGTCATCGTTGCATCCGTGTAGAAAACTTCGCTGACGCGATTCTGCTCCGGCGCCAGCATCGACGGCGTAAGCGCATTGTCCAGCCGACCACTCCCGACGAAACGCTCCTGCAGGAACAGTCCGATCCGTCCTGCGTCGTATCGCCCGGCGACTGTTGCAGACCAATGGGGCACTCCACCGATGCCGTTCTGGCCTGCTTCGTTCAGCATCGCCGCGCCTGGCGTCTGCGTGGTCAGGGAGGCTATGTAATTCCCGAAGGCGCGCATGCTCAGGTTACCCGGCAGTCCCGGCACAATGTCGCGGGCCGCGGCGCGATACTCGAGCTCGATGTCGAAGCCACGCGTTCGCCGCGAGGTGAGATTGAGGAATGGCGATCGCGTCTCGATAAGAACGCCATTCGCGTCCCGAATGATGTACTGACATAGAAACAGCGTGCCCGCGTAACACTGATCCACGGTGCGCTGGCCCCCCAGCGTCGTAATGGCCCCACGCAGGCGGATGTCGTAATAGTCTATGGACGCCGTGAAAGAGGGCCACCACCGTGACGCATACACCATCCCCAGCGATCGCGTATCACCAATCTCAGGCTCGAGATCGGGATTGCCAAAGCTGTTCCCCAGCACGAACGGATTGCGATTCGGCGAGTCGAGCGGCTGGAACGGATCGATCAGGTTCGAAAGCCCGTTGATGCGTCCTCGATACAGCTCCGTGAGATTCGGCGCCCGGATGTCCCGCGAGCGCGTCATGCGGAAGCGCAGATCCGGCAGCGGCTCATAGACGAGGCCAGCTTTCCAGGTCGTGACGCCGCCGCTGGTGCTGTACTGCGTGTATCGCGCGGCCCCGTTGAGCTCCAGGCGTCGTGCGCCGCTCAGCCCGCTGGCAAGCGGCACAACGGTTTCGACGAATCCCTCTCTCACATCGTAAGCGCCGGCAAGTGGCAGCGGGTTGTTGCGCTCCCACCCGCCGATCTGGCCGGTAAACGCGACGGAGCCGGGCCAGCCCAGATAGCCGCCGGTGAAGGTGCGCGGGGCCTGAGAGACCGCATCCGTGCGCTGAAGCCCGCTCTCTTTGCGCCACCCCGCGCCGAACGCGAGCGACACAGGGCCTGCCCAGGTCGCGAGCGGCTCGCCCGCAAGACTCGCCTCGAAGACCTGCTGCCGCAGACTCAGGTCCTGCAACGTCGTGCCGAGCACCCAATCCAATGCGGCAGCCGACGGCGAGCCATGGCCGAACAGGTTCAGCGGCACGCAGCCGTTTCCCGGCTGGGTCAGTGTGGAACGACAGGTGATCTGGCCCGTGAGCGGATCCACCACCGTGTCCGCCGCGTTGTAGAGACGGTTCACGTTCGCATTGTTGTGAATGCGCTGCCGATAGAGGTTCTCCCCGTGTACGAAGTAGGCACTGAGCGACCAACCGGCGAGCGCCGCGTCGATGCCGACGACGAAACGAGTGGTGTCGTTGCGGCTCTCGACTTGCAGCGCGCCGAAATCCACGTCGTAGCGCGAGAGTGGGAATGAGGTCACGCCCGCAGCCGTCATGGCATCCCGAATGGATTGCGGGAGAAACGCGTTATCCCGGTAGATGGTGTAGCCGGTGGACTGCCCTTGCCACGAAGAAGTCCCGGCGTAGCTTGCCTCCGCGGACGCGCGCAGAGCTTCGAAGGAGGCAGTGACCCGATCGCTCACGCGATAGCTCACGCGGCCGAACACGTTCCGGCGCTCGACGGCAGGCACCGTTTGGTAGCCCAGCGCGAAGTCTTCGCCGCCGCCTCCGACCATCGCAGTGGCGTTGGCCAACTCACCGTACACAAACGGAACCGGCACCCCGCCCTCCGCGAACTGCGTACCGCGTAACGGCCCGGATGTGATGAGCCCGCCGCGTGTGAACTGCGCGGAACGCACGTCGCAGGCGACGATCTGGGCCGGTACGAACGTCGGGTTCGAGATGCGCGAGCAGGATCGGAACCAGTCGCGGCTCGCGTTATGCGCAACGCCGCCGTTGCGATACATCAGCGCGCTCGCCACGGCGTGCAGCCGCCCGTCCAGCAGCGAAGTGCCGCCGGCAAGCGAGAAGCGGCGATGCTCGGAGTCTCCCCGGTCGGAGGCTCCGTACTGGCCCTGTGCTTTCACTCCGGTGAAGTCCGAATCCAGCACGAAATTCACCACGCCCGCGACGGCATCGGATCCGTACGCAGCAGACGCGCCGCCCGTCACCACGTCCACGCGCTCGATCAGCCCTTCAGGCAGCAGGCTGATGTCGATCGTGCCGTTCGTCGTGGACGGCACGATGCGGCGCCCGTCGAGCAGGACGAGCGTGCGCTCGACGCCCAGAGAGCGCAGGTTGAGGAAGCTCTGGCCGGCATTCGCCGTGGTGCCGATGCCCGTGTTCTGCGGAGTCTGCGAGTTCTTGAACTCGGGAAGCTGGATCAGCGCGTCGGGAAGCGAAGTGGGCGCGGTGGACGCAAGGTATGGCGCCGAAACCACTTTCACCGGCGTCGGCGCTTCGAATCCGCTGCGGACGATGCGCGAGCCGGTGACGCGGACTTCTTCCACTATCGTTGGGGAAGCGCCCGACTGCACGAGCGCACTCGTAACACCGGTCGATACGTTAGCGCGAAGGTCTGCCTCATCCCGGCGGCTGGATGCGACGCCAGGCGTGCCCGCCCCACCACGCCCGTCCCCGCGATCGGCATCCGGCTGCGGAAGCTCCAGCGGAACGATGGTCACCGTTTTCGCATCGACATAGCGGTAGCCCAGCCCCGTCCCGGAAAGCAGTCTGGTGAGCGCCGCATCGAATGGGAGATTTCCACTGACCCCGCGCGTGCGCAGACCCGCGACATCTTCGGGCAGATAAATGATCTGCACGCCATGCCGGTGAGACAGCGCCAGCAATGCCGGGCCAAGCGGATGCGACTCGATCAGTGGGACTTTTGCCGAGGCTGCGCAGAGCGGCCCCGGCGCGGCGAAGCAGCACCACGCAGCCGCAATCACCGCTGCCGTCAGCCGTACGAGCGGTCCCCCTCTTTCCATCGGTGTGTTACTGGCGCATGACGCGAATCTCGTCCTCGGTTTCGGTAACGGCCACTCCGGGCCGCTGGCGGAAGTAGTTCACGAGCGAGTGCGAATCCGTGGACGAGAATGCTGCGGTGATGCGGGAGATGCCGATATCCCCAACGACGATCTGGCGGCGGTTATAACGGTTGAACTCTTCCACCACTTCGGCGAGCGGCGCATCCTCGAACACGAGACGGCCATCGGTCCAGGCGATGGCGGCAGCCACGTCGACGAGCGTGGCGCGTGGCTCGGCGCCATTGGCAACGGTCAACTGGTGTCCCGCCGAAAGCATGAAGGGACCGCGGTCCTTGGCGACGTTGGCAGAACGACCGCCGGCGCGCTCGCGTACCGTGGAAACGGCAACGCGCCCTTCCACCACGGTAACCACCGTTCTGCCCGCACGGCGTTTCACGTCGAACTCGGTTCCGACGGCGCGCACTTCCGTGCTCTCGCTGCTGACCGTGAAAGGCCGCTTCGCATCGTGGGCGACGCGAAACAGCGCCTGACCTTCCAGAAGCTCCGCGCGACGTTCCGTATCCGTTGCACGGAAGCGCACCCGCGAGCGCGTGTTGAGCTCGAGCACAGAGCCATCGCTCAACGTCACGGTGCGGTGTTCGCCGAGCCCGGTTTCGTAAGTGGATACGCCGCTCAGACGGGACCAGGCGAACAGCCCACCGACCAGCGCCACGAGGAAGCAGGCCGCGAGAGCTGCACGGCGGTTGACGAGACTGACACGCGCCTGCTCCTGTTGCGCGGGCGACTCGGGCGGCTGCGGCCCCAGCTGTGCCGACTGCCACTGCTGAGGTGGGTTCCGCTCCAACGCAGGATGCGGAGGCAGCAACGGGCCAGGGAACGCGACAACGTTCGATGGCTCCTCGCGCGCCATGGCCACCAGCTCATCCGTGCTGTAGCGCCGGTTCGCATCGAGCGCCGGCCCTTCGTTCCAGATCGCCGCGGCTTCCAGATACGCGCGCAGGTGCTCGGGCGACGTGCGCATCCATGCGTCGAATTTCACGCGCGCGTCGCCGTCCACGTCGCCCGCCCGAAAGCTCACGAACCATTCCGACGCTTCTTCGAAGATACCCGGGTTCATCCGTGTTCGGCCTCGGCGAGGGCCTTGCGGAACTGCACCAGCGCCTTGACGAGATATTTCTTCGTCATGGGCCGCGAGATGCTGAGGCGCTCCGCGATCTCATCCACAGACAGCCCATCCCGGCGATGGAGCAGGAACGCCGCGCGCGCCTTCGGCGGCAACTGGTCCAGCGCCCGCTGCAGCACTTCCACGCACTCCTGGGCGCCGACCTGGTGGGCCGGATCCGCGTCCGGCATGGCCTGCAGCTCCCCGAGCACGTCGCCGAGCTCCATCGATACCGGCCGTGCGGCATCCCGCAGGGACATCTGCATCGCGACGTGGTGAGCTACCGTGAACAGATACGCCTCCGGCGCGAGAATGGTGTCCTGGTTCGGCACCCGTATCAGGCGCAGGAACACCTCCTGAATCACATCCGGAATGTCCGCGCGGTTGCGCACGCGCGAGACGAGGAAGCGGCGCAGCCGCCGTCCCTGCGTGGTCACCAGCTCCGTGACAAGCGCCTTCCGCTCCTCGCCCCCCACCATGTCTCCAGATCGAGTGCCTCTATGGGTATAGGGCGGTTACCCTAAGGGAAAGATACCCCTCCGTCGAAAAAAAACCTGCCGCGACCGATAGGAGGCCCGCCTCGGGCCACCGTTCAGTCCCACCCAGATCTCATGCCGTACGGTACCGAAATGAGCACGGCCTCCACCTGATGAATCATGCCGTCCTTGATCTTGAACACTTCGCCGGCGGTGAACTGGAAGGGCTTGCGGAACATCGGCGCGATCGGCCGGATCTCGCCGTTGCTCAGGGTCATCTCCTGCAGCCGCCCGTCGTGCTGGAGCGCCAGCACCGACAGAACGAGCCCCCGCTCCTCGTCCACGAGCGGAAAGCGCCGGAACGGCACGAACGAAAAGCCCTTCGAATACCCCGTATCGAACTGTTGCGCGCAATACAGCGCACCCATGTTGATGTCCGACTGCCGAGTGTTCACCGCATTCGGATTGCCGGCCATCGGATGGCCGTTCTCCACCCGCGTGCAGCGTTCGTAGAGGGCTGCCGGTTTGGAGCTGCCCTGCTCCATCGCCTCGAAATAGCCGTTCGCGATCTCGATCAGCCGCTTGCGCGGCAGCCTTTCGCGCGCGGGCACGGCCTCCGTCATCACGCTCGCGAGGCCGCGTTCTTCTGCGAGGAGCGCGCCGGGCCGGCCGGTGCCGAGCCCCGGGCCGCGCGCCACGATGGTCTCCACCTCGCTGATGCGGCGGCCATCCACCTTCAGGCGCAGGAAGAACATCTCTGGATCGCCCGCTTCGCGGATCGAGCCGAAGAATCCGACCTGCCGCGTCCTGGGGTCGGCCATGTAGAACTTGTAGCTGCCGAGTCCGGTGATCGTGCCCCAAAGGCCTTCTCCCAGCTTCAGGACCTGGCCGTTCTCCGTGAAGCGCACGTTCCGGGTCACCGACAACCGGGCAGGATCCTTCGCCGCCAGAGCGGACATGTAGCTATCCACGAAGCCTTCCAGGCACGCGCGATCGCATGCAGCCGCGATGCCGGATTGCATCGCCAGCGCCGCGGCGCCTGTGAATGCGATGACGAGGCGCTTCATGTCACTGCCAGCCCGAGTCGATCGCCGGATCGTCGTGCTCGATGAACGCGTCGACCGCGTGGATCAGGCCACCGTACAC
>JBDZVF010000706.1:0-2039 GCA_040255575.1 Pseudomonadota bacterium | reverse complement strand
TCCTCAGCTGGATGCTACTGTGCCGCAGATGGGGTGTTTTTCAACAGCCTGCTAATGCGCGGTCCAGGCGAGGTAGGACGCCCAGACCGCAGTGCTGACCCAGATGATCGTCCACAATCCCAGAAGCGCGGCCGCGCCGTTCTTGCGTGCGAGCAAGTGCTCGCAGATATCCCCGCCCAACACGCGCGGCAGGTAGCGCGCGCCCCAGTACCCCAGCTTGTGATTCCGCGGAACGCGGTGACGAGTCTTGCGTGCCGGCAGCACGGCCGTCTCCGGCGCGCGGCTCTCGACAAGCTCTTCGCGCACTTCGCGTATCGTGACCTCCTGCGTCGCGGGGTCCACGGATAGTGAAACGGAGTGGTCGACGAGAGCGTCCACGGCTGTTGTCTGCTGGGCAAACTGCTCAATCAGCTCCCGTCGCATCACCTTGAATTTATGTGTGGCCTGGTCCACAGACCCGGAGACGAAGCTGTCGAACAGCATGCCGATGGCGAGAGGAATGGGAGAGAGCCAGACGCCGGTTCTCAACAGCAGGAGCGAACCGAAGCTGAGGATGAGCACGAGAAACAGCACGCTGGAAACCAGGCCGATGATCCAAACCTTGGCGAGTTCGCGGGTGACGGCGTTTTCGCTCAGGCGCGCGTCGAAGTATCTTCGCCAGAAGAATGCGATGGCGAGGCCGAAGGCGAGCGCGATCAGAAAATCGAGCAGGAAGTCGATAACGTGGTGGTCTTCCACCATGTCTGAGGCATAGCCGGCCGCATGTGCCTCCACACCGTAGATCTCTCCTACCGCGGTGAGGAACAGGTCGTCACCGCCATACGCTCCGCCAAAGAACACCACTTTCTTTCGCGGAGGGCTGTTCTCATCGGAATCCGTTGCGTGGGAGTCGAGATCCGCCAGCTCAAATCTAACGCGGTCGCTCAGGGCCTTGCCGGCAGCCGCAGGATCTGCGGAAGCCACGCTACTCAGCGGGATGAGCCCTACACCCTTCAGTAGCTGCCGCGGGTCGAGTCTGCGCGGCCCGCTGCGCTCGGTGCTTGCGGTGGATTCTCCGCTGGCGCGCCTTTCTGCAATCCTGACGAGCGCCTTCTCGTTCTGCGAGAGTTCCGCGTGCACGCCGTAGCGAACAGGCACCTCCCCGTTTCCGAACACGATGGGGCCATCGCGTGTCGGGCCCTCCATCCAGGTTTTCCAGCTCTGGCGCCAGCACGCAAGATCTTCATTGCTGGTGTCGAATGGCGCGAGCAGCACGGTGGTGATGGGTTTCGGCCCGGCAGCCCTTTCCTTGATCAGCTTGTAGAGCGCTTTCTCATCGCTGTTCTGCAGCTGCGGGAACTGCGGATGGCCGACGCACTTTCCGTGCTCGCTGACCCAGGCCTCGATCGGCTGAAGCGCAGGAGACAGATCCAGATCCACCACCACGATGTCGGGCTCGGCATCGTAGATCGCCGCAAGATACCGGGTGAGGTGCTGGCGATCGAGCGGCGTCCTTTCTGCAAAGGCGCTCTCGAATGTCGCATCGTCGATCTCGACGACCAGGGTGCGATACTCCTTGCCACCACCGGCCAGGCTGACCGAGGTCAACTGACCCAGCGCGAGGAAGGTGTAAGTGTCGAATGCACGAAGCCAGTGGAAATGGAGATTGGCGATCGTGACGATCGACGCGACCAACAGTGCAGAAGCCCATTCCTGTGCGCAGTGCTCGTGCACCCGCTGCCACCAACCGCTCTCGGGGTGGGTGGGCGAGTCTGTCTCCGGAAGGGCAACTGAAGATGACATCCCCGGAAATCCCTGGCCGCGACTCCTGCGGGCCCGTGTTGTTGTTATTTTGGAGAGGGATCGTGCCTTCTTTTTGAGCTAGGCACCAGTGAATTCTTTACTGCGGCGGAACATACTCCAACGCGCCGAGTGCGTCCGGCCCAAAGAATTTCATCAGATCTTCCGCATAGGTATCGGCATGGGAGGTATCGAAGCCGCCGCCAATCCGCGTCCGTGCGACTTGGCGATCCAGTATGACGAGCTGCCTGGCGTTATAA
>JBDZVF010000199.1:0-10647 GCA_040255575.1 Pseudomonadota bacterium | reverse complement strand
TACACTCGCGCCTGTCGCCGACAACTCCACGACAGCCAGCATGACCACGCTTGCGGACGCGGGAAATCTCGCTCTTTTCTGCGATTTCGAGAACATCGCGCTCGGCGTGCGCGAGGCCCGCTACCCGGAGCTGAATGTGAAGCTCGTCATCGAGCGGCTGCTCCTCAAGGGATCCATCGTCGTCCGCAAGGCGTATTGCGATTGGGACAGGTACAAGGACTTCAAGGCGGGCATGCACCTCGCGGGATTCGAGCTCATCGAGATTCCGCACGTGAAGCAGTCCGGCAAGAACTCGGCGGACATTCACATGGTGGTGGATGCGCTCGACCTCTGCTACACGAAGCCCCACGTGGACACGTTCGTGATCATGAGCGGCGATTCGGATTTCTCGCCGCTCGTCGCGAAGCTGCGCGAGAACAACAAGAGCGTGATCGGTGTGGGCGTGAAGAACTCCACGTCCAACCTGCTCATCGAAAGCTGCGACGAGTTCATCTATTACGACGACCTGGTGCGCGAAGTGAAGGCGCGGCCCGCGAAGCGCGCCAAGAGCAAACAACCTGCGCGCGCCAGCTCCTCGGCCGCAGCTGACGCGAGCGCCGCCGCCGAAGCAGCCCCGAGCGCCGCTCGCGCGGATGCCAAGGTCCAGGAGAAACAGCAGGAGGCCTTCGACCTCGTGCTGGCCACGCTCGAAGGGCTCGCGGCCGAGCGCGGGGACGACGGCAAGGTGTGGAGCTCGCACGTGAAGCAGATCCTGAAAAGACGCAGGCCGGGCTTCAACGAAAGTTATTACGGCTTCAAGTCATTCAACGCGCTGCTGGAGGAAGCGGCCAAGCGCCACCTCATCACGCTCGAGCGCGAGGGCAAGTCCGGCAGCTACATCGTGCGCGCCGTGAGCGATTAGGTCGCGCGCAATTGATCGCCCAGTTCCGGGAAAGCTTCGTGCTACCTCGCCGTCTCGTGCGCTCCAACGCTCCTTTCCATGTGATTGCCACTGCATTGGGCTGGCTAGCAATCTCCGCTGCGGCAGGGATGCTCCTCGCCGGCTGCGACAAGAAGGGCGGCCCCCCGCCACAACAGACGATCGAAGTCAGCGTAGTGACGGCAAAAGCGCAGTCCGTGCCGATCACACGGGAGCTCGTCGGAAGACTTTCAGCCACCCGGTCCGCGGACGTGCGGGCGCGCGTCGCAGGCGTCCTGCAGAAACGCCTCTACAAGGAAGGCTCGACGGTCACGGCCGGCCAACCGATGTTTCAGATCGACCCCGCTCCATTGCGCGCGGCACTGGCCGGCGCCGAAGCGTCCCTCGCGCAAGCGCAGGCCGCGGCGACAAACGCCGCGGTCACCGCGAAGCGTAACCGGGAGCTGGCTCCGGGCGGGCTCGTCTCCCGATCCGCGCTCGATGACTCCGAAGCCGCGGAGAGGTCGACCGCCGCGCAGGTGCTCCAGGCGAAGGCTGCGGTGGAGACCGCGCGGATAAATCTGGGATACGCAACGGTCAGGTCACCCATCGCGGGGCGATCCGGGCAGCAGCGAGTGACCGAAGGCGCGCTCGTTGGGGAAGGCGAAGCGACACTGCTCACCACCGTGGAGCAGATCGACCCCATGTACGTGAACTTCGATCAGCCCGCTGCGGAGATCGAGCGGTTGCGGCGGCAGCAGGCGGCGGGCACGGTGAAGCTCGTCGATGGCAGCTCGGCGCGCGTGACCGTGCTGTTTCAGGACGGCACTCCTTACCCGCATGAAGGGACGCTCGACTTTCTGGATTTCAGCGTGAATCCGACGACGGGGGCGCTGGCGTTCCGGGCAGTGATCCCGAATCCGGAGCGACGCTTGTTGCCCGGGATGTACGTGAACCTGCGTCTCACGATGGGTGAGTTGAACCGCGCGTTCCTCGTGCCACAGGCGGGGCTGCAGCGGGATGCTGAGGGGCCGTTCGTGCGGGTCGTCGGGGACGACGGCAAGGTTGTGCAGAAGCGTGTCGCTTCGGACATCGCGCTCGGCGGGAAATGGATCGTCACGAGCGGGCTCGAGGATGGCGATCGGCTGATCGTCTCGAATTTCGCCAAGGCCCGGCCGGGCATGGTGGTGAAGATTGCGCCCGCGCCGGAGGCGGCGGCCGCGCAAGCGAACGATTCGGCGAAGCAGTAGGCGCGCATGGCCGAGTTCTTCATCGAACGCCCCGTCTTCGCATGGGTGCTCGCTATTCTGATCACGGTCGCGGGGCTGCTGTGCGTGTTCGAGCTCCCGACCGCCGCGTACCCGGAAATCGCGCCTCCGCAGATCACCGTCTCCACCTCCTACCCTGGCGCGAGCGCCGACACGGTCGAGCAAACCGTCACGCAGGTCATCGAGCAGCAGCTCACCGGCATCGACAACCTGCTCTACTTCACGTCGACCTCCAACTCCGCGGGCGGCGCGAACATCACGCTCACGTTCGCAACCGGCACCGATCCCGATATCGCCGCGGTTCAAACACAGAACCGCGTGGCCCTCGCCGAGCCGCGCCTGCCGACGGAAGTGATCCAGCAGGGCATCAGCGTCGCGAAAGCCAACGCCGGCTTCGCGTTCGCGATGGCCATCAAATCCGATGACGGCAGCCTGAACTCGCTCCAGCTCAACAACGTGCTGGCCTCGCAGGTGCTCGATCAGATCAATCGCATCTCGGGCGTCGGCTCCACCAACCAGTTCGGCTCCGAGTTCGCCATGCGCATCTGGCTCGACCCGGACAAGTTGCACGGCTTCAACCTCGCGGCGAACGACGTGCTGAACACCGTGCGTGCACAGAACGTGCAGTTCGCCTCGGGCACCGTCGGCTCACAGCCCGCAGTCCCCGGCACTCCGCTCGTCGCCTCGGTGCAAGCCGAGAGCCGCTTCAGCACGCCGGAGCAGTTCGAGAACATCATCCTGCGCGCGGATGCGAACGGCACCACCGTTCGGCTGCGTGATGTCGCGCGCGTCGAGCTCGGCCCCGCAAGTTACGGCCGTGACACGCGCCTGGACGGCAAGCCCATTGCCGCCTTCGCCGTGCAGGTGCTTCCCGGCGCCGACACGCTCGACGTCGCGAAGCGCGTCAAAGCCAAGATGGACGAGCTGCTGCCCACGCTGCCGCCCAACATCAGCTGGTTCACGCCGTACGACTCCACCACCTTCATCACCATTTCCATCCAGGAAGTGGCGAAGACCCTGGCCGAAGCGATGGTGCTGGTGTTCCTCACCATGCTCTTCTTCATGCAAAGCTTCCGGGCCACGCTGATCCCCACGCTCGTCGTGCCGGTGGCGTTGCTCGGCGCCTTCATCGGCATGAAGATTTTCGGCTTCTCCATCAATCAGCTCACGATGTTCGGCATGGTGCTCGCGATCGGCATCGTGGTGGACGACGCCATCGTCGTCATCGAATCCGTCGAGCGGCTCATGCGCGAAGAGCGTCTGTCGCCGAAGGACGCGACGCGCAAGGCGATGAAGCAGATCACCGGTGCCATCGTGACGATCACCGTTGTGCTCGGCGCTGTGTTCATCCCGAGCGCTCTGCAGGCTGGCAGCGCCGGCGTCATATACCGGCAGTTCGCGCTCACCGTGGCCGTCTCGATGGGGTTCTCCGCTTTCCTCGCGCTCAGCTTCACGCCGGCGCTGTGCGCAGCGTTCCTGCGGCCGGAACACCTGCGAGCGAACCTCGTCTTCCGGGCGTTCAACAGGACGTATGACTGGGCCGCGCGCATCTACAACAGCAGCATGATGGAAGCCGTGCGCCACCTGCCGCGCTGGATGGCCGCCTTCGTCGTGCTGCTCGTCGTCGGGGTGTTCCTGTTCCAGAGGCTGCCGGGCAGCTTCATCCCGGATGAGGACCAGGGCTACGCGCTCGCCATCGTGCAGCTGCCACCGGGCGCGCCGATCGAGCGGACCGTCGCGGTGATGTCGGAGGTCGGCCGCCTCCTGCACGACAGCCCGGATGTCGACACGGTCATGGAAGTTTCCGGCTTCAGCTTCGTGGGTCAGGGCGAAAGTGTCGGGCTCGGCTTCGTGAAACTGAAAGACTGGGGCGAGCGCGACGGCACCATTGAGGACTTCCTGCAGTGGTCGAACCGCCATCTGCAGCAGAACGTGAAGGATGCGACGGTCTTCGTCGCGAACAACCCGACCATCCGCGGTCTCAGCCAGTTCGGCGGCTTCGAGTTCTATCTGGAAGATCGCGCCGGCCTCGGCCGCCCGGCACTCGCCGCCGCGCAGGGCCAACTCCTGCAGTCGGCCAGCCAGAGCCCGGTGCTCAGCAACGTGCGCCCCAACGCGATCGAAGATGCGCCGCGCCTCACGATGACAGCAGATCGCACGCAGGCTGAAGCCATGGGATTGTCGGTGACCGATGTCTATACGGCGATTCGCCTCATGCTCGCGCCCGTGTACGCGAACGACTTCTTCCGCGATGGCCGCGTGCTTCGCGTGCTGTTGCAGGCGGATGCGCCTTATCGCACGGGGCCCGAGTCGCTCAACCACTTCTATGTGCCGAGCAAGCTGCAGAACGGCGGGATGATCCCGATCTCCTCGGTCGTGAAGACCGAGTGGATCGTCGCGCCCCCGAGCCTCACGCGCTACAACGGCTTCCCGGCCGTGAACATCACCGGCACGAACGCGCCGGGCAACAGCTCCGGCGATGCGATGAAAGCGATGGAGGCGATCGTCGGGCAGGATCTGCCACGCGGCTTCGGGTTCGACTGGGCCGGCCAGTCGCTGCAGGAAATCCTTTCGGGGAGTGAAGCGCCGCTGCTGTTCGCACTGTCCATCCTGGTGGTCTATCTGTGTCTCGCGGCGCTTTATGAGAGCTGGGCGATTCCGGTTTCGGTGATGCTGGCCGTGCCCCTGGGTGTGATCGGCGCCACCCTCGCGACCAGCCTTCGTGGGCTGCCCAACGATATCTTCTTCAAAGTGGGACTCATCACGATCATCGGACTCACGGCGAAGAATGCGATTCTGATCGTGGAGTTCGCGGTCACCGAGCAGCGGGCCGGCAGGCCGCTGCGCGAGGCGGTGCTGGAAGCCGCGCGACTGCGATTCCGCCCGATTCTCATGACCTCATTCGCATTCATTCTGGGCGTGATGCCGCTCGTGCTTTCGAGCGGCGCCGGCGCGAATGCCCGGAAGGCCATCGGCACTGGCGTTGCCGGTGGCATGCTCACGGCCGCCTTGCTCGGCGTGCTGCTCGTTCCGTTGTTCTATGTAGTGGTTCGGCGGCTGATGGGAGACAAGCTCGACCCACCGTCTTCCGGGGACGGGGCGCGCGATAGTGATCTCCAGCGCCAAGATGCCTCTGACACGCGATAACCGTCCGCAACCCCGCACACGCATGGCGTAGGATGGCCGCCCGCTGAGAGGAGTCTCCGCAGTGTCGTCCGATTCGAACGCCGTCCAGAACGCCGCACGCCCACCGCTGCTGATGGTCGGGCTCTGCCTGGCCGCGATCTATGTCGTCTGGGGCACGACGTATCTGGCCATCCGCATCGGGCTCGAGGAACTGCGACCCTTCTACATGCTGGGCACGCGCCTGCTCGTCGCAGGCGGCGGTTTCCTGCTTGTGCTCATGATGCTCGGCACGCCGCTTCCGACGCGCAAGCAATGGCTCAACGCCGCGCTCCTTGGAACGCTGATGCTCGTGATCGGCATCGGCTGCGTGAGCGTTGCCGAGCAGTGGGTGAGCTCCGGTGCCGCGGTCGCACTCATCAGCATCAACCCGCTCTGCACGGCGCTGTGGCAGGTCCTTTTCGGCCGCAAGCCGACTCCGCTCGAATGGGTTGCCATCGTCATCGGCGCCGTCGGCACGGTGGTGATGGTGATGGGGCAGGACTTCCAGGCGAGCCTCCTGGGCACGGCAATCATCCTCGTCGGCGTCGCCTGCTGGACATTGGGCACGAGCCTCGCGCACAAGCTCGACGTGCCCCACGGCGGCATGGGTTTCGCGGCGGAAATGCTGACCGCGGGCGTCATTGCGCTGGTCGTCAGCGCCGCATTCGGCGAGCAGTGGAACGTGCCGCACACCGGGCACGTGTGGGCGGCCTGGGGCTACCTCGTGGTGTTTGGCTCGCTCATCGCGTTCTCGGCTTATCGGTATATCGTCGACCGCGTCTCCGCGACGCTCGCCACGACCTACGCCTATGCGAACCCGCCCGTCGCGCTCTTCGTCGGCCGGTGGATCGGCGAGGAGCACTTCTCGGCCAACACCTTCATCGGCCTGCCGATCGTGCTCATCGCCGTTGCGCTACATGCATGGGCGTGGCGGATGTCGACGAGCGTCAGAACGCAAACGCGGCTCCAGCCAGCAACTCGTACTGAATAAAGGATTCGCCCTTCACCCGGATGGCGCACGCGCCGCCCGACGTATCCGAGGTGCACAGGAACGCGGAATCGCTATTCACGAGCGTGAGGAAGCCACGCCCCTCGAGCCGCACGCTGAAGCGTTTCGAAACCGGCAGCTTCACTCCCGCGCCGAGGGAGAGCGAAAAGCGCGAGTCATCGCCTCCGTTGCCCGTCTGAGGGCTGAAGCGCGTGACCCCCAGGCTGCCGACGATGTACGGCCTCACGGGCAATTCGTCGTTCAGGTTGAGCGTGCCGCCGAGGTGCAGGTACTCGACGTTGAGATCGAACGGCGCGAGCGGCGAGCTCTTCGCGAGATTCGTCTGCTGCCGTGAGTAATAGAGCTCGTAGGACTCGGTCTTGTCCGCACCCAGGAACAGGTTCACGGCCAGTCCGAACGAGCCATGGTCGTCGAGATCGACGTCGCTCGCGTTGGGGCTGCCCGCGAGGTCGAAATTCCCACCCCCGCGATACCCGATGAAGGGCGTGACTTCCCAGCTGTAATTGATGGACGGCTCCTCCTCGTCCCGATGCATTCCGCCTTGCGCGTGGGCGACGCCCGCGCCCACGGTTCCGAGGCCGATGAGCGTCATCGCCGGCAGCAGTCGTTTCATGTTGCTCACACCGTCCCTCACGAGGATGCGGACTATAACTCTCCCGGTGTTACGCGGCGGCCACTCCTTTGGACGCTTGTTGCGCCCTGCGTGACTGTCGCCGATCATCCACACCTGCGACACAGGGGGCATGAGATGAAAAGAATACTGGGGCTCATCGCGCTGACCGTCGTTTCCTTGACTGCGTGGGGTGCGGACCCGCCGGCCACCGGCACGCTGTCATTTTCACGGCTCTATACCGGTCCGGATGGGGTCTCTCACTGGAGCGACGAGACGATTCACCTGGTCGCGCGCGGCACGCAAGGCATCGAAGCCATGATGGCGAGCGCGCCGATCGGCGACATCAAGGGGTCGATGGTGGCGATGCTCAAGGCGGGCCAGACGGAAGACTGGCACATCGCGCCGCGCCGGCAGTTCATGTTCTGCCTGCGAGGGCTCGTCGAAGTCACCGCGGGAGATGGGCAGAAGCGCACGTTGAAGCCGGGCGAGTTCGCCCTGCTCGAGGACACGAGCGGCAAGGGCCACGTCACTCACGCCGCAGGCAGGGAAGATCACGTCGCGCTCGCCCTGCCCGTGCCGGATAACGCGTTCGTCAGAAAATAGCGGGGTTCCCAAATGAATCGTCGGCTGCTGTTTCGGTCGCTGCTGGTTGCGGCGTTGTCGTTCGGGTTTTCGCAGGCGGGCTTCGCGCTCGACCTGCAGTTGAAGGGCAAGACCGCCCTCATCACCGGCAGCACCGCGGGCATCGGGTACGCCACGGCAGAAGTGCTGCTCAAGGAAGGCGCGGACGTCATCATCAACAGCCGGCGCAAGGAGTCGTGCGAGGCCGCGGTCGCTTCGTTGAAGGCCAAAACGGGGCGCGCGCCGAAATACTTCGTCGGCGACATGAGCCTCGCCGCGGAGACGACGCGGCTTGCGAAGGAGTTCCCGAACGTCGATATCCTCATCAACAACGTCGCCACCTTCATTCCGAAGGAGTTCCTGGCGAGCACCGATGAGGACTGGCAGAAGATCTACGACACCAATGTGATGTCGGGCGTGCGCCTGTCCAAAGCCTATCTGCCGCGCATGAAGCAGCAGAACTGGGGACGCATCATCTTCATTTCGAGCGAGAGCGCGCTTCAGATCCCGACGGAGAGCATCCATTACGGCATGACGAAAGCGGCGGAGATCGCGGTGGCGCGCGGCATTGCCGAGACGGTCGCGAAGACCGGTATCACCGTGAACAGCATCCTGCCCGGCCCGACGCGCGATCCCTCGGACCCGCGCTTCGCGGACTTCGCCAAGCGCATGGGCAAGAACAGCATGGAAGAAGCCGAAGCGGAGTTCATCAACAGCCGGCGTCCGACGTCGCTCATCAAACGCTTCGCACGGCCGGAAGAGGTGGCGTCGCTCATTGCCTACATCGCGAGCCCGCTATCCTCCGCGACCACCGGCGCGGCGCTGCGTGTCGATGGGGGCGTGGTCAAGAGCGCGTACTGAACGGGCGGCGGATGGACTGAACGGGCGCGGGTGCACTGAACGGGCGCGGATGGACTGAGCGGGCGGCGGATGCACTCGACGACAGCGAAAGGCCGGCAACACAGCCGCAAGCGGGACCGCCCACCAGGCTCGGGGATTGCGAGCCGTGACCCCGGCCCTACAATGCGGAGCGTGTGATTATTCCATCGCTGACTATTCAAAAGGCCCGGCGTGCGCCGGCTGCCACGGGCGTGTTACTGGCTCTTCTCTGGGCGGCGTTCGCTGGCATCGCCGGGGCACAAGGCTCCGCAAGCAGCGCGCAGTCATCGCCGCCCTCGTCCACCGATGCAGCAGCGGGCGACCCGCGCGACGTCTCGACTCCCCACCCGCGCGAGGCCTCGACTCCTCACCCGCACGATGCCTCCGCTTCCGGCTCGCGCGACGCCTCTGCTTCCGACGCTCGCGCCGAGCCGCCGGCTGGCCTCCGCCGCATCACCGTCGATGCTTCGAAGACCGCGGGGCGCCTGCATTCCCTGCAGGGCGTGAACGGCGCGCCAGCGCCCGGCTTCCACAAGCCCATCCGCTTCCAGTTCGGCGGCTGGAACGTGCCGGAGGAAACCGACGCGACCGCCGGTTATCGCGAGGCGCGCATCGACCTCATCCGCACGCACGATGCCTATGGCCCCGCCGACATCGATGCGAGCTTCCCGGATGCGCCGAATGCGCTCATCGATGGCGCGCGCACGGCACTCAGCATCTTCCCCGACCCCGACGCCGATCCGAACGATCCCGGGAGCTACAACTTCGGTCCGACCGACCGGATGATCGCCTCGATCAAGGACCTCGGCGCGGAAGTGATCTTCCGCCTCGGCCGCAGCGAAGGCTCCAACGTCGATCCGCCGAAGGACTTCGATCGCTACGCCGAAGTCGCCCGGCACATCGTGCTCCACTACAACAAGGGCTGGGCGAACGGCTTCCGCTACGACATCCGCTACTGGGAAGTGTGGAACGAGCCGGATCTCGGCCGTCTTTTCTGGGGCGGCAGCGCGCCCGAGTATTTCTCGCTGTACGGGAAGATCGCCCGCGCCGTGAAAAAGGCCGATCGCCGCGCGCTCGTCGGCGGGCCCGCCATCTCGCGGCCCAACGACGCCGACAACCCCTGGCTCGATGAGTTCCTCGAGTACGTGCGCGCGAAACGGCTGCCGCTCGACTTCTACTCGTGGCACTGGTACGCGACGGATTCGGCGGACCCGCAGGATCTCGTGCGCATCGGCGAGAGCATCCGCGCGCGCCTCGACCGCCAGGGTTTTCGCAAGACACTGAGCATGGTGAACGAGTGGAATTACGGCCTCATGGAGCCGCTGCCCACCGACATGCACCGCGCGAGCTTCATCACCTCCACGCTGATCTACATGCAGCGCGCGCCCATCGATCTCGCCGCGCTGTACCGGGCCGACAACCTGTTCGGCCCCCACGGCACGACGCCTCACAAAACGGGCTACGCCCTGATCGCGCTCGGGCGGATGAAAGACACGCCGTATGCGCTGAAAGCCTCCGGGGCAGATGAAAACGGCTTCGCCGTCCAGGCCGCACGCAGCCGCAACGGCGACACCGTGCAGGTGCTGATCAGCAACTATCAGATCCCGGCGGAGTTCATCGGACCCCGCAAGGGGCCCAACGTCCTGACCGTGGGCACCGAGTTTTCCGTGGATCTGCTGCCGAGACGCACCGTCTCATATGCCGACAACCATGGCTACGACCTCACCATCGAAGGGCTGCAGGCGGGCAAGACTTACACAGTCGAACGCTATCGAATCACTGCCCAGAACAACATGTCCCTTGTCGATACCTCGATGGGGACAGGGCCCTCTATACACTTGTACGCCACGTTGCCGCCGCCGGGCATCGAGCTCGTGGTGCTGAAGAAACACTAGTATTCCCGCAGGGGGCGGGCCCGTCCGCGAATGTCCGCCATTCGCCTCGATGTGGCTTCAGATCAGCGCGGCGAATGCGTTCAAGACTGGCCGCACGCACCGGCCATCGTTATATTTTCGCCCCCAGCCGACCCTCCCGCCGCCGTTGGCTGCGTCACCGGAGCCTCTATCCATGCCGAATCCGCCTCACGCAAAGGCGCCGCGCCTGCGTTTCGTTCTTCCGGCAATGCTGCTGTTGGCAGCGCTTGCCTCGTGCGGCAAGGCGCCCGCGCCGCAGGGCCTGCCGCCCATCGAGGTCG
>JBDZVF010000198.1:0-10702 GCA_040255575.1 Pseudomonadota bacterium | reverse complement strand
AGCGAAATCCTGCGTCGGCAGAGCGCGCCACCGAATGGTGTCATGACCGTGATCGACGCGGTTCCGGTGATCATGGCGCGCACACGCGGTGAGCTCGAGTTCGTCGGCAAGGCGCCGACCAATGATTTCGCACAGATCGCTCAACGCATGAGCGAAGGCAGCTGGCGCTCGAGGTTGCTCGAAGGCCCGCCGGCGTACGCTGCCATGAGCCGCTCGCCGCTCACCGGATGGTCCGTGGCGATCGGCATTCCGGTGGAGGAAATGGAGGCTCCCATCCGCGGCTCGGTGCTCGCATTGGTGCTCGTCGGTGCGCTCATCCTGGCGGTCGGTATCGTTTCCGCGCTCGGTCTGAGCACCTTCATCGTGCGCGCGATGGCGGGTGCCTCGGCCAGCGCGCGGGCGTTGGCGCGCGGCGAGCCCGTGGTGGCCCTGCCTTCGCAGATCGTGGAGGCGGAAGAGCTTTCCACCGGGCTGCTGGAAGCGGCGAGCATCCTCGATGCCCGCATCCGCGAGCGCGATCAGGCGCTGTTGGCGGAGCGTGTCGCACGCTCCGCGAGCGAGAAGGATGAGGCGCGGCTCTCCGTGACGCTCCGGAGTATCGGTGATGCGGTCATCACCACCGATCCGGCGGGACGCGTCACGCTACTGAATCCCGTCGCCCAGGCGCTCACCGGCTGGAGCGAAGCGGATGCGATCGGGCAGCCGGTCGAGCGTGTATTCCACATCGTGCACGAAGACAGCCGCGCGCCCATTGAAAACCCGGTCGGCAAGGTGTTCAGCGAAGGGCGAATCGCCGGCCTTGCGAATCACACCGTGCTGCTGTCGCGGGACGGTCGCGAGACGCCGATCGAGGACAGCGCCGCGCCCATTCGCGCGGCCGATGGCTCGCTCATCGGCATCGTGCTGGTATTTCGGGATGCGACCGAGCGTCGCGAAGCCGAGCGCCGCAAGCAGGCCGTGCTCGATAGCGAGCAGGAAGCGCGCCGCGCCGCCGAGAGCCTGAGCCGCAGCAAGGACGAGTTCGTCGCCACCGTGTCGCATGAGCTGCGCACACCGCTGAACGCCATCTTCGGCTGGGTGAGGCTGCTTCGAAGCGGCAACCTGAACGAGTCGCAACGGGCGTACGCGCTCGAAGTGGTGGAGCGGAACACGCGCGCGCAGGCGCAGCTCATCGAGGACCTGCTCGACATGTCTCGCGTCGTGACGGGGCACCTGCGCCTCGACATGCGCCGCGTGGAGCTCGCGAGCGTGATCCAGGCAGCTGTGGATGCGGTGAGGCCCGCGTCCGACGCGAAGGAAATCGAGATCGCGCTCGAGCTCGATACGAACATCGGGCCGATCTTCGGCGACCCGGATCGGCTGCAGCAGATCGTGTGGAACCTCCTGAGCAACTCCGTGAAGTTCACCGCTCGCAAGGGCCGGATCGAGGTCACGCTGAGCGGGCAGGGCTCGGAGGCCCTGCTATGCGTGAAGGACACGGGCATCGGCATGTCCTCAGAGCTGATCCCGCACATCTTCGAGCAGTTTCGCCAGGGGACCTCGTCCGCATCGCGCGCGCACGGCGGGCTCGGTATCGGGCTCGCGCTGGTGAAGCATCTCGTTGAAATGCACGGCGGCACGGTCGAGGCGCACAGCGAAGGGGAGGGCAGCGGCTCCACCTTCCTCATCCGCATGCCGATGCTGGGGACGCGCGCCGTCCTCGACAAACCGGCGCTCTCGACCCTGGACGCCGCTGCTGGCTCGCAGGGCGATGCCGCGCTTGCGGGGGTGAGCGTCGTCGTGATCGATGACGACAAGGATGCGCGCGATCTCATCAGCATGACGCTTGCGCATGCCGGGGCGGACGTGCTGTCCGCCGGCTCGATGGCCGAAGCGCTGCAAGCGATGCGCTCCGCGACACCCCAGGCGATCGTCAGCGACATCGCCATGCCCAACGGCACGGGTTACGAGCTGATACGCGAAATTCGCCGGATCGCGCACCTCGCGAACATTCCGGCGATCGCCCTGACTGCCTTCGGGCGCGTGGAAGATCGGGAGCGCGCCCTCGCCGCGGGCTTCAACTACCACGTCACCAAGCCCGTGGATCCGCAGCACCTCGTGCGAGCGGTCGCCACCGCGCTCAGAGGCTGAGCTCGCGAATCTCCGCATGGATCGCCTCACCCGCGATCTCGAGCATTCCCACGCAGATGGGCAGCTTGAAGCGCCGCGGCCCGGCGCTGCCGGGGTTCACGTAGAGCACGTCGTCGCGCGTGGTGATGAGCGGCTTGTGCGAGTGGCCGGTGACCACGACTGAGAATCCCGAAGCCCTGGGGTCGAGATCGAGCTCTTTCAGATCGTGCAGCACGTAGATGAGCTTGCCGGCAATCCCGACCACTTCGTGCTCCGCGATGGCGCTCGCCCACGGGCCTTTGTCGTTGTTGCCGCGGACCGCGGTCACCGGCGCGATGCCGCGCAGCTGGTCGAGGATCTCGGGAGTGCCGATGTCCCCCGCGTGCACGATCTGCGCGACGCCCGCGAGTGCCTTCAGTGCTTCGGGCCTCATGAGCCCGTGGGTGTCGGAGATGAGCCCGACGCGAGTCACGCCGTCGTGCGACTGCGCAGCTCGCTCAGTTTGCCGCCGAGGAGCGCCGCCGGAATGATGAGCACGAGCACCCCGAGATTGAACCACAGCGGCACCACATCCCAAGTGGCCACGGCAATGAACGCGCGCCCCACGAGCACGATGGCTGCCATCACGAGCACGTGCACGAACGGCTTTCTCACCGCGATGCGTGCCGTGATGTAGCCCGCGAGCAGAGCGAACAACGTCTCGTACGCGAGCTTGATGAACAGCGTGCTCTCGGCGCGCGCGTGGCCCTGCGCGTCGAAGGCGTCCGGCAATGCCTTGCCCAGCATGACGTCTGCTGCCGCGCCGAGCACCATCACCGTGAAAAATCCGGCCGCGATGGAGACGACGCTGCGGACCACGGGGACGTCATGTTCTGCCATCAGCCTTGCTCTATCCCGCTGCCTTCACAGCCTGGATCAGCTCCGAAGCGGCCTTCTGCGCGTCACCGTACAGCATGCGCGTGTTGTCCAGATAGAAAAGGCCGTTCTCGATGCCGGAGAAGCCCGTGCCCTTGCCGCGCTTGATGACGATGACGTTCTTCGCCTTGTCCGCGTTCAGGATCGGCATGCCGTAGATGGGGCTCGACTTGTCGGTGCGCGCCACCGGATTCACCACGTCGTTGGCGCCGATGATCAGCGCGACGTCCGCGGTCTCGAACTCGGCGTTGATCTCGTCCAGATCGGAGATGAGGTCGTACGGCACGCCGGCTTCGGCGAGGAGCACGTTCATGTGCCCCGGCATGCGGCCAGCGACGGGGTGAATGGCAAAGCGCACGTTAACCCCTCGATCGATGAGCAGCTGGCACAGCTCCCAGATCTTGTGCTGGGCCTGCGCGACGGCCATGCCGTAGCCCGGCACGATGATGACCTTCTGTGCGAACGCCATCATCACGCCGACATCCGATGCATCGATGGACTTCATCGTGCCGGTGACGGCTGTGGTCGAAGCGCCCCCCTTGTCGCCAAAGCCCGAGAACAGCACGTTGCCGAGCGAGCGGTTCATGGCCTTGGCCATCAGCTGCGTGAGCAGCGTGCCGGCGGAGCCCACCACCGTGCCGGCGATGATCATCGCCGCGTTGTTCAGCACGAAGCCTTCGAAGCCCACGGCGAGGCCCGTGAGCGCGTTGTAGAGCGAGATCACGACTGGCATGTCTGCGCCGCCGATGGGCAGCGTCATCGTCACCCCGAGCACCAGCGCGAGCACGAAGAACGCGGTGACGATCGCCGGCGAGGCATGCAACTGCAACGCCACCATCCCGCCGAGCACGAGTGCGCCGATCAGGATGAGGATGTTGAAGACCTGTTGCCCCGAGAACCGGATGGACTTCGTGATGAGCCCCTGCAGCTTGCCGAACGCGATGGCGCTGCCGCTGAAGGACACCGCGCCGATCAGCCCGCCGATCACGGCGAGCATGAGGGTAGCGGTGCCTTCGTGCACCACGACGTTCGCGGCGTCCGAGGTGGCTTCGGCGAGCGTGCGCGGCATGGCGATGCGATACAGCTCCACGGCGGCGATCGCGGCGGCTGCACCACCGCCCATGCCGTTGTAGAGCGCGATCATCTGCGGCATGTCGGTCATCGCGACGCGCTTGCCGCTCACCCACGCCAGCACACCACCCACTGCGATCGCCGCGAGAATGAGCCAGTAATTGGTCGGATCGATGCCGGGCGTGAGGAAGGTGATGAGCGTGGCGACCAGCATGCCCGCGCCGGCCCACAGGATGCCGCTCCTCGCCGTTACCGGCGAGCTCATGCGCTTGAGGCCGAGAATGAAGAGCGCGGCGGTGACGAGATAGACGGCCTGGATCAGCAGGTCCGTATCTGGGCCGAACATCAGTGGGCACCCGTGGCCGGCTTGCCGGCTCCGCGCCCACGCGCCCCGCTCGACTTGAACATTTCCAGCATGCGTTCGGTCACCACGTAGCCCCCCACGGCGTTACCCGCCGCGAGCACCACGCCGATGAACCCGATGACTCGTTCGAGTGTCGTGCTGGCCGCACCCAGCGCGACCATCGCGCCGACGAGCACGATGCCATGGACGAAATTCGACCCGGACATGAGCGGCGTGTGCAGGATCACCGGCACGCGCGAGATGACCTCGTAGCCCGTGAAGGCGGCGAGCATGAAAATGTAGAGCGCCACGATACCCGTCATTTGAAACTCTCCCGTCCCTCAGCCGTCGAGGGACTTCGCCGTCGGTTCATGCTTCACCACCCCGTCGTGCGTCAGGCACGACTGGGCGAACACCTCGTCGTTCCAGTCGATCTTCAACTCGCCCTGCTCGAGGGCGGGCTTCAGGAAGTTGAGCAGGTTGCGCGAATACATCTCGCTCGCGTTGTAGGCGAGCGACGCGGGCAGGTTCTCCGGCCCGACGATGCTCACGCCGTTGTGGTTCACCGTTTCGCCCGCGCGCGTCAGCTCGCAGTTGCCGCCCTGCTCGGCGGCGATGTCCACGATGACGGAGCCCGGGCGCATGCGCTCGACGGCCGCGCGCGAGATGATCTTCGGCGCGGGGCGTCCTGGCACGGCGGCGGTGGTCACGACCGCATCGGCCACCGCGATACGCGCATCCAGCGCTTCCTGCTGTTTGGCTTTCTCCTCGGCGGTGAGCTCGCGCGCGTAGCCGCCGGCGCCCTCGGCGCTGACGCCCGTCTCCACGAACCGGGCCCCCAGGGACTTCACTTGCTCCCGCGTGGCGCTACGGACGTCGTAGGCTTCCACGACCGCTCCCAGGCGGCGGGCGGTGGCGATCGCCTGAAGACCCGCGACGCCGGCCCCGATCACCAGCACCTGTGACGGCCGGATGGTGCCGGCCGCGGTGGTGAGCATCGGGAAGAATTTCGGCAGGTGCATGGCGGCGATCAGCACAGCCTTGTAGCCGGCGATGGCCGCCTGAGACGAAAGCGCATCCATCGACTGGGCCCGGGAAATGCGAGGGATCAGCTCGACGGAGAAGGCGGTGATGCGCCGGTCACGCAGCGCCTTGACTTCTGCCTTCCGGGCGTACGGTTGCATGAACCCGACGACGACAGCGCCGGGCTTGAGCTGCTGGATCTGCTCGACGGACAGAGGCTGGACGGTCAGCACGATGTCCGACGTTCCGAGCACATCGGCACCGGAGCGCGCCCAGTCCACTTTCTTGTAGAGGTCGTCTGGAAAATTCGACCGGGTACCCGCACCTTGCTCCACGAGCACACGCGCACCTGCCTGGGAAAGCTTGTTGGCGACTTCGGGAATGAGGCTGACCCGGGTCTCGTTTGGCGCGATCTCGCGCAGGGCACCGATGGTTACCGGCATGCGTTTGCCTTCCTCAAAGACGATGTTCGGGGCCAGTCGCCGTGGTCGAGGGACCACGGCGTTGGAAATTCGTAAGTAAATGAACGCCTTGCGGCGTTGAATTCTTGCATAAAACTGCCGTATCTTACAGCGCCCATGACTGGCATCGATCTCGACAAGGCGGACTGCGGTCTCCACGATGATCTGCGCATCGTGGCCCACACTTCCGTGCGCGGCCTTTCGCACCATGTCCTGCGAACGGACATCGCGGGCATGCCTCTCGAATGGATCGATTACAAGGAAGCGGCGCGGCTCTATCACCAGAACCAGGTCGCGTACACGTGCGGCTCATTGCTGTATCAGCTCTATGGCGGCACGAACGCGATCACGGGCCAACGGACGGTGCTGGATGTCAACTCGATCGTGGCGACCATTGGCCACACGGGCAATCCGGGCAACACACGGCACGATTACGTCCCCCCGCTGAACAACCAGACCTTGTTTCGTCGCGACGCGTACTTGTGCATGTACTGCGGAGTCCGCTTCCCGTCGCGCGAGCTTTCACGGGATCATATCCGGCCTTTCAGCCAGGGTGGTCTCGATGTGTGGACGAACGTCGTGACCGCCTGCCGCCGCTGCAATAACCAGAAGGCTTCGCGCACGCCGGAGCAGGCGAAGATGTACCTGCTCGCCGTGCCGTTCACGCCCACCTACGCGGAATACATTTTCCTGAAGGGCCGGCGCGTGCTCGCCGACCAGATGGAATACCTGCTCGCGCACTTCCCGCGCCACAGCCCGCTGCACGATCGGATCCAGCGCTGGCTCAGTTGACGTCCCTTCATTGATCTACCTCATCGACGCGTCGGTCTACATTTTCCGCGCCTATTACTCCATGCCGCCGGAAATGACCGATCGCGACGGTCATTCGGTGAATGCGCTCTTCGGCTTTGCCCGCATGCTGGGTGATCTCATCGAGCGCGCCCGCCCGAGATACATGGCGGTCGCGTTCGACCAGAGCCTGACGACTTCTTTTCGGAACACGATCTATCCAGCCTACAAGGCGCATCGCGACTCGCCTCCCGCGGACCTGACGCAGCAGATGGATCGCTGCCGCGAGCTGTGTCGCCTGCTCGGCATCGCCGCGTTCTCGAGCCCGGAGTACGAAGCGGATGACATCATCGGCACGCTGCTGCATTCCATGCGGCGCAAAGGCGTGCGCGCCACCGTGATCACGCGCGACAAGGACCTGGCCCAGCTCATCGGCGAGGGGGACGTGTACTGGGATTTCGGCGGCCGCGAGCCCTGCGGGTACCACGACATCGAGCGCCGCTTCGGCGTCGTGCCGGAGCGCATGGCGGACTTTCTGGCGCTGATGGGCGATGCCGTCGACAACATCAAGGGTGTGCCGGGCATCGGCGCAAAGACCGCGGCAGCACTGATGAGAGAGTTCGCTTCGCTCGAGGCGATCTACAGTGATCTCGAGCAGGTAGGCAGGATGAAGCTGCGGGGCGCGGCGGCCATCGGCGCGCGCCTCAGGGAACATCGGGAAACGGCATTTCTCGCGCGGCAGCTCACCGGCATCTGCTGCGACATGCCGCTCAACGTGACGGCGGAGGACCTGCAGCGCGGCCTGCCCGATGTGGCAGGCGTCCATGCGTTCTACGACGTGCAGGGTTTCGGCCCGCTGCTGCGCAAGCAGTGCGAGCGGTTGTCCCAGTTACCGATTGGTCGCTAGCTCGGCGATGGGCGGCGCCACGGCGGCGCTGATGCAGCCGAGGGACTCGTCTTCCGTGCCGTTCTTGCGCGTAACGATGTACGCCGAGGCGTGCTTCAGATATTCCGGCTCGAAGCGGAGCACCCAGCTGCCGTCGCGCTGAGCGCGCACGTTGTACTGGCTGGCGGCCAACTCCATGCCGTCCAGGTTGGTCGCGAGGGGATGCCGCTCCGAATCCACCTTGGTCATGCGCAACACCACGGCGCGCGTGTTCGCGGCCACGGGCAGCTGCGTGCAGCCTTCGGAACGGGTGACCGGCTGCATGTCGAAGATCGCGGTTTCGCTCGAGTCGATGTCCGGCCGCTGCAACGTGCCGCTGTAAAAGCCACCCGCGGCCGCAACGACCATCGCGCCGACGAACGAAGCAGCCATGCCCCAGCCGCCCCACCAGTGCTTCTTGAACTGGCGCGCCGGCTCGAGCACCACGGCTTCCGGCATGTGCGTCTTGATGACGCGCCAGGCCTCCACATCGTTGAGGCACTCCGAGCAGCCCATCATGTGGATCTCGAACGCCTCCTGCGTGTGCTCGTCGAGCTCGTGCGCGACGTAAGCGGCTGCGGTCTGGTTCGCCTTGAACTGCATGTGATCCATAGATTCGTTACCCGTCCATCGGGTGAGCCTCATGCCCACCGCTGCCGGCAAATCCCTGCTTGCGCAAGATCTCGGCGAAACGCTGCCGAGCGCGCCACAACACCTGGTTGAACTGTAACTCGGTGAGCTTCATCGACTCGCGAATCGCAACACGCGGCTCCTCACGAAGATAGAAGCGCTCGAGCACCTCACGGTCGCGCGGCACAGGCAGTTTTGCCATGAGCTCGCGCACATTCTTCGCGCGCAGATCGTGATCCAGGGCTTCCTCGAGAGACTGCGTATCGTCCTGCAAGCTCGAGAGCAGCTCGCCGTCGCTTTCATAGCGCCGCGAGAGCTCACCGCGCCAGTAGGCCGTCGCGAGCTTGCATGCGGTTCGATACAGATAGCCTCCAAGGTTGCTCGGATCCTCCAGCCCTTCGGACCGGATTTTCTTGATCGCCTGTAGAAACGTCCGCTGCAACAGATCCTGGGCGGCATCCCTGTCGATGCGCCTCTGGAGGAATACCTGCATCAAGGGGCGCCGATATCTCACGTAAATTGAATTCTGCAGCTCCCCGCCACCGGCAATGGCAGCCACGAGGGAGGAGTCCCCCGGTTCGGAAGATTCGCGGTGGGCTGTGGACGCCCGCAGGGACTGGCTGTAAGTCATCGGGATCGCCCCTGTTCCTGTCCTGGCTCGAGGCACACGCTGGCGCTTCTTCGCTTTGTCGCGAGTGTACACGCGTCGGCCAGCGGCACTCCCATTGGGTAGTCGCCTCGCAGGACCGGCTGCGAGCGGCGCGCCGTGCGGGACATCCGATCCCGAACAACCTTCGCCAGAAACTCGTCGGCGCTGAATCTAGCATAGGGTGCACTCGCCCAGAGACCTGCGAGAAGTCCCGATAGAATTGCGGTCGAATTCGAGCTGCCGTTCTCGATCCGATAACCCAACGTCCCTGCCGTGGCGCCCAGCACACAGGCGCTGGGGGAGCCGAAGTTGAGCCCCGCCGGCGCGGGGCTCGTCCCGGGGGAGATTATGTCGTCGTTACCGATCGGGATTGCCCGCACGATGCGGCGGAAGGGATAGGCGGCCGGGAAACCCGCCTGCGCCTCACCCTTGTTCGGCACGCTGGTCACAATGATCGCGCCCGGGTCGTCCGGATTGGGGGACGGGTCGTCCGCGACGCGTTTGAACGCCGCGTCCAGCTCCGGCGTGGTGTCCGCCCAGTGCGCGCTGAAGCTCATCACCTTCGCGCCCATCCGCTGCGCGTAATCGAGCGCGCGGATCAGGCGCGGTGGATTCAGCTGGTCCTTCTCGCGGCCCCCGCAGCCCGCCACGCGCAGGACCATCACTCGGGCGGCGTCGGAGCCGGGGGCGGCAATGCC
Organism: Pseudomonadota bacterium; assembly: GCA_040255575.1. Taxonomy (GTDB): domain Bacteria; phylum Pseudomonadota; class Gammaproteobacteria; order Steroidobacterales; family Steroidobacteraceae; genus JADGHX01. The sequence continues at coordinate 1,089 of JBDZVF010000198.1, read as the reverse complement.
AGCGCCGTTGTTCCGCTGTGCGGCGATGAGGCTCGCCATGAGCGTGCCGTGGCTCGTGCGACCGACGCATTCGCCTTGCGGCGAGACGTCCGCGTCATCGTCCACGAAATCCCAGCCGTGCACGTCATCGACATAACCATTGCCGTCGTCATCGACGCCCGGCTTGCCGCGCGCTTCCGCCTCGTTGGTCCAGAGCTGGTTGCGCAGCTCCACGTGGCTTGCGAGCGCGCCATCGTCGAAAAGGGCCACCACGACGTGCCTGGCGGGCGGCTCATCACTCCACAGAAGCGAGCCTGCGACATAGTCCACCCACCACTGGTTACCGTTGCGGTAGCCGCAGTCGGTAGTGGACTTGTCGTCGACTGTTTTGGACGGAACGAGCGTGGAGCACGCGAGCGGCCGACATGCGTATTCGTCTGCCGATTGCGCGCACAGCGCTGCCGGCATGAATGCCAGGCAGGCTATGGCAAATCGAGCTGACGGGCTCGGAATGGCGCGATCCATGCGCCATTGTAGGAAGTCGTGCGGGGGGCTGCCCGCACGGCTTCACAGCCCGATCACGTGACCTCGCTTCAGCGCTCGATGATGATGGTGCCGTTGCTGTCGAGCTGCATGTTGCCCGAGGCATCCTGGTCGATCAGCACGATCGCCGCCGAGGCGGGACCCTGCTCCACGTTCTGCGGAAAGATCAGGAGATGATGCTTCTCACCGTGGATCGTGACCTGGCCATACCAGTGTTCGTACGGATAGTACGGCTCGGCGCTCACCGCGAAGCCGGACTGCGCGAGGAACGGCGAGGAGGCTTCCTGCCCTGGCACGCACTCCATGTCCGCAGGAATCGCGGCCATCTTGGCGCCGGCGCGGTACTCGACAGTCACGCGCGGCCACGCGCCCTTCAAGGTGTTGTTCACGGGTACGAGCGTGTAAGTGCCGTCGCCTCGCGGCTTCACCTGAATCTGCAGGCCCGGAACGGTGTGGCCGTGAATCGAGCCGGCATGCGCTTCGGTGCAGTCGCGATCGACGGTCCACTTGCTGAGGAAATACGACGGAACGTTGTCGGCTTGCGCGGCTTTCGGCTGAACCGCGGCC
>JBDZVF010000705.1:0-2056 GCA_040255575.1 Pseudomonadota bacterium | reverse complement strand
ACCGGCGCCAGGGCAAGTCGCCGATCAGCTACCCGAGCGAGGCGCTGAAGGAGGCGCTGGGCAGGACATTGGGCGTGCCCGTGTTTCAGGAGCAGTGCATGCAGATCGCCATCCTAGCGGCTGGGTTCACACCGGGAGAGGCCGACGGGCTGCGGCGGGCGATGGCGGCATGGAAGCGCAAGGGCGGGCTGGGCAAGTACGAACGGCGGCTGATCGACGGAATGACAGAGCGGGGGTATGAACTCGCGTTCGCGCAGGCGACCTTCGAGCAGATCAAAGGGTTCAGCTCCTACGGTTTTCCTGAAAGCCATGCGGCGTCGTTCGCGCTGCTCGTCTACGCCTCGTGCTGGATCAAGTGCCATCACCCGGCGGAGTTCCTGGCCGCAATGCTGAACTCCCAGCCGCTCGGCTTCTATTCACCCTCGCAGCTCGTGCAGGACGCCAAACGCCATGGCGTCGAAGTGCGGTCCGCCGACGTGATGCACAGCGACTACGACTGCACGCTGGAGGGCTTGCCGCACCCGCCTGCGGTGCGGCTGGGGCTGCGGCTGATTGCCGGGCTGAAGAAGGAGTCGGCCGAGCGCATCGTCGCGGCGCGGCGCGAACAGCCGTTCGACGGTGCAGATGATCTCGCCCGGCGCGCCGGGCTCGAGCAGCACGAGATGCGGCTGCTCGCAGGTGCGGATGCGTTGATGAGCCTGTCGGGGCATCGCCGACAGCAGGTGTGGGAGGCGTCGGCGCTCAAGCGTTTGCCCGAGTTGTTGCGTCAGGCGCCCGTGAACGAGGATTTGCTCGAACTGCCGGCGGCACCGGAGGGCGAGGAGATCGTGTTCGACTACTCGACGACGGGGCTGACGCTGCGCCGGCATCCGCTCGCGCTGCTGCGCCCGATGCTGGCCAAGCGGCGGCTGATGACGGCAGAGGAACTGCACCGGCAGCCAAACGGGCGGCTCGTGCGGCACGCCGGGATCGTCACGCTGCGACAGCAGCCTGACACCGCGGGCGGGACGATCTTCGTGAGTTTGGAAGACGAGACGGGCGTCGTGCAGGTGATCGTGTGGAAGTCGCTGCGCGAGAGGCAGCGCAAGGAATTGCTGGGGTCTCGACTGCTGGCGGTGTATGGGACCTGGCAGCGCGAGGGGGAGGTGACGAACCTGATCGCGGGCCGGCTTGAGGATCTGACGCCGTTGCTCGGGAGGCTCTCGACCACGAGTCGGAATTTTCATTGAGCTTGACCTGCGAGCGAGTGCGGCAGGAAGGACGGACTTTGTCGAGTGCCCGCTTCAGACTGAACTGAGTCGCTCGCTACCGGTGGTCTGAATGGCGCCGGACGCCGTCACCGGTCATTCAACGATCGATGCTCCGTACGACTGCTTCACCTTTGAGACCGGGTACTCGGCGGTCGGCGGTAGCGAGCCAGCGGTGAATGACCGGTTGCGCTTGGGGCTAACTGGCATTCCCGACCCACAGCTGTCAGTCAATCGAGCGCGACTCACTCCCATTTGGCACTACCTGACGGCACACTTCGGCGAGTCCAAGCTGCGTGCCGTACATCGTCGTGACCTTCTTGCCCTTGACCTTCGCTCTGCGGCTCGTGCCGCCGCTCTAGATGAGCTTGTGTGCCTTGACAATCGGGCAGCTCGGAAAGGCCTCGTTGAGGATCAACACATGCTTCCGCGCTCGGGTTAACGACATGTGCAGCAGGCGCCGCCCCTGTTCAAAAGGCGCCGGCTCACCACGCCAGACGAATGGAGAATCGTGCTCCTGCCGATAGAGCACGATACCGTCGAACTGTTTGCCCTTCGCTTTGTGGACGTTCATCACGTGTAAGCCAGCCAGCGGCTCACCTGCGGAAAGCAGCTGGTCATGCATCAGTGCCATGTCGAGGGCCTGGCGAGCATTGACGTAGGCACCATGCGCCAGCCAAAGTTCTGAGAGTGCTTCGCCGATGCGTTTGCCCCTCGCAAACGCGACCAGATAGTCCAGGTTTGCAGCCATGTCTGGAAGTGGGACCATGGCACCTTAAACGGATGGTGAGGCAGATGTGCTGGCTGAG
>JBDZVF010000704.1:0-2056 GCA_040255575.1 Pseudomonadota bacterium | reverse complement strand
CGTCGAGCGTGGCGCCGTGGTCGATGGTCAGGTTGCCGTCGACCTGCACATCACCCTTGAAGCGGCCCGCAAGGCGCACGTGACCCGAGCCGACGATCTTGCCTTCGATGGTCAGGTCGGAAGCGATGACAGACTCTTTCATCTCCGGACGCTCCCTGGTGCGCGGGCTGGCTGGCGTGGGATTCAGCGAGGAAACATTGCTGGCAGCCGCAGCGGAACGGTCCGGCTGGGCAAACGTGTCCTTGGCAGGTGGCGCAGGGGTTTGCGTGGGAGTTCCAGGAGTCGTGTCCTTCCAAAGTGCCATGGGTCACCTGCTTGCGGTTAAAGAGGTTGCGAACTTACCTGCTCGTGATGGGTGCGACCAGTGTCGGTCACCTGCGACAGCGGGCGACACCTTACGCTCGAAGCTGATGGATTTCGAGGACCTGGACCGCAGTGTTACGCAGTCGGTCCGCTCGCTGAAACGCCACGTCGCAACGCGCCGAGCAGCACACCGATGTCGCAGCCCTTGGACACGAACTCGGCAGCGCCGCGGCGCTTGATCTCGCGCTCTGCTTCTTCGGCGTTGGCGAGACCGCTGAACACGACGATATGCAGGCCCGGAATATCGGCGATCAGCTCTTCGATGAGCTGCAGACTGCTTCCACCGGTCAGCGAAAGATCGAGCACGAGCGCCTGCGCGGAGGACTCGCGGGCCACCGGCAGCACGTCCGACACGTTCGCGACCTGACCGACACAACGCATATCAGGCTCCGTGTCCACGATACGCGCGACGGCCTCGCTCAGGTCCGGATGGTTTTCAGCTATTAGAACTCGCAACGGATTCCCCATGGCGACGCTTTGCTTCAAGCAACAATTGTTCCCACTGGTGATGAAAAAAGTTACTCGTCGAGAACCGCGAGGAGCTCCTCGGTTTTTTCGCGCATGAGCGTCTCGTTGCCGCGAGACTCCACATTCAATCGCACGAGCGGCTCTGTATTCGAGCCACGAAGGTTGAAGCGCCAGTCATCGAATTCAATCGACAGTCCGTCGGTGAAATCGACCGACTTCGCACCCTTCTCGTACAGCTTCTGCACGCGAGTGAGCACCGCTTTGGCTTCAGTCTTCAGGTGACGATTGATCTCGCCACTCGCGGGGAAGAGACGCATGCGCTCGCTCACGAGTTGAGAGAGCGTCTTGCCGGTTTCGCAGATCGTCTGCAGCACCAGCAACCAGGAAATCTGCCCGCTGTCGCAGTAGGAGAAATTGCGGAAGTAGTGATGCGCGCTCATCTCGCCGCCGTAGGCGCCATCCACTTCGCGCATCTTCGCCTTGATGAAAGCATGGCCGGACTTGCAGAGCACCGGCACACCGCCATTGCGCTGAACGACATCGATGGTGTTCCAGGTGAGGCGCGGATCGTGAACGATGCGCGCACCGGGCTCGCGCTTGAGGAACACTTCCGCGAGCAGCCCCACGAGGTAGTAGCCCTCGATGAACGTGCCCTGCTCGTCGAAGAAGAAACAGCGGTCGTAATCCCCATCCCACGCGAGGCCGACGTCGGCGCCGGAACGGCGCACGGCCTCCGCGGTCGCGGCCCGATTCTCCTCGAGCATCGGGTTCGGCACGCCGTTCGGAAACGTGCCATCCGGATCGTGATTCAGCTTGATGAACTCGAACGGCAGATGCGGCTCGAGCTGCTCGACGATGAGCCCGGCGCCGCCGTTGCCGGCATTCACCACGACCTTCAGCTTGCGCAGCTTGCCGGGGTCGATGTACCCGAGCAGGTGGTCGAGGTAACTCTGGCGAATGTCGTGCTTGTGCTCGGTGCCGCGGCGGGCTTGCGGCGCGGGCAGCCGCCCCTCCCCGATGAGCGCGGCCATTTCCTTGAGGCCGGTGTCGGCACTGATCGGGCGCGATTGCTCGCGCACGAATTTCATGCCGTTGTAATCCGGTGGATTGTGGCTCGCGGTCACCATGATGCCGCCGTCGAGACCGCCGGCGAACGTGGCGTAGTACACCCCTTCGGTGCCGCACAGGCCGATGTCGTAAACGTCCACGCCCGAGTCGTTGAGGC
>JBDZVF010000703.1:0-2060 GCA_040255575.1 Pseudomonadota bacterium | reverse complement strand
CCCCAACAGATCACCTTTCGCCGCGGACTTGCGGTACCACGCGATCGCCTCGGCATCGCTGCGAGCCAAGCCCAGCCCTTTTTCGCACATCGACCCCAGCCGCGCCATGGCATCGCCTCGCCCGATGTCGGCCAGCTCTCGGTAAAGACGTGCGGCCGTGCCGTAGTCCTCACGGGCGTAGGCGTTGTGAGCGAGATCTGCAATTTCGTCTGGAGTCTCCGCAAGGCATGTGAAAACCATGATCGCCAGGAGACCGCCGAGAGCGACTAGACGTCGAAACATAATTGCTCCTCTCCCACCGGGAACGATTCTATAATACGCGCAGTGGATCGGACTAAAGGGACAGGAAGCTGTGAAAGAATTGCTCCCGGCTGAGTCCTTGGGATGGGGCGATCGGATTCCAGGGCGCCGACGGTCGTTCCGGCCAATGGGGTAGATTTTGGGCGAAGGGTTTGGCTTTTGCCGGGCGGTTCTTGTTGTCGGGGCGTCAGGCGCTCTTCAGAGGCTTCTGAGAGCCGTTGATGGGCGGAATTTTGGCTTACGCGTGGTCCCGGCTAGGCCGTTTGCGCTTGCGCGCGCGTGATCGCGAAGTAGCGTTGCAGATTGTAGGTCAGGGCGGGCCAGATGGCTTCCACCGCCACGCGTTTCAAGCCCCGGGACCGCACTCTTGCCCAGTTCAGCTTGGTCTTGATCCAGGCGTGAGGGAACTCGGCAATCGGAGCGCGTTGTTTGTAGATCGTCGTCGCTTCGTCCGTTTCCATGCGGGCCAGGAAGGCATCCACGCGGTCGTCTTCCAGGCGAATGCTCACCGCCCGGCCGTGCTTTTCCATCTTATTGCTGGGCGTGCAGCTCTTCCGCTTCATGCAGGCTTGGCAGTCTTCGCGCGTGGCCGCGTAAACATGAATTGCGCCGTTGCCTTCGGTCTCACTCACGCGGATCTCGACCAGCCGCTTGCCCATCGGGCAGACGACTTCGTTGGTTGCTTGGTCCCACTCGAATGCACTCGGGGCGAACCGCGGATCGATGCCGCGCCCGGGCTTGTTCTCCGTCGTCTCGCCCCACGAGCCAATGAACGCGACGCCCTTATCGGCGGCCTCAATAATCGATTTGCGGTTCGTGTAATCGCCGTCGGCAACGATCTCGCCGGGCAGCCTGCCGGTGACCGCTTCCACGCGTTCCAACGCCGGCGTCAAATGCGCCGCATCGGAGGGTTGCGTGCTCACCGCCACATCGACGATCAGCCCGTTGGCCGCGTCCGTGACCAGTTGCACGTTGTAGGCCGGAGCCAGCCCGTGATCGTTCGTCTTCATGAAGTGCGCATCCGGATCGGTGTGCGAAACGCTCGGTTCCTTGTCCTTCTCCCACTTCTTGTTGGCGGCCAATTCCGCCGCCTCTTCGAGCGCTTCCTGCACCCGCTCGGCACGCTCGCGGGCCGCCCTTTTGCGCGCCGCGTTCTGCCGCGCGTTCAATTCCTGCCGCGCTTCGTCGGCCTCGATCGCGGCGATGTGCTTGGCCACTTCCTGCTGGTAAGCGCGCAGCTTGGCGGGCTTCCTGAACGTCTTCTTGTTCACGTGCGCGCGCACCTTCGTGCCATCCAGCGTCACCCGCTCGAGCGTGACGAGGCCCTTCATCATCAGCACCGTGAGCACCTGTTCGAAGAGCTGCTTCATCGCTTCGCCGTGCTCCACGCGGAAGTCGCTCAGCGTGTGGTGATTGACCTTCTGCAGGCCGGTCAGCCACTGAAAGCCGGGCTCCCAATGGCACTGCCGCTCGATCTCGCGGGCCGAAGAGACGCCGCGCGTGTAGGCGTAGATCCACATGCTGATGAGCAACCGCGGCGGCCAGGAATCGCGGCCCGCGCCGCCCACCTTCACCTTGACGCTCTCTTCAAAGCGGCTCAGATCGAGCCCGCCCACGAAGTCCCAGATCGACCGCGCCGGATGCGACTCATCGAGCATGCGCTCTAGATCAACGACCATCCAGGAGGGCTGATTGCGCTCAATATGGCGGAAGCGGAGCGGGGCGTTGGAAGCCGGATGCGCTGTGCAGCGGGATGAGGG
>JBDZVF010000702.1:0-2062 GCA_040255575.1 Pseudomonadota bacterium | reverse complement strand
CGCTCGGGCTGCTGGTGGCCGCCGCAGCGGCGGTGGTGTATTTCGGGCGCGAGCCGCTGGCGAGCGCGGAAGAGGCGCCCGCTCAATCGCAAGGCGCGGAGGTCTGGTTCTGTCCCATGCACGCGCATGTGACCTCGGACCACGAAGGCTCCTGCCCGATTTGCGGGATGAAGCTCGTGAAGCGCCCGAGCGCTTCCGCGAAGCTGCCCGCGGGGATGAGCTCGGCAATGAGCTCGCACAGGCACTCGGATGCGCACGATGGGATGCACCACGATGCGCACGGTGAGATGAACCATGACGCGCACTCGGGCATGGACCATGACGCGCACTCGGGCATGGACCATGACGCGGACGCCGGGATGCACCATGAGGCGCATGGCGACTCGCACGCAGGCATGCACGCGGACGGCCACGCCGAGTCGCACGCGGGCATGCACCCCGAGGAGCACGCCGAATTGCACTCCGGCATGCACTCCGAGGACCACGCCGAGGCACTTTCACAGAGTCACCCGGAGGGTCACTCCGGGTCGGCGATGCCTCCTGAGGCCCGCACCGACTCACATTCCGGCATGCACCCCGAGGCTCACCCGGTAGCCCATTCCAGCGATCACTCGAACATGCATCCCCAGGCGCAATCCGAAGCGCAATCGGCACTCACCGCCGAGCAGGTCTTCGTCCCACCGCCCATGCAATCGCGGCTCGGCGTGGTCACCGAAGCCATCCAGCCCGTGGACTTCAGCCCCATGATCCCGGTGACGGCGCTGGCCGTCGCGGACGCACGCCGTGCGATCACGAGCTCCACGAAAGTGGAAGGCTGGATCCGGCGCCTCGGCGTTTCGGTGGTCGGGCAGCCGGTGCACATCGGCGATGTCCTCTACGAGATCTACTCGCCCGAGCTGCAGCAGCGCCAGCGGGACTACATCGATCTGCTCACCCGCCGGGACTCATTGCTCGAAGCCAAGAGCGCCGGCGGCGGAATGAAAGTTGGCAACAGCTCGCCCGATCTGATGCTCGCGAGCGTGGCTCGAGAGCGCTATCGGGCGCGCACCCGCCTCATCGCGGCCGACGTCCCCGTGCCAGTGCTCGATGACATCGAACGATTCCGCCGCGTGCATGACGTCGTCGCCGTGCTGGCGCAGCGCGAAGGTATCGTGACGACGATCGACGCGCGCGAGGGTTCGTACATTCGCCCGGGCGAGACCGTGCTGAGCTACAGCGACCCCCGCGCCCGATGGGCGGAAATCTCCGTGAATCCCGAGTCGCTCGGCCAAGTGAGCAATGACACAGTCGTGGAGCTGTACTCCACACTCGATCGCGCCCAGATGATCTCCGTGCCGCTCAATACCCGGGCAGCGACGGTTGATCCGGTAACGAGGCTGGCACGGCTGCGTGTGCAGATCCCCGATGCAGCGGCCGTCTTCCTTCCCGGCACGCTGCTCGATGGCCGCATTGTCATGAAGCCGCGTCGCGCGCTAACGGTGTCCGTCGATACGGTCCTGCGCACCGGCAGCGGCGACTTCGTCGTTCTCGCGGAGGCGGCGGATCACTTCACCAAAGCACCGGTTCGCCTGGGCGTGGAAGCGGGTGATCGTGTCGAGGTGCTGGAAGGCCTGCGTGCCGGGCAGCGTGTGGTCACCAACGGCCAGTTCCTGCTGAGTGCCGAGAGCTCGTTCCGCTCGACGTGGCGGCGACTCACCGCGGACACAGCCGCACCGATGGGGCAGGACACGCAGGCGATGGCCGACCCCATGCACTCTTCGCACGAACATCTTGTTCACTGATTTGCGCGCGCGAGCTGCCGGCGATGGCCGTACAACATGATCAAACGCGTTATCGAAGGATCGTTGCGATATCGAGGCTGGGTTCTGTGCGTGACGCTCGCGATCGTGCTGCTGGCAGTCTTTCAGACCAGCCGCCTGAAGCTCGACGCGCTGCCGGACCTCTCGGATAACCAGATCATCATCAAGGCGGCGCTGCCCGGCCGTCCGCCGCAGCTCGTCGAAGATCAGCTCACTTATCCGCTCACCACCGCGCTTCTCGGGGTGCCTGGCGCCACGACGAT
>JBDZVF010000197.1:0-10833 GCA_040255575.1 Pseudomonadota bacterium | reverse complement strand
GTTTTCTTTTTTATGGGAAAAAATCGTCTCCTGACGATTTTTTCGAGACCCTGCACGGATGCCGCCGGCAAAAGGCGTGACTTTTGCCGGCTGCGCCGGTGAAAGAGTTGGGAGGTTTTACGGCGTGAAGCCGCATTTTGACATCTCGGGCGATCTCGACACGCCGGTCTCGGCGTTCATGAAGCTCGCGGCGTTCCAGCCCCGCTTCCTGCTGGAAAGCGTCGAAGGCGGCGAGCGCCTGGCGCGCTACTCCTTCATCGGTTTCGGGGACGCGCTCGAGGTCAAACTGGACCGGGATGGTTTTCGAATCGGCAGCGAGCGCCGCGCGGTGCCCCGGGACAGCGCCGAGCTCTTCGCCGGGCTGCGGGATGCGCTGGCCCGATCCCCGCGCCCCGTGCCCGACATTCCGGGCGTGCCGCTCGCCGGCGGTCTCGTCGGATACGCCTCTTACGACATCGTCAGGTTCTTCGAAAAGCTCACGGCCCGTTCGGCGCTCGACAGCGGCTTCCCGGTTCTCCACTACGCCGCGACGAAATCCCTCCTCGTGTTCGACCACCTCACGCGCGGCATCGCCCTTCTGCACGACGGTTCGGAAGTCGAGCGTCAGGCGCTGCGCAAAGAGGTTGTCCAGGCGCTGCGCGGCGCGCTCCCGAACGGCCGCAGGAACGGCAAATATTCGCGCCCGGAAGCCGGGCTCAGCGCCGCCGCCCACATGGCGGGCGTCAAGCGCGTGCAGGAGTACATCGCGGCGGGCGACGTGTATCAGCTCGTGCTGTCCATCCGCTTCGGTGGCCGCCACAACCTGCATCCGTTCGAGGTGTATCGCGCGCTTCGCATGATCAACCCGTCCCCTTACATGTATTACTGCGCGCTCGGCGACGTCACGGTGGTCGGTTCCTCGCCGGAAGCGCTGGTGAAGCTGAACCAGGGGCATGCGGAGCTGCGGCCCATCGCCGGCACGCTTCCGCGCTCCCCCGACGAGGCGATCGACGCGCAACGCCAGGCGCAGCTGCTCGCGGACCCGAAAGAGAACGCCGAGCACGTGATGCTCGTCGATCTCGCCCGCAACGATCTGGGGCGCGTCGCGAGTGCCGGCAGCGTTCACGTGAAGCCGTATCGCTCGATCGAGCGCTACAGTCACGTGATGCACATCGTCAGCGGCGTGCACGGCCAGCTCGCCTCGGGCAAGGACGCGTTCGATCTCTTCGGCGCCACATTCCCGGCCGGCACGCTCGTCGGCGCACCGAAGGTGCGCGCGATGCAGATCATCGACGAGCTGGAGCCCACGAGCCGCGGCCTCTACGGCGGCACGGTCGGTTACTTCGGCGCGCGCGGCGATATGGATCAGGCCATCACCATTCGCACGCTCGTGTTCCGGGGCGACGAATACAGCTATCAGGCCGGCGGCGGCATCGTTGCCGACAGCGTGCCGAAAACGGAGCACGAAGAAGTTCTCGCGAAGAGCGCGGCCCTGCGGCGCGCGCTCGAGATCGCGGAGGAAGGTATATGAAGCCGAAGCTGCTGCTCATCGATAATTACGACTCCTTCACCTATAACCTGGTGCAGGCCTTTCTCGTGCTTGGCGCGGACGTGCGCGTGTTCCGCAACGATGCTATCGACATCGCGGCCGCGAAAGCGCTGCAGCCCACGCACCTGTGCATCTCGCCCGGTCCCGGCACGCCGTATGACGCCGGCGTATCGATGGACATGATTCGTGCGTTCGCCGGCAAGATTCCGGTGCTGGGTGTGTGCCTCGGGCATCAGTCGATCACGGAAGTGTTCGGCGGCAAGGTGGTTCGTGCCGGTCGCCTCATGCACGGCAAGACATCGCCGATGGATCACGATGGACGCACGCTGTTCGCGGGGCTCCCGCAGCCGTGCGAAGTGGGGCGTTATCACTCGCTCATCGCGCAGCCGGAGTCGCTGCCGGCGGTGCTCGAAGTGAGCGCGCGCACGCCGGAGGGCGAGATCATGGGCATCCGTCACAAGGAGTTCATGGTGGAAGGCGTGCAGTTCCATCCGGAAAGTGTGCTGACACCTGAAGGCCCCACGCTGATGGGCAATTTCCTGAAGTTCCGCCACGGCGAGCGCCGCGCGGAAGAGGCTGCTGGAGCTGCACATGCCGCTTCTGCGTGATCTGCTGGACAAGCTGCTCGAACGGCGCGACCTCACCGAAGGCGAATCGCAGGATCTGTTGCGTGAGCTGACGAACCCCGAGACTCCTCATGCGATGTCGGGTGCCGTATTGGCCGCCCTGCGCTCGAAAGGCGTGGTCGCGGATGAGCTGCGCGGGTTTGCACGACTGATGCGCTCGCTCGCTCGCCGGCCGGAAATTCCGGCAAACATGCGCGCGATCGACATTGTCGGCACGGGAGGCGACGCCTCCGGCAGCGTGAATATCTCGACGGGTACGTCGCTGCTCACCGCCGCGTGCGGGTTGCCGGTGATCAAGCACGGCAATCGTTCCATCTCGAGTCGCGCAGGCGCCGCGGATGTGCTCGAAGTGCTGGGATTGAAGATTCCGCTCGATGAGAAGGCGGCGGCCGAGTGTTTCCAGGCGACCCACTTCACGTTCCTGTTCGCGCCGTACTTTCACCCGGCGATGAAGTCGGTGGCGCCGGTGCGCGCGGCGATGGGTGTGCGCACGGTGTTCAACATCCTTGGGCCGCTGGCGAACCCGGCGCAGCCGCCGCTGCATGTGATCGGCGCGTACAGTCATGAGGTAGCGAAGCTCATGGCGCACACGCTGGCGGGGCTCGAGATCGAGCGCACTTTCGTGATTCATGGCGCCGCTGGCTGGGATGAGCCTACGCCCATTGGCAACTTCGCCTTGTTCGATGTGCGGCCCGGTCGTGTGGAAGAAAGCGAGCGCGGGCCCGCGGATTACGGCATCCGCGCGTGCACGGCGGCCGCGCTTGCCGGGGGCGATGCGCAACACAACGCGCGCGCCCTGCGGGCCGTGCTGTGTGGCGATGACACCGGAGCGCATCGCGACTGCCTGCTCCTCGGTGCTTCGCTGGCGTTGGAAGTCGCTGGCATGGTGAAGACCCCGCGCGAAGGCGTGGAACGCGCCGCCCAGGCGATTGACAGCGGCGCCGCCCGCAAACTGCTCGACAACCTCGCCACCTTCGGCGCAGCGGCCTCCGCCCGCGCGGTAGCGTTCGCCAGCGCAGCAGCTTCCGCGGGCAACGCCGGAAGTGGCACCGCCTCAACAGCCGCGCAACCTGCGAAAGCCTCCACCGGATCCTCCGCATGAGCGAAGACTTCCTCGAAGGCATGGCTGCCAGCAGCCGCGAGCGCTCCCACGCCGCGCAGGCGCTGACATCTCAGGCCGACCTGCTCGCGATGGCACGCGATACACCCGAGCCGCCGCAGCTCACCGCCAGCCTCGGTGGCTTCGGTCTCATAGCCGAAGTGAAGCTGCGCTCGCCGGCAGTCGGCATGCTGAAGGGCGGCGATGAGAACGTCGGTGCGCGCGTCACGAGCTACGCGTCCGCGGGCGCCGCGGCCATCTCCGTGCTCACCGAGCCCACGCGCTTCGACGGCTCGATTGAGCATCTGCGACTCGCCGCGAAAGCCCTCACAGCGCTGCGCGTGCCCGCCATGCGCAAGGACTTCCTCGTTGATCCGTACCAGGTCATCGAAGCGCGTGCGGCCGGCGCGGGCGGCGTGCTCCTCATCCTGCGCATGCTCCCGCGAAAGCAGATCGAGGCCATGATCGAGCAGGCGCTCGAACTGCACCTGTTCGCGTTGCTCGAAGCCTTCGACGAGAGCGACCTCGAGCTGGCCGAGGCGCTCACGGAACAGTACGCGCGCGAGAGCTCACGCATCGAGTTGCTCGTAGGCGTGAACTGCCGCGATCTCGTCACGCTGAAAGTTGTGCCCGGCCGTCTGGAAGCGCTCGCGCACCTGCTGCCGAAGCGCGTTCCGCGCGTCGCCGAGAGCGGCGTCGGCCACGGCGAGGACGCGCGTCGCGTCGCCGCCGCGGGCTACGACCTGGCCCTCGTGGGCAGCGCGCTCATGACCGCGCCCGACCCGCGCGCGACGGCTGCCGAGATGCTGGAAGGTGGTCGCGCCGGCCGCGCCGAGTTCAAGGCCACCGGCACCAGTGCCCGCGCCACCGACGCCAATGCCACCGGAACCGATGCCACACTGGCGAACGCGATGGGTACCGCCGCCGCGCGCAGCATCGGCAGCTCGGGTCGAGGCGCATGACACCCATGTGGATCAAGGTCTGCGGCATGACGACTTCGGAGGCGGTCCGCGCCGCCCTCGACGCTCGCGTCGACGCCATCGGCTTCGTGTTCGCTGAATCGAAACGCCGTGTCAGCCCCGCGCGCGCGGCCGAGCTCGCACAACCTGCACGCGGCCGCGCTCGATGCGTCGCAGTCACCAAACATCCGACGCAGGCCGAGGTAGACGAGATCCTCGAGATCTTCCGCCCCGACATCTTCCAGACCGACTGGCGAGATCTGCAAACCCTGCGTCTCCCCAGTGAGCTGACCCTGCTCCCCGTCCTGCGCACCGCCGGTGGCGAGCCCGCTCCGCTACCCGCGCGCGTGCTGTTCGAAGGCCCCGTCAGCGGCACCGGCGTGCCCACGGACTGGCCGAGCGCGCACGTCATGGCGCGCCGAACCCAACTCATCCTCGCTGGCGGCCTCTCGCCAGAGAACGTCGCCGCCGCCATTGCCGAGGTACATCCGTTCGGCGTGGATGTCTCGAGCGGCGTCGAATCGAGCCCGGGCATCAAGAGCCCACAGAAAATTGCGAGCTTCGTGAGCGCGGTGCGTGCGGCGACTTCCGCCGCTGCTGCCGCGGGCTCCCGAAGCCAAACCGCGCCCCCGCGCGCGAAGGAGAACCTGTCGTGACCGCCCCTGCGCCACAACCCGACACCCGGCATCTGCTCGCCGACGAGCTCGCCGGAAAATTCCCGGACTCCCGCGGCCGCTTTGGCCCCTTCGGCGGCCGGTATGTGCCGGAGACGCTGATCCCCGCGTTCGAGCGGCTCGAAGCCGGCATGCGCGAGCATTTGCACAGCGCGGAGTTCAAGGCCGCCGTGACCCACGAGCTGAAGACGTTCGTGGGCCGCCCGACCGCGCTCACCCACGTGCCGCGCATTTCCGAGCGCTGGGGCGCGCAGGTGTATCTCAAGCGCGAGGACCTGGCCCATACCGGCGCGCACAAGATCAACAACGCCATCGGCCAGGCGCTGCTCGCCAGGCGCATCGGCGCACAGCGCGTGATCGCGGAGACGGGCGCCGGCCAGCACGGCGTCGCGAGTGCGGCCGCCTGCGCGCGCGTCGGGCTGCCGTGCACGGTGTACATGGGCGAAGTCGACATGGAGCGCCAGGCGCCAAACGTCGGCCGCATGCGGCTGCTCGGCGCGAAGGTCGTTCCGGTGACCAGCGGCGATCGCACGCTGCGCGCGGCCATCGATGAAGCGATGCGCGACTGGGTGAGCGATCCGCTCGGCACGTATTACCTCTTTGGCTCGGCCGCGGGTCCACATCCCTACCCGTATCTCGTGCGCGAGCTGCAGTCGGTCATCGGTCGCGAGGCGCGCGCCCAGATGCTGGAGCAGGCCGGCGGATTGCCGGATGCGCTCATCGCCTGCGTGGGCGGCGGCTCCAACGCCATCGGCATCTTCTATCCGTTCATCGGCGATGCGTCGGTGCAGATCATCGGCATCGAAGCCGGCGGCCGTGGCGCGGGTCTTGGCGAGAACGCCGCAACGCTCGTGTACGGTCGCCCAGGCGTGCTGCATGGCTGCTACTCGCTGCTGCTCCAGGACGACAACGGTCAGATCCAGGAAACGCATTCTGTTTCCGCTGGCCTCGACTATCCTGGTGTCGGCCCCGAGCACGCGTTGCTGCTCACCGCCGGCCGCATCAAGGCCGAATCCGCCAGTGACGATGAAGCGCTCGCCTGTGTGAAGGAGCTCTGCGAGCTCGAAGGCATCCTGCCCGCCCTTGAAAGCGCGCACGCGCTCGCGGGCGCCAAGCGCTTCGCCAAAGCCAACCCGGGCAAACGCATCCTCGTCGGCCTTTCCGGCCGCGGTGACAAAGACATGCCCACTCTCCAGAAAACTCTTCTCGCAACCGGCCAGTCATGACTCCACGCGATCGCATCAGCGCAGCCATTCGGTCCGCATCCCAGAGCGGGGATCCCGCCCTCGTGGCCTTCCTCACCGCCGGCTTCCCGACGAAGGTCGGTTTCAAGGATCTGCTGCGCGCGGTCGCGGCGGGCGCGGACGTCGTCGAGATCGGTGTGCCGTTCACGGACCCGATGGCCGACGGCGTCACCATCCAGCGCTCGAGCACCGTCGCGCTCCAGCAGGGCGTGAGCCTCGGCTGGATTCTCGATGAGCTCGCGTCGATGCCGAAGCTCGACACGCCGCTCCTGCTGATGAGCTATCTCAATCCGCTGCTGTCCTACGGCCTCGAGAAGCTTGCCGCGAAGGCGGCCGAAGTGGGGGTGTGCGGCTTCATCGTTCCCGACCTGCCCGTCGATGAGAGCGATGACATGCGGGGCGCTCTCGACGCCACCGGTGTTGCGCTGGTGCAGATGGCCACGCCGGTAACGGAACCATCACGCCTGAAGCGTATTTGCGAAAGTAGCCAGGGATTCGTCTACGCCGTCACCATGACGGGCACCACTGGCAAGAACGTTGCCGTGCCGGAAGATGTGCTCACCTATCTCGATCGCGTTCGCGCTGCCTCGAAGCAGCCGGTGTGCGCCGGCTTCGGCATTCGCGGCCGGGAACAGGTGGAGCGCCTGAGCGGCCACGTGGATGGCGTGGTGGTCGGCTCGGCGCTGATCGAGGTCATCGAACGAGGCGGGGACGTTACCGCCTTCCTGCGCGGTCTGAGGCAGGCCGCGCGGTGAAAGTCGTCCCGGATGAGCTGATCAAGGACGACAACAAGGGAGGTTCCCACTGGGGCATGGCGGCCCTGCTCGCGGCGCTCGCGATGGTGAGCCCGTTCTCGCTCGACACCTTCTATCCTTCCTTCCCGGCGATCTCGCAGGAGTTTTCGCTCACCACCTGGGAGATCCAGCAGACCATCACGGTCTACATGCTGCCGTTCGCGTTGATGACGCTGATCCAGGGCCCGCTGTCGGATGCCCTCGGTCGCCGGCCGGTGGTGCTCGTCGGGCTGGTCGTTTATTCGCTCGCGTCCGTCGCGTGCGTGTTTGCGCCGTCCTTCGCAATCCTGCTCGCCTTTCGCGCGATCCAGGGCATGAGCGCGGGCGTGGGAATGGCCGTGGGCCGCGCGATCATCCGCGACCTGCACGAAGGCCCGCAGGCGCAGAAGCTGATGGCGACGATCTCGATGATCTTCAGCATCGCGCCAGCCATCGCGCCCGTGCTGGGCGGATGGATTCACGTGTGGTTCGGCTGGCGCTTCGTGTTCGGCTTCATGGTGATCACGGGCGCGTCGCTGTGCGTGCTGAGCTACATCCTCCTGCCCGAGACGCATCCCTTCGAGCGGCGCGCGAAGCTCGATTTCGGTGGGCTGGGACGCACGATCTGGCACATCGCGTCGGATCGCACGTTCATGATGTACGCGCTCGCGCTGGGCACCACGTTTTCCGCGATGATCATGTTCATCGGTGCCGCGCCGGCGATCGTGCTGGGGCACTGGCACCTGGCCGAAACGCAGTTCGCGTACGTGTTCGTGCCGCTCATCATCGGCATCATGGGTGGGGCGTTCCTCTCGGGGAAGCTCGCGGGCCGCGTCGAAGGCACGAAACAGATCAAGATCGGGTACACGCTCACGCTTGCAGGCGGCGTGCTTTCGGTCATGCTGCAGTCTTTCGTGGATTCGCCGGCCATCTTCCCGCAGCAGGTGCTCATCACGGTGATGGCGCTCGGTGTGCAGCTGATGATGCCGATCTACGCGTTGCGGATGCTGGACATGTTTCCAGAGGTGCGCGGATCAGCCGCTTCGGTGCAGTCGTGCGTGATGCTCGGGGTAGGCGCGCTGTTCCTGGGCGGGATCGTGCCGGCGATCAGCCATTCGATGGCGTTGCTGACGCTCGGCGCGCTCATCGCGGCGATGATCGGCTTTCTGATCTGGCGCTCGGTGTGGAGTGCCGAGTAGAAACGAGGGGGCAGCATGACCGCGCTGGCAATTGCGAAACGCTTCTGTGGTCCGCCGACCTCCGCCAATGGCGGCTACTTTTGCGGGCTGGTCGCGAGCCTTTCGCCTGAAAACCTCACCGTGCGACTGATGAAGCCGCCGCCGCTGGATACGCCGCTCGATGCGGAAACGCAGCCCGACGGCACCATTCTCGTTCGCCACGGTGCAGAGGTGGTGGCGCAGGCGCGGCCTGCCGAGCCGCTGCTGCTCGATACCCCCGTGCCGCCGAGCTATCTCGAGGCGCTCGACGCATCGGTGCGTTACCCGGGGTTCACCGAACATCCGTTCCCAACGTGTTTTGTCTGTGGGCCGCAGCGGGCACGGGGCGATGGGCTGCGGATCTTCGCAGGGCCGGTGAATGGCCGGCACGTCTTCGCGGCGCCCTGGGTGCCGGACGCCTCACTCGATCGCGGTGACGGCAAGGTGCGACCGGAGTTCATGTGGGCAGCCATGGATTGCCCCGGCTGCTTCGCCGCCAACAAGAGCGGGCGCGGCACCTGGCTCCTCGGCGAGTTCACCGCGCACGTGGACCGCTGCGTTCACGTGGAAGAGCCCTGCCGCGTCGTGGCCTGGCACATCGCCTCCAAGGGCCGCAAGCATGAAGCGGGCACGGCGCTCTTCGACGAAGACGGCGAGCTCTGCGGCCGGGCGAAAGCGATCTGGATCGAACCGGCGGCCGCGAGCCCCGGCAACTGATCACACCACCTGCACGAGATCGCCGTACCGTTCCAGCGCCTTGTCGTTGGTCAGCAGGATCATGGGCTCTGTGACCGCCTGCGCAATCAGGATGCGATCGAACGGATCCTTGTGATGGGCCGGCAGCCGCGCAACCCGCGCGGCATGTTCGCCGCTGACGGGGAGCAGGGTGAGGCCCGCGGGCTGAATCGTGGCGAGGATCTCCGCGGCGTCCGCCTTGATCTTGCCCAAGACGGTTTAACCAGACGCGCTCGCTTTCTTCAACAGATGCGGGCCGAGCTCATCGAGCGAGCGCACGCCGAGGTGGCCGAGGGTGCGGTCGATCTCGGCGGTGAGGATTTCGATAGCGCGCAGCACGCCGGGCTCGCCGCCCGCGATGAGCCCGTACAACGTCGCGCGGCCAATCATCACAGCGTTCGCGCCGAGCGCCAGCGCTTTGATGACATCGGTGCCGCGGCGGAACCCACTATCGACGATCACGGTGAGCCGGTTGCCGACCGCAGCCGAGATTTCCGGCACCATCTCGAACGGGGCGACGCAGTAGTCGAGCTGCCGCCCGCCGTGATTCGTCAGGATGATGCCATCGCAGCCCAGCGAGGCCGCGCGTTCCGCATCGGGCACGCTCAGCACACCCTTGATGAGGAGCTTGCGGTCCCAGTGATCGCGCAGCCAGGCGATGTCGTCCCAGGTGATGTCCGGCTGGAAGAGGGTGGGGATGACGGTGCTCCCGCCGATCGCGCTCGCCGCGCCGGGCGGCAGGAAGTCCGCGAAATTCACGAACTCCGGCATGCCGTGGCTCAGGATCACATCGAGCAGCCATCCCGGATGCCGCAGCACCCCGAGCGCGTTGCGGAAGGTGGGCCGGCCGGGCCGCAGGTAGTTGCGTCGATCCCATTCCCGATAGCCGAACACGTTCGCGTCGGTGGTGAACACCAACGCTTCGAACCCTGCCGCCTTCGCTCGGGCGATGATGCTCTCGGCAACCTTCCGCTCCTTCATCACGTAGAGCTGCATCCAGAGCCGGCCACCGGCTTCCGCAGCGAGCCGCTCGATGGGGACCGTGGAAACCGTGCTCATGCAGAAGGGGATGCCTGCGGCGGCCGCAGCGCGCGCCAGCATGATGTCTCCATCGCGCCGGAGGATGCCGTTCATGCCCGTGGGGGCCACGATCAGGGGCGCCTTGATTTCGGTACCGAAGAGCGTGGTGCGGTGATGGCGCGCCGTCGTATTGACCAGCGTCGAGGGGATCAGCCGGTACGCCTCGAACGCCGCGCGGTTGTGGCGGAGCGAGGCCTCGTCTTCCGCGCCGCCTTCGACATACTCGAAAATGAAGTGCGGCAGGCTGCGGCTCGCGATGTCGCGCAGATGGCCAATGTTGAGCGCGCGTGAAACGCTCTTTTCCCGAAACGGTCGGCGTTGCCAGGGCATGAGTAACTCGAGTCCCCTTTTTTTTGGAGGACGCGAGGCTAGCAGGTTGGAGACGAGCGTTCACGGCCGGCATCTCTGGCGGGCGTGGGTCGCGTGCGCTAATGCCGGATGCGAAAATCCGCTTTCCAACCGAGCTCGTCATTCGCCTTCGCGCTCGAGAGGGCCTCGCCCGGCTCCGCGATGTTGTAGACGCCCTGAGTGCCGCGCGTGACGGCGCGCCGCGCGGCGTCGGCGGCCGCCTCGACGTGCACCGCGCCGCCGGCCGCCGGTGTCTCGAATCCGGTGCCGGGCCCATAGAAGCGGCCATATCGAAGCACGATGCCGACCATTGGAGTACTGAGCACCTGCTGCTCGAGGCTGGCAACAGCGCGTGCGGAGGGGTCCAGCGGCGCGTCCTCGCGATAGGGCGTGGGGCCAGGGGCATAGGCGAATGCGATGCTCTGGGCGATCAGTCGCTTGGCGCCTGCAGCCACTGCTGCAGCCACCAGATTGCGTGTGCCTTCTTCGCGGATGCGCGCGTTGCGAACCCGTCCGGCTTCCATGCGCGCGGGGTCGAGGCCCGGCGGCA
>JBDZVF010000701.1:0-2077 GCA_040255575.1 Pseudomonadota bacterium | reverse complement strand
CTGCCGGGCTGCTTCATGTCGAGCGTGAGACTGCGCTTGGAGGTGTTGAGGTGCGCGAACCAGGGTTTGTCATCGAAGCTGTGTGCGGTCGAGGCGCTCACCTGCACGTCGAGGCGGGAAAGACAGGGCCGCGTGGCCGACTCCACCTTGATCACGTCGGCGCCGAGGTCGCCCAGCACCTTGGTGGTGATCGAGCCGACGAGCGCCCAGGAAAAATCGAGCACGCGCACGCCCGCGAGCGGCCCGGAGCGCTTCGGCCACGGGGCACCCTGCGATGTCGCGCTTCGCGTCATCCCCGGCGCGGGACGGTTCTCGCGGGCAACAGGGGTGTCCGGGCGTGTCGGTACCTGCGTTCCCCGAAGACTCACGAAGCGTCCCGGCACTCGCGAGTTGCCGACCTGCACCCAGAAGTCGCGTGCGGCGAGGTGAACGTCGGCCAGCACATCGGCAGGCTCCGCAACGACGGTTGCATTGATCCCGCGCCGCCGTCCTTCGATGGCAATCTCCTGGCGCGTGCGGGTTCGAAAGAACGCTTCGATAGCGCGCTCCCAGGACGCACGGGTGTCCGCATCGAGCGTGGAGCGGTTGTATCGGCTCCAATCCGTGCCCCGCAGGGGATTGGCGATACCCACTTCATCCATCCAGTCACTCAGGGCCTGGTTGGCGGGCGCGCCGAAACGGCCGGTCATGAGCGAATGAAAGCAATACCCGTCCGCCAGCGGCCAGATGCACCGGACCGTCGCGCGCCCGTAGTTCAGCGCGCCGCCCACGCGTTCGAGTTTGCGTTTGTCGAACTGCCATACGAGCACGCCATTCACGTTGCGCGAGAAGGCGACCTCCTGCACGGAGACATCGACGTGCTGGCCGAGGCCGCTTTCCTCCCGCTCATACAGCGCAGCCATGGCGCCGCTTGCGGCGACGAGATCCGCATGGAAGCCACAGGCATCGAGCGCTTCCTTGACGGGCGGCCGGTCCCGTTCGCCTGTCACGCGCAGCGTGCCGCCCATCGCGGACGCGACCAGTTCAGAACCGAGCCAGCGTCCACGTGGACCGCCGCTGCCAAACGGTGTGACGGAGACCTGAATGAGGCGCGGATACTCGGCACGCAGTCGACTCTGCGGCCAGTTCATCTGCGCGAGCCGCTCGGTTCCGAGGTGATCGATCAGCAGGTCGGCTCCCGGCAGCACGTTTGCCAGGTCCTGGAGCTTTGCGGGCAGCACCGAGGCGCCGAAAGAGGCGAGCAGGCGACTCAGCGCTGTGCCTGCGGCATCCTCCAGAGCGATGACGTTGATGGAATCCAGCAAGGTACTCACTTCAACTCTCCAGACCGGCGCAGAAACGTTCGATGGCACCGAGCGTGCCGGCGCCCGCGGCCCAGGTTTGCCGGGTAAGGACAAGTGTCGGTACGCCAGCTCGCGTCAACGCGGCGAGTTGCTGCGGCAGCACCCACCCGAGCGCGCTGTCTTCCTCGATGAGCCAAACGAGAACAGCGTCCGCGCGAACCGCCTGCGCCGTGTAAAGGAGCGTTTCGCCAGAGCGCGCCAGTTGTTGTGCAAGGGAAGCCCGTGCATGTGCGCGCTGGCCGATGGTTTCAAACGAAGTCACCGGCGCTTCTGCAGTGGGCCGATCAGCAAACCAGTTCGCGTCCGTGAGCTCGCCGACGACGCAGGCGCCGCCGTTTTCGACCGCCCAGTGAAGCCGATCGTCCCCTGCCGCATTGCCGACCAGGAGCACTCGCTTCGAGCCCGGTGCGGCCGGCAGCTGGTTCGCATAATCCCGTACCTGCTGGCGGAACTGTGCGTTCCAACAGAACTGCAAGACCCGCGCGAGCCCTACGGCAACACTGCCTCGGAGGGGCTGGGAGCTCCGCTGCCGAGCGGAGATTTCATGTAACGCGCGATTGTGCTGCTTCACCTCGTCTATCGCAGAGGGCAGCGCGCTTTCCTTTGCACCGAGCTCACGTGCCAGCTTGAGGGTGCTCGCAACGGCATGCACAGCGCTGCTCTGACGCTCCGCGGCCGCAACGTCATAGATGACTGGAGCAGGGGCATTACCGGGTTGGCGCCGTTGCAGCTCG
>JBDZVF010000196.1:0-10846 GCA_040255575.1 Pseudomonadota bacterium | reverse complement strand
AGCCGTCGTGCGCGCCGGGCCGGAGCCCGTGACGCTGACCGAGGCGCATCGTTCGGACATGCTGGCGCTCACGGCGTTGGTATTTCCAGGCTTCTTCCGCGCGCGCACGGTGGAGATGGGCCGATACATCGGCATCTATCATGGGCGCGTGCTCGCCGCGATGGCGGGGGAACGCATGCGCATGGATGGCTATCAGGAGATCAGCTCCGTGTGCACGCACCCGGAGTTCATCGGGCGCGGTTACGCCCAACGGCTCGTGGCCCTGCTCGTCAATGCGGTGCTGGAGCGTGGTGATACGCCGTTTCTGCACACGCATCGCGAGAACGCTCGCGCGCTGTCGCTCTACGATCACCTCGGCTTCAAGCTTCGAACCGAAGTGATGCTCTGGCAGGTCACGCGCGATCGCTCCGCGCCGCGCAGCAGCGCGGCTTAGCTCATTCGGATTCTTCACAAGGAATAAAAAGCGCGGGCCGGCTCGAGGATGCCGGCCCGCGCCAGGACAGCGCAGGGAGGTCCGGGGAGATCAGCGCTCGGTCGGTGCGCTGCCCGGGCCCATCGAGCCGTGGCCGCCGGAGCGGTGACGTGCGCCGGCCTGGATCTCTTCCGGGCTCAGCATGCCGTCCTTGTTCTTGTCGAGCGCATCGAAGCGCCGCGCCAGCATCGGGATGGCGCCGGCTTCGTCTTTCGACAGGAAGCCATCGGCGTTCTGGTCGGCGGCCTTGAAGCGGGCTGCCGTCTTTGCCTTCATGTCGGCGCGACGGGCCTGGGCCTCGGCACGCAGCTCGTCCTGCGTGATGAGCCCGTCGTGATTGGTGTCGAGCCGGCCGAACATCTTGTCGACGCGCGCCTGCGCGGCGGCGGTAGCCTCCTCCTTCGAGACGGCGCCGTCGTGGTTGGTATCGAGCTGGGTGAACCATCGGCCCTCGCCATGCGGCCTGCCGGCCGAGGCGGTGGCAGCGGGGTCGGCCGCGAGCAACGCAGCGGGCGCGAGCGTCACCAGGGCGGCAAGCAGAACGGATTTCCTGATCATGTGTGTGGGCTCCGAAAAGGATGTAACAACGAGGTACCCTGAACGTGAGGTTCGCACGACCGTTTACCCTCGCGGGCGCGCTTGACGTTTCCCGACACAAGCGGGGGCATTCGGTAAACTTGCGCGCCCTGGCGTGCCCGCGATCCCGATGCTGATTTCCCTTTGAAAGCCGTGCTCGAACAGCTTCTTCTCGCGGCCGTCCGCAAGTCCGTTGGGACGACTGCGTCAGCGCTCGTGAGAGGCTCGCGGCCGACGAGAGCGTCGGACATCGCTCTCGAGCGCACGCGGGATGCCGCGCACGGGGATTTCGCCTCGAACATCGCGCTTCGCCTGGCGCAGGGGCTTGGGAAGAGCCCTCGCGAGGTGGCGCAGGGCATTGTCGAGTCGCTGCCGGATAGTCCGTGGGTACTGAGAACAGAGGTCGCGGCGAATGGATTCATCAATTTCTTTGTGACGCCTGCGGCGCTGGCGGGCGAGATCCGGCGGATTCATGAGCTCGGGGAAGGTTATGGGCGCAGCTCAGCGGGCGCCGGCAAGCGGGTCACCGTCGGGGCGATCTCGAAGCCGCTGACTCCCGGGGCGCTCTCGAAGCCCCTGGATGTCGCGCGCGGCACGTTTGCCGCGTACAACGAGGCCCTCGCAAATGTGCTCGCCGCAGCCGGATACGAGGTGGAGCGCAAGGCGCTGGACGAGGCGCCGCCAGGAAGCCCCCAATCGCCAGGCGGCTTGGAGAGTGGCGCTCTGAGCCGCCCGGCGATTCAGCAGCTCTTCCAGCAGATCTTCCTGCTACGCGGCCACGGCCTACCATCACGCGCCGAAGAAAACCCTCTGTACTACGTGCAGTACGCGCACGCACGCGTAGCAAGCGCAATGAAGGAAGTGAGCGCTCGCGGCATTGCTTTCGATCGCGCCGCCGCTCTGGAGCACCTCGAGCTGCTGGAGAAGCCCTCAGAGCGCACACTGATGGGCGCGCTGCTGCGCTTCCCGGAGGAAGTGGAAGCGGCTGCCGCGAATTGCGCTCCCCACTCCATCGTTTACTATCTGCGCGATGTAGCGAACGCATTCCACACTTACTACAACGCCGAAAAGTGGTTCGTTGCGGAGGATGATCTGCGCAGTGCGCGGCTGGCGCTCGTGCTCGCCGCCGGCCAGGTTATTCGCAACGGACTGGGACTGATCGGCGTTCCTGCCCCGGAGAGCATGTAGAGATGTCACGGCCGGCCGCTCGGCTCACCACTCGCGATTTCAAGCGCGCCTCGCGGCGTGCGCCACTGGATGTCAAACGCTTTCGCGACGTGGGCATCGGGCTGGCGGCGGGAATCATCCTGACCGCGGGCGTCTTCCTGTACAGCAGTGGTGCGCGCGAGGCGGCGGAGCCCGACAGCCCGCGGCCCGAACCGCAGCAACGCGCCGCGTCCCCCGCGGACTCGGACACTGCCGCCGCCGGCAATGAGACCGGCGAGCGTTACGACTTCTACGAGATGCTCCCGAATTTCGAAGTCGTCGTGCCGGAGAAAGATCGCGAAGTGAAGCGCGACGTGCCGGGCGCGGCGCGCATCGACCGGCCGGGTGTCTACGTGCTGCAGGCGGGCTCCTATCGCAACCAGGCGGATGCGGAGCGGGTGAGCGCACAGCTCAAACTGCAGGGCATCGACGCGAAGGTTCAGCGCGTCTCCATCGACAACGATGTCTGGCATCGCGTGCGGGTGGGGCCGATCAGCAACCTCGCGGAGCTGAACAAGGTTCGCAAGCAGCTGCAGGCGGCTGACGTCGACGGGCTGGTCATCCGCGTCGGGGATTGAAAGTGCGCGCCGCCCGGGTCGCGGTGCTTGCGCTCGCCGGGTGGCTGGCTTCCTGCGCCTCCACGCCTGAGCGCGTGCCGCCGGCTGCGCCTCCTCCGCCATCACCCCCGCCGGTTGTGCTGAACCCGCAGGGCATCACCTTCGCGGCGGTGGGCGATGTGATGCTCGGGACGGATTACCCGGACAACACGCTGCCTGACGATGATGGGGCGTCGTTTCTGGCGAGCGTGACGCCGTTCCTCTCGGCCGCGGATATCGCCTTCGGCAATCTCGAAGGCGTGCTCATGGATGGTGGCGAGGCGGTGAAGCGCTGCGGGCCGGCGAAAGCAACCACGCGGAAGGGCGGCACCGCGTCGCCAACGGCGCGCGTAGCTGCGCCTGCGCCCACGGCGCCATTTGGCAACGACACGGCGACCGTGCTCAATGCGCCTTCTCGCAATGACACCGCCCCGGTGCCCAACGCGCCTGCTGGCAACGACACGGCCCCCGTGCCCGCGACGTCTTCCCGTGATGAAAGCGCACCCGCTCCCGCCCCACCGACCCCGGATGAGACCACGATAGCAGCAGGTCCGATCGACGACGCCGAGGAGAGACCGGGCGATGCCAGTGCGCAGCCCGCCGCAGCCGATAACTCCACACCACCCCCGGTCGCGCCGCCGGCGACGAGCGATACGTCAATCAATCCCGCTCCCACGGGCGGCGCCTGCTTCGTGTTCCGCTCACCCACTCGCTACGCCACCTGGCTGCGCGACGCAGGTTTCGACGTGATGAGCCTGGCGAACAATCACGCGCAGGACTTCGGCGATCCCGGCCGCGCATCCAGCATGCAGGCACTCGATGCCGTGGGCATCCGTCACTCGGGCCGCGATGGCGACATCGCCGAGTGGACCACCCGCGGCCGACGTTTCGCGCTCGTCGCGTTCGCGCCGAACGTGGGCTCGCATCAATTGAACGACCTGGTGCGCGCCCAGGAAATCGTCACCGACCTCGCCGCGAAGCACGACATCGTCATCGTCGCCTTCCACGGCGGCGCGGAGGGCGACGGTGCCCAGAAGCTGCCCTTCGCCCGCGAGCTCTACGCCGGTGAAGATCGCGGCCATGTCGTGGAGTTCGCGCACACCGTCATCGACGCGGGCGCCGATCTCGTCGTCGGCAGCGGCCCGCATGTCATGCGCGCGCTCGAGCTGTATCGCGATCGGCTCATCGCCTACAGCCTGGGCAACTTCGCCACCTACTACGGAATCAGCGTGAATGGCATTCGGGGCACATCGGGCGTGCTCACCACCCGATTGGCGGACGACGGACGCTTCATCGAAGCCCATTTCGAGCCCACCGTGCAGATCCGCCCCGGCGGCCCGCAGCCGGACCCGCAAAAGCGCGCTCTACTGCAGCTGCGCGACCTGACGGCGGAAGCGTTTCCCGCGGGAAATCTCGCTGTGCGCGAAGACGGATTGATCCAGCGGAAGCCCTGAGCGACCGCTCACTGCAGCGGCATCACCGCAGTGATATCCCCGCTGGCGGAGCTCACATCCAGCAGGTAATAGCGATCGTCCCCCAACGCCCAGAAGACCACGCGCACCACCGCCGGCGTGCGTTCCGTCGCCGACTCGAACCACGCGAACTCGCCCGAAACGCTCTGGCCCTCGATCTCGATGGGACTGGACAGCGTGAAAAGCGGCGTGCCGCGTGCATCGAAGAACTCGAGCGCCGTTGCGAAACGACCGTGCGGGGTGGAACGCAGCACGGCAACGCTGCGCCGATCCGGCAGCACCTGTGCGGTGATTCCGTAGAGGTGCTCGATTTCGATGCCCTTGCCGTCGCACTGCCACTGCAAGCGCACGATTGTCGAGGACTTCCAGCGAGTGGCGACTGCGCCCGGCACGCACGGGAAGCGGGACGGGTCCGCCACCGGCCGTCCATCGGTGCACAGCTCTTTGAATTGCTCGATCGTGTCCATCGCTCGTTCCCGGGGACGCGCGCGCCCAAAGAGAACTGTAAGCAGGCCTTCGGCTATTCCAGGTCGAGCAGCAGCCGAATATGTCCAAGCGCCTGGGCATGCAGTTGCGAGACGCGCCCGGGGGTGACCGTCAGCTCCCGCGCGATGAGCCGGAACTCGCGGTGATCGAAATAGTGGCGCCGGATCACGAGGCGCTCACGATCCGGCAGCTTCTCGACCGCTTCGCGCAGCTGGGCGAGCTCCGTCGCGGTGTGGGGATTGGAGTGCGGGGTGTCGTCGGCGGGATCCTCCCGCTCCTCCGTGAAGTAGCTCGTCGCGAGCCCTTCGAGCAGGCGCGTGAGCTCGTCGAGCTCGCGGTCCGCATCCGCGGATTGAGGCGGGCCGAGCTGCTCGACGCGCTCCTCGAGCCGCGTGCGCCAGAAAGTCCTTTGCGCGGCCGATTCGCTCTCGCGCGCAAGGCCGTTGAGCATCGCGCCCCGAATGCGATAGCTCGAGTAGGTTTCGAAGGAGGCCTCGCGCGTCGGATCGAAGCCATCGATCGCTTCGACAAGCCCGAGCCGCGCGTACTGCAGATAGTCCGAAAACGAGACCGCGTGATCCGCGCGCAGGCGAAAGAACTTCGCGGCGGCGACGTGTGCCAGCCCGAGGTAGCACTCGATGAGCCGGGCCCGCAGGACCGGCGAGCGGGACACGATGAATCGCGCCCACAACTCCTTCATCGCCTCTTCCGACAGGGGCTCGGCGCCCTCCACACCAGGCATGCGTGGATCAGAAGCGGTCGCGCGGGTGCGCGGATTCGACGGGCAAGGGCATCCTTGTTCCGATTCGCCGGGAGTCAGCGCGCGCTTCCCTGAAGAGCCGCAACGTCAGGCGTTCTGGTTTCTAGTTATGTCAAATCTTAAGCTTTGCATTATGTCATCAAGAGCAGCCGTTCGGGCTACTGCAACGGCATCACCGCCGTGATGACTCCGGTGCGGGCATCGACGTCCAGCAGAAAATATCGATCGCCCGCCACGGACCAGAAGACCAGGCGCACGCGGTGAGCCGCCCGATACGGCGCGGAGGCGTGGCTGCTCCCGTCCTCGAACCACGCGAACTCGCCGATGACATCCCGCTCGTCGATGCGGATCGGGCTTTCGAGCGTGAAGCGGATTTCCCCATTCGGCTCGATGAGCTCGAGCGCGGGCGAGAATCGGCTGCGTAGTGAGGCGCGCAGGATCGCGACCCCGCTGCCATCGGGCAGCAGCTGAGCCATCAGGCCGTAGATGTGCGAAATCTCGATGGAGCGGCCGTCGCACTCCCATTCCAGTCGCACGATGGTCGAGGGTTTCCAGCGTCCCTGGTTTAGCAGTGTCCTGCGCTCATCGAGCGTGCGACCGTCGGCGCAGAGCGCCCGATATCGTTCGATCCTGTGCATCCCCGGCTCATGGTTGTGATCCAACCAATATCCGGGATTTCCGGGAAAAATTTAGCGGCCGCACCGTCTCTGGAGGCGACGGCTGCAACGGGCCTCACGTGGGCCCGAAGCCAGCGGGTATCAGACGGACTGGCGCAGTACGGAGGTGTGCCGCTGCCGGGCAAGCAGCGCTTCGAGCTGGCTGACGGGAATGGGGCGGGAGTGCAGATAACCCTGGGATTGGGCGCAGCGCAGGCTCTTCAGCATCTCGAGCTGCTCGGGCGTCTCCACTCCTTCGGCGATCGAGGTGAGATTGAACGCGGAGGCGAGGCTGATGATGCTCGACACGAGCGTGACGCTCGCGCGATCGGCGGGCAGGCCGCTGATGAATGCGCGATCGATCTTGAGAAGATCCACGGGCAGTTTCGAAAGCAACCCGAGGGACGAATAGCCGGTGCCGAAATCATCGATGGCGATGCGCAGCCCCACGTTCCGCAGCTCGCGCAGCTTGCGACTGGTGCCTTCGAGGTCCTGGAGCAGCCCTGTCTCGGTGATCTCGATATCGATGCCGTACCCCTCGCGCGGCCAGCCCGTGCTCGCCTTCAGCACGCTTTCCACGAACGTGCGCCGTCGCACCTGAAGGGCGGACACATTCACCGAGACGCGCACCGGCCCGAGCCCGAGCCGCTGCCAGCGACGACAGTCGTCCGCCGCTTTGCGCAGCACCCATTCGCCGACCGGCACGATCATCCCCGATGATTCCAGAACCGGCAGGAACCGCGCGGGTGCCACGAGGCCTTCCTGCGGATCCTGCCAGCGCAGCAGCGCCTCGACGCTGTCGATCTGGCCGGTGATTACGTTTACCTGCGGCTGGTAGTAGAGAACGAACTGTTCTTCGTCCAGTGCCGTACGCAAACGATGCTCGAGCGACAAGCGCTCGGCGAGCTCACTGTGCATCTGAATCTGATAGTGCAGGTACTGCTCGCCGGAAGCCTTCGCCTGCTTCAACGCGGCTTCCGCACGCTGCACGAGTGTGTTGCCGTCTTCGCCCACGCCCGCATAGCGCGCGATGCCGGACTTGAACGACACCCGCATGGTGTGGCCTTCGATCTCGAAGGGATCGCGGAATACGCCCGTATCCAGGAACGCGGTCGCGTTGTCGTCGGAGGCCTCCGGCATCGGCAGCACCATGGCGAACGTGCCGCCACCGAGATAGCCGAGGCGCTCATCCTCATCGAGCTGATGCTTCAGCCGCTCCGACACTTTCTGCAGCAGCAGATCGCCAACGTGACGCCCGAAGCTGTCATTGACGTGACTCAGGCGATCCACGTCGAAGGCGACGATCACGGGCCGGGCCGCGGGACCGAAGCCGCCGATGAGGAGCTCATCCAGCCGCTCGCAGAACAGCGCCCGTTTGGCGAGCCCCGTGAGGGGATCGAAGTAGGCGAGCAGCTGAAACGCATCTTCCTTCTGCCGGAACTGCAGGGCGAATGAGAGGTTCGCGGTGATCTCCTGCAGCAGCCGGAGCTCTTCATCGCTCACCAGATCGCCGGCGCGGGAGCACAGCGTGAGCGCGCCTACGCGGCTGCCGTCAACGATGAAGGGCAGCGCCACCATCGATCGATAGCCCTTCTTCATGAGCTCGACACGATTCGCGACGACCGGCTCGGACTGCGACAGGTCGTTGGCGACCGCGATCTCCCCGGTGCGCAGCGCGCGACCCACGAGGCTCGAGTCGGGCTCGAGCCCATCACCGATCTCGAACTCCACCGGCGTGCGCGTATCGATGTCGCCGCCGTTCCAGTACCACGGCACAACGTGACGGCCGTCGGCGGTCACCATTGAAACGACCGTGTGATCGTAGCCGCCGACCGTGATGGCGAGGCGGCACGCTTCGCGCAGGAGCGCGTCCCGATCCCGAATACGCACAACCGCGGCGTTGATGCCGCTCTGGAACTGCAGCACGCGCGTCAGGCGCGCGATGCGCTCCTGCTGCTGTTTGCGCTCGGTGACATCGCGATGAGTACCGCGATAGCCGGTGATCGTGCCATCGCGCCCGACGAGCGCGAGCAGGTTGCCTTCGAGCCAGCGATATTCGCCATCCGCGTGCCGCCACCGCGCCACGATGCCCGTGGCCGTGCGCCGATGCGTATCGAGCCGCGCGAGCGTGTCGGAGAACGCCGGCGCGTCTTCTTCATGGATGTAGTCGCTGAAATGCGTGCCGTTCAGATCGTCCGGCGACCGGCCGAGCATGCCGCTCACCGATTCGCTGTTGAACACGTAGCGGCCGCCGGCCGCGAGCTCCCAGATCCAATCCTGCGCGGTGTCGATGATGTCTCGCAGCCGCTGCTCGCTTTCCCGAATGCGCAGTTCCGCGAAACGGCGGCGGCGGCGTTCCGCCACCTCACGCAGCGCGCGGCGAACGGCGGGCGCGAGCCGCGCGGGGTTGGTCTTGAGCACGTAATCCACGGCGCCGCGGCGCAGCGCTTCGATGGCGCGCTCCTCGCCGATGGTCCCCGACAGGAAGATGAAGGGCACGTCCGGCGCGAACTCGAGTGCAATGTCGAGCGCCGCCATGCCGTCGAACGCGGGGATGGTGAAATCCGAGAGAATCAGATGCGGACGGAAATCCGTCAGCGCCTTGCGGAATGCAGGCTCCGAATCGACTCGATGATGGACGCAGCCAATGCCGCTGCGTTCGAGCTGTCTGACCGCCAGCTCGGCATCCGTAGGCACGTCCTCGACAATCAACACTCGCAGGTCCAGTGGCACCCGATCCTCCTGGAAAACGGGCCTCCTGCCCTCACTAGTGCCCTGGCCTCGTGGCCTCCGTGGCGCCTGTTCGGTCACCAGGCACCGGCTGTGATGCTCTTTGTGATCCGACGCATATTCGATCCCTTACTGCAGGCAGAGAGGGAAATATTTCACACGTCGGTGCGAAACCCGCAAAACCGTGACGCGGGTCGCGTTTTTAGTCCTCGCTCACATTCCGGAAGTCGACCCCCAGGGACCGCAGCTTGCGATAGAGGTGCGTTCGCTCCATGCCCACCCTTTTCGCGAGCTGCCCGACTTTGCCATTGCACAAAAGGAGCTGCTGTTGAAGGTAGGCGCGCTCGAATTGCTCCCGCGCCTCGCGAAGCGGCAGGGCCAGCAGATCCTGCTTCACCAGCGGTTCACCCTGCGGAGCCTGGACGGCGAGCTCGCGCTCGATTTCTTCCAGCCGAATCTCCTCCGGCCCACCCTGAATGAGCAGCCGATGCACGAGCGTCTTCAGCTCACGCACGTTGTCGGGCCATGGGTAGTTACGCAGCCGGTTCTGTGCGGCGACGCTGAATCGCCGGAACGGCAGACCTTCGGTATCCACGGCACGGTCGACGTAATGGCGGAGCAGCTCGGGAACATCCTCCGCGTACTCCCGCAGCGGCGGAACTCGCACGACCAGGGTGTTGAGATGCGCGAGCAGGTCGCGGCGGAAACCCTCCGGCCCCACGCGTCCCTCGATGCCCGGCTGCGCGGAAGATACGACGCGTGCCGAGAACTCCTGCGGTTCCGTGGCACCGATCCGTGTGAAGCGACCGGACTCCAGCACGCCCGCGAGTGCACGCTGCGCGGCGGGCGGCAGGTCTTCGATCTGGTTGATGAAGAGCGTGCCGGAGCCGGCCTCTTCGAGTATCCCGGCGCGCGCGGCGCCGTCGTGGGCCGTGCCGAAGAGATGCGTCTCCGCATCCGCGTCGCGCAGCCCGCTCGCCACCAGCGTGACAAACGGCTGTGCGGAGCGCGGGCTCTGCTCGTGCAGGAAGCGCGCGAATGCCTCGCGCCCGCTGCCCGGCTCCCGGCGCGGCAACAAGTGGCAGCTTGGTAAATGGCGCGTTGCAATTAAGCGGCATAGGCGTTGTGGGCAGCTGATGCATCCGGCGGCAGAGGCTGGCAGGTTGCTCGCCAGCGCCAGCGTGCGTGCTGTAGACAAAGTCCTATCGCAAGTTCCGGCCCAAGTTTTTCCTAACGAGATCGCGGGCGTTTCTTCGTCAGATTCTGTAGCAGCCCTGGGAGTCCTTGGCTCGTCTTCCTTGATGACGACGTTTTGGGCCGATGCGGCAACTACGCTGCCACGTTCCGATATCCTTGCTACGCATCAACTCCAAACGCCCTTTGCGGGGGCAAACACGATTCATCGTAAGGATTTGAAATAACAGCCGAATCCTTCAGCGAGAAATCTCGAATCTGTGGTACGGAGTGTGATACGAAATGGGAGGCTTCTGGCTGGGGCGGGAGGGATCGAACCTCCGCATGGGGGAATCAAAATCCCCTGCCTTACCGCTTGGCTACGCCCCAACAGGCTGGCCAGGTGGCGGCCGTTGCCGCCGGAGAATCCCTGTCCAGCGAAGGTTTGTCTATAGAGAGACGTGGCGGAGTTCAACCGCCGCCTGCGGTCATTTCGTACCGTTATGACGGGCGAAAGAACGGTTTGGCCGGCGGGGCGCGGAGGGCACTGCAAAGCATCTCCGATCGTGGTGAAATTCGAAATTCCCAACCATTGTCAGGACGGCCCGCGCGCAACACCATGTTGGTGTGATGAATAATGGGCGGAGTCGGAATGTTGGCGCAGCAGTTTGACGCTTATGGCGGCGTTGTTCCGTATCTGCGGAACGACAACGCGCGCG
>JBDZVF010000195.1:0-10855 GCA_040255575.1 Pseudomonadota bacterium | reverse complement strand
GGCAGCTCAACCAGGTGAAGGATGAGCTGGCGGACCTGCGCGAGCAGCTCGACATGACCCAGCTCGCCCAGACCAGGAACCTTTCCGGCGCCGTGGGGGCGGACTCCCATGCCGAACGCAACCTGATCACCTCCAAGGCCGGGCAGGGGTCGAGCGGCATCACCACCTCCAACATGGGCAGTCGTGGCTTCGGCACCGGCGCGGGCTCCCTCACGGGGCATGACACGGGGGCGGTCGCCTCGGGCATCGCCCAGTCGGGGCTCAATGCCCGCGGGCCGAGCCGCAGCGGCTCGAGCGGCAAGGCCGCCCGCAGCCGCGAGGAGATCGAGCTCATCTTCGACCGCAACAAGGGCGCCATTTACTCCCTCTACAGTCGGGCGCTGCGGGACCAGCCCGAGCTACAGGGCAAAATGGTGCTGGAATTCACGATTTCCCCTTCCGGGGAAGTGACGATGTGCCGGGTAGTTTCCAGCGAATTGAACGATCCTGACCTCGAGAAGAAGATCGTGGCGCGCGTGCGCCTGTTCCGCTTCGAGGCAAAGGATGTCGAAACCATCACGACCACCAAGCCGATCGACTTCTTTCCTGCTTAACTGGGGAAAAGTCGCCTGCGGCGCTTTTCCCGGAGCCTGGGCTTCGTTGCCGGCGGCGAAAAGCGTGGTTTTCGCCGCCTGCCGTGGCGCGTGGCTACGCCCGGGCCGGGAGTGGAGGCTTCGTTTCCGGCGGCAGAAGGGCGTGGTTTTCGCCGCCTGCGGTGGCGCGTGGCTACGCCCGGCCGGGTGGGGGTGTCGCATGGGCGTACGGCGTCGAATGGGCGTGCAGATCCGGATTGGCGTACAGCCTCGGGGCGGGTCTCGCATGGGCGTTTTGGGTCGCTGAACGTGCAACCATGAATCTGCAGTCGGAAATCGAGTATTTTTCGGAGCTCGCGATGCTCGACAAGGCGCGGCTCCTCAATAGCTTTCTGCACGAGCTTGCGCAGGAGGCGCGCACTACCTATGGGCCGGGGACCGAGGCGGTGCATGACACGCTGCATTTGCGGTTCGTCAACGAGATCGTGTTCCGGCTCACCCGGCTGATCGAGCAGTTCCTCGCCGAGGATGCCGCCCGGCCGGCGGATGACGTGGTCCTGCGCATGCTCCTGTCCCCTCGGGCGGACAAGATTGCGGAGCGGCTCATCTTCAACGCCTACCGGCGCGCGATACAGGGTTTCGAGAGCTACGACACGACCGTGCTGATGGGCGGCTGACCCGCCGCTATTTCACAAGTCAAATTTCACAGGGCGGACCGCCGGGCTCTCCCGTCTGGCGTCTTGCCACGCGTGACGCCGCTAATTTACTTTCCTGAGCGGCATGATCGAACAACCGCTCCTCCAAGTGCTGATACTGCTGGCAGGTTCGCTGTTCGTCGTCACGTTGCTGCGGCGATTGGGTCTGCCACCCATCCTTGGGTATCTGGTCGTGGGCATGGCGCTCGGCCCGTTCGCGTTCGGGCTGATTCGTGAATCCCCCACCACGGCGCTGCTCGCGGAGCTCGGCGTCACGTTCCTCCTCTTCACGCTCGGTCTCGAGTTCTCGCTGCCGCGCATGCTCGCGATGAAGCGAGAGGTGTTCGGGCTGGGCGCAGCGCAGGTCGTCGGCACCACTATCGTGTTCGCCTGCATTGCGCGCCTCGCTGGCGTTGAGTGGCCCATGGCGGTGGTGATTGGTGGCGCCATCTCGATGAGCAGCACCGCGATCATCATGCACCAGCTCACCGAACGGGCGGAGCTGAACCGCACCCATGGCCGGCTCGCCTTCAGCATGTTGCTGTTCCAGGACCTGGCCTTCGTCCCCTTTCTCGCGCTCGCCGCTGCGCTGACCCAGAGGGGTGAGTTCTCGGTGATCGCGACGATCCGCAACGTGCTGCTCGGCGCGCTGGCGGTCGGCGTGGTGCTCCTCATGGGTCGGCTGTTGCTGCGACCGCTGTTCCAGGAGATCGCGAAGAGCCGCCTGCGCGAGCTCTTCACGCTCGCGGTGCTGTTCGTCGTGCTCGCGTCGGCCTGGGTGTCGCACAGCGCCGGGCTGTCGTTGGCGCTCGGCGGTTTCCTCGCGGGGATGATGCTCGCGGAAACCGAGTACCGGCATCAGATCGAAGTGGTGATCCGGCCGTTCCGGGACATCCTGCTCGGCCTCTTCTTCATCACGGTCGGCATGCTGCTCGATGTGCGGCTGGTGATAAGCCAGTTCGGGCTCGTCTTCTCCATGCTGCTCGGGCTCATCGTGCTCAAGGCGGCGACGGCGGCGCTCGTGTCCCGCTGGTTCACGGGCTCGTGGTTCAGGTCGATCCGCACGGGAATCGTGATCTCGATCGCTGGCGAGTTCGGCATTGCGCTGCTCACGCTGGTCCTGCAGGGCCAGGCGCTGCCGATGCAGCTCGGGCAGCCGCTGCTCGTCGCGATCGCGCTCTCGATGATCGTGAGCCCGTTCATCATCAGCAACAACAAGTGGGTTGCGCGCTTTCTGCTGCGTGAGAGCGGGCCGCCCGGCAGCACCGCGGTTCAGCGCGAGGATGCGGTGACCCTGGGCATCGCCGAGCGGGAGCACGTGATCCTCTGCGGTTTCGGACGCGTCGGGCAGAACGTGGCGCGCGTGCTGGAAGCCCACGGTTTCGAATACATCGCCCTGGAGCTAGACCCTGCACGCATCCGCGCCGCGCGCCAGGCGGGCGACCCCGTCATCTTCGGCGACTCGGCCGATGAGGGCATGTTGATGCGCGCCGGCCTCGAGCACGCGAATGCCGTGATCATCAGCTTTGCGGATCCGGGAACTTCGATCGGCATCCTTCGTTCGATCCGGGCGCTGCGCCGGGAGGTGCCGGTGCTCGTGCGCACGCAGGATGATTCGCGGCTCAACGAGCTGCGCGAAGCCGGCGCGACCGACGTGGTGCCCGAAACGCTGGAGGCGAGCCTGATGCTCGTCTCCCAGGTGCTCATGCTCTTGAACGTGCCGGTCGTGAAAGTGGTGCGCACCGTCAGCGACATTCGCAACACGCGATACGCCGTGCTTCGGAATATTGTGAATCTCGATGGCGCGAGCTTCGTGCCCATCGAAGCGAACCCGGACGACTCCGAGCAGCTCAAGACCGTGCTGCTGCCGCCGGGCGCGTGGGGTATCGGACGCACGCTCGACGAGGTGCGTGCGCGCGGCGCTGAAGTGACCTTCACGAGCATTCGCCGCCATGGCATCGTCGGCCGCGAGCCAGGGGGCGAAACGTCGCTGCGCGATGGCGACGTCGTCGTGATCTACGGCTCGCCGAAGGCTTGCGAGCACGCGGAGTCCGTGCTGCTCGCGGGCTGAGCCCTCGTCCCCTGAATAGCGCGGGCGTGCGCCGTCGGCGCGTCGCGTGGCCTGAACAAGGAGCTTCCTCATGCACAAGAGCCGCCTTGCCGGATTCATCATCGACTGCAACACGCCGGATCTCGATGCCGCCGCCGCGTTCTGGTCGCAGGCATTGGGTTATCCGCTCGCCCCCTTCGAAGGGGACCAGGGCATTTATCGTCATCTGGACACGGGCCCGACCGGCGTGCACGTCGAAGTGCAGAAAGTGGAGCATCCCAGCCGGGTGCACCTCGACATCGAGACCGACGACATCGAGGCCGAAGCCACGCGCCTGGAAGGCCTGGGCGCGAAGAAGGTCAAGCGCTTTCCGCGCTGGTGGGTCATGGAAGCCCCCACCGGCCAGAGATTTTGCATAGTCCACCCGCAACGCGCGGATTTCACGGACAAGGCGAACGTTTGGAAGTGACCGGGGGTAAACTCCCGGCCCCGTGATCC
Source organism: Pseudomonadota bacterium (assembly GCA_040255575.1). GTDB lineage: Bacteria > Pseudomonadota > Gammaproteobacteria > Steroidobacterales > Steroidobacteraceae > JADGHX01. Next base: position 7,040 of record JBDZVF010000195.1, on the reverse strand, counting down.
GCAGTCAGATCTATTTCCCTCCGAAGCACGAAGCGCTGCGCGAGGACGTACACGCCCTCGGCTCGCTGGTCGGCGAGATCCTGCTGGAGCAGGGCGGGCCCGAGCTCCTGTATTTCGTCGAGCAGGATCGCATGGCCGCCATCCATCGGCGCGACGGTGACGAGAAGGCGGATGCCGAGCTGCTCTCGCTGGTCAAGAACCGCCCGCCGACGGTCGCGCGGGACCTCGTGCGGGCTTTCTCCACCTGGTTTCAGGTGGTGAATCTTGCGGAGAAGGTCCATCGGATTCGCCGCCGCCGCGAATACTTCGTGAAGGACAGCGTTCGCCCGCAGCCGGGGGGTGTGCAGGATGCTCTGGCGCGGCTCAAGGTCGAGGGGTTGCAACTGTCGGAGGTGCTCGAGCTCATCGGACAGATGCGCATCGAGCCGGTGTTCACGGCGCATCCCACCGAATCCACCCGGCGCACCATCCTGCGTCAGCAGCAACACGTGGCGGAGTTGCTGCTGAGCCGCCTCAATCCCACCCTCACGCCGAATGACATGCGCGCGCTCTGGAGCGCGATCCGCATCGAGCTCACGGTGGGCTGGCAGACGGAGGATCACCCCCGCGAGAAGCTCACCGTCGCGGATGAGCGCGAGCACGTGCTCTTTTATCTGACGGATATTCTGTACGGCGTGGTGCCGGCCTTTTACGAGGAGATCGCACTCGCTATCGAGAAGGTGTTCGGCGTGCCGGCGGAGAGTGTCGAGTTGCCTTCGGTCTTCAGCTTCGGCACATGGGTCGGCGGCGACATGGACGGCAGCCCGGACGTTCACGCTAAGACGATCCGCGAAACACTCGCGCGCCAGCAGCAGGTGATCATCAACGTCTATTTCCGCGAGACGCAGAAGCTCGTGGAGCGTTTGTCGCAGAGTGCGAGCCGCATCAGCGTCACGCCCGCGCTTGCGCAGCGGATCGAGGAGTACACGACGCTGCTGCCGGCCGCCCGCTCGGCAACGCCCGCGCGCCACGATCGCATGCCGTATCGAGTGTTCCTCGCGCAGATCGGCGAGCGTCTGAAGTACAGCTACGATGGTCGCCCCAACGGCTACGCCAACGTCCAGCAGCTTCGCGAGGACGTCGAGCTCATCGCGGAGAGTCTCCGCGCGAACAAGGGCACGAACGCAGGGCTCTTCTACATCCAGCGATTCCTGCGTCGGATCGACACGTTCGGCTTTCATGTGGCCACGCTCGATGTTCGCCAACACACGAGCGTGCATCACCAGGTGCTCGCGAAAGGCCTCGACGATCCCGAGTGGCTCGCGCGCACGCCGGAAGATCGCACCCGCCGGCTGGTCGATGCGCTTTCGCGCGACATGGGCCCGCGTGCCGAGCTCGACCCGATCGGCAAACGCACGCTCGGCGTCTTCGAAGCGATGGTGCAGAGTCGCCATCGATACGGTGTAAACGCCATCGGCAACTTCATCGTGAGCGGCTGCAGCGGCGCAGATGATGTTCTTGCGCCGCTCCTGCTCGCCCGTTGGGCGGAAGCGTATGACAAGCGCACTGGCGAGATCGCAGTGGACGTCGCGCCGCTGTTCGAATCCGTAGATACGCTCGATCGCTGTGGCGACGTCATGCGGGGGTTGCTGGCCGAACCCGTGTATCGGCGCCACCTCGATGCTCGCGGCCGCCGCCAATGCGTGCTGATCGGCTATTCGGATACCAACGAGGCAGACGGACCGTGCGCATCACGGTTCGCTACGCATCAGGCGCAACGCACGCTCGCAGGCGCGCTGGCAGCTGACGGCGAGAGCTTTGTGATCTTCCACGCGCGTGGCGGCAGCATCGCGCGCGGCGGCGGGCGAGTGGATGCGCTGGCGCGTGCCGCTCCGGTTGAGGCTCTCAACGGGGTGCTGCGGTTTACCGAGCAAGGCGAATCCATTCAGCAGAGCTACGGCCTGCGGCCCATCGCGATGCGCACGCTGGAGCGCGCGTTCAACGCCATCAGCACCACGACATCGGCTGCACGCCAGGGGAAGATCGGCACGGATCGGCCGGAACATCTCGAAGTGGCGGCCACCATCGCCGCTGCGAGCCGCGACGCGTATCGCAAGCTCGTGCATGCCGAGCCTCAGTTCTATGAGTACTTCCGCGCCGTGACGCCGATTGACGTGATCGAGCGGATGCAGATCGGCGCGCGGCCGGTGCATCGTCCGGATGACGGCGCGCCCGGTTCGCTGCGCGCCGTGCCCTGGGTTTTCGCCTGGACGCAACCGCGCCACATGCTGCCGGGCTGGTATGGCGCCGGCACCGGGCTGTATGCCGCTATCAAGAAGTTCGGCGCCGCGCGCGTGCGCGCGACGTATAGCGAGTGGTTCTTCCTTCGCAATCTGATTGATGATGTGGAAGCCATGCTGGGCCGGGCGGACCTCGAGATCGCCGGCGCGTACAACGTGCTGGCGCCCCCGGAGCTGCATCGGTTCTTCGAGCCGATCCGCGACGAATACGCCTCGGCCGTGCATCAGGTGCTCGCCGTCAAGGGTTGCTCGGCACTGCTCGACTCCGATACCACGCTTCAGCGGAGCATTCAGCTGCGCAATCCCTACGTCGATCCAATGAACCTCATGCAGGTGGACCTGCTCCAGCGCTGGCGCGCGACTGATCGACAGGACCGCGACCTGTTCGAGGCGCTGCTCGCGAGCATCAGCGGCATCGCGCAGGGTCTGCAGAGCACGGGCTGAGGAAACGGCAACTCATCATGAACGAAGCCATCACCATCCGCCCGTGTCGTGAGGACGAGGTGCCGCTCGTGCTGCAATTCGTGCGCGAGTTGGCCGAATACGAGCATCTTTTGCACGAGGCGGTGGCGACGGAGGAGCGGGTGCGGCGGGATCTCTTCGGGCCGCGGCCCTACGCCGAAGTGGTTTTTGCCTGTCTCGATGATGAGCCAGTAGGGTTCGCGCTGTTCTTCCACAACTATTCGACCTTTCTCGGCAAGCCCGGCATCTACCTCGAAGACCTGTTCGTGCGGCCGGCCGCGCGAGGCAAGGGGCTTGGCAAGGCGCTGCTGACGTGGCTCGCGGCGGAGGCTGTGCGGCGGGACTGCGGCCGGCTCGAGTGGTCGGTGCTGGATTGGAACGAGCCGTCGATCCGGTTCTACAAGAGCCTGGGCGCGAGGCCCATGGAGGAGTGGACGATGTATCGGCTGGACGGGGACGCGCTGCGCGCGCTCGCAAGATCCAGAGGCGGTGACGGCGAATCGCCGGCGTGAGAGTGAATCGCCGGCGTGAGAGTGAATCGGCACCGTGAGGGTGAATCGGCACCGTGAGGGTGAACCGGCACCGTGAGGGTGAACCGGCACCGTGAGGGTGAACCGGCGGCGGCGTGACGGGAATCGCCGCCGGGCGGCTGACGATACGAGCAGGGTATAGGCCCTGCTCGCAGCGCGGCCTTTTCGCCGCCCGACGACCGATGGGTTTTTTGCCTTCTGGCGCAGCCTCAGTTCGCCATCGCGTGAATCGCGCTGGTCGAGGCGATCGGCCGGCGCGTCGAGAAGGTTTCCACCTCATCGTCGCCTTCCACGCGCTCCACCTTCTTGCCATCGAGAATCGCCATCAACGTGTCCCGCGCGCGAGCCACGCGGCTCTTGATCGTCCCCACGGCACATCCGCAGATCCGCGCGGCTTCCTCATAAGAGAACCCGCTCGCGCTAACGAGAATGAGGGCCGTGCGCTGCCCCGGCGAGAGCGTCGCGAGCGCACGGTTCAGGTCCCGCAGCTCGAGGTCGCCATCGTGATCGGGCGGCACGCTCGGCTCGGGCAGCGCGTCCGTGTCCACGCCCATCGCTTCGAACTTGCGCCGACGCAGCTGCGAGTAGTGCTCGTTGCGCACGATCGTGAAGAGCCACGCCTTGAGGTTGGTCCCGGGGCGGAACCGATCGATGTTCGCGAGCGCGCGGGCCAGCGCCTCCTGCACGAGGTCATCCGCCTTGACGCCGTCGCGGCACAGGGAGCGGGCAAACGTGTGCATCTGGGGAACCAGGGCCACCATGTCTTGCGTCACCATAATTTTCGATTCGCCTCCGCGCAGGAAAGTAGGTTCGTCGGGTGGCAGACACGGTAGCGGCTCCCCGGCTTCGCCAAAGTCGGAGCCCCCCGAAGGTGGGCGCGATGCGGCTCTGAAGCGGGTGTCAGACCAGTCCTACGAATGGCTCAGTTCCTGACTCCGATCGGCGACAGGTCTCTTTCTTGCTCGAAGCGGGCGCAGGAGTGTCGAAAGAGGCGTCGGTCGGCAGATGAATGAGGGAAAGAGTGCGGAGATTTATCGGGTTTGCGCGGTCTCGAGGGGCCGCTGGGATGTCTACCAGGAGCCACGATCCCGGCCGGTAGCAAGCTTCAATGACAAGGCAGCGGCGCTGAACTACGCGATGTGTCTCGCCCGGGGGCGCGTCGCATGGCATCTGCTGCTGCGCTCGGGTGAGGGGCAGCCGGACAGCGTCGGCGTTCCGGCAGATGAAACGGTCGCCGCCGCCGCCAGCCACTGAACGCGAAAGGCTGCGCTACACGAGCGACAGCCAGCCCGGCTTCACCCGCGTTCTGCGTGGGAAGCATTTCGTCTATCGCGACACCCGCGGGCGGGTCATCCGCGACGCGCGGGTCATTCAGCGCATTCGCAAGCTCGCTATTCCACCTGCGTATCAGGATGTGTGGATCTCCCCGGATCCGAACGGACATCTGCAGGCCACGGGTCGCGACGCGCGCGGCCGCAAGCAATACCGCTATCACCCGAAGTGGCGCGAGCATCGTGACGCCACGAAGTTCGATCGCATGCTGGAGTTCGGCCACGCCTTGCCGCGCATCCGGCGCCGAGTGGCGAAGGATCTTCGTCTCAGCGGCCTGCCGCGGGAGAAGGTGCTCGCGACGATCGTGCGCCTGCTCGAATGCACGCTCATTCGCGTAGGCAACGAGGAGTACGCGCGGGCGAACGGCTCTTTCGGCCTCACGACGCTTCGGAACCGTCACGTCGACCTGAAAGGCGGAGCACTCGTGCTCGAGTTTCGCGGCAAGAGCGGCATACGACAGCGCGCACTGGTCACGGACCGGCGCATCGCGCACATCGTGCGTGATTGTCGGGACATCCCCGGTCAGGAACTCTTCCAGTGGGTCGACGAGCAGGGCGAGCGCCGCCCCGTCGGCTCGAGTGACGTGAACGACTTCCTGCGCGAGGCGAGCGGCGGCCCGTTCACCGCGAAGGACTTTCGGACCTGGTTCGCCACAGTCGAAGCTTTGGAACTCCTGCGGAAGGCGGGACCGGGTCGCGGCGAGCATGCCCGAAAGCAGGTGCTCGCCACGGTCAAGGCGGTGGCCGACAAGCTCGGCAACACGCCCGCGATTTGTCGAAAGTGTTACATCCACCCCGAAGTGCTTGCCGCGCATGAGGCGGGGCGCCTCACGGTCCTGAACGGCGCCAGCGCGCCGCTTGCGCTACGCGCGCTGTTGCGCCCGGCGCGCAAACCTCAAAAAAGTCGGAAGAATCCTACGTTTCGGATCGGGGCCGCCGCCTCGCGCCCCCACCGTGCGCTGACGGCGGCCGCGGCCTCGCGCGCGTGAAAATCCGCGGCGGAGTCCGAAACTTATCAAGGGGAATCACATGTCAGCTCGTAACGGTTACCTGGTCGCAGCAGTGGTGGGGCTGCTGTGCGCAGGTTGCGCGACCAAACAGCCCACTCCAGAGATCACGCGTGCGCAAACGCTCATCGAGGAGGCCGAGAAGGCGGGCGCGCGCCAGTACGCGGCCGACCAGCTCGATAGCGCACGAGACAAGCTGCGCCTGGCGAACGCGGCTCAGCGCGATGGCGATGAAGACGTGGCTCGCGCCCGCGCCAACGAAGCGGCCGCGGATGCTCAGCTCGCGCAATCCAAGGCGCAGAGCGGCACAGCGCAGAAGGCCGCGGAAGAAGTGGAACGCAGCACCGACGTTCTGCAGCGTGAGACGGAGCGCACGCAGGGCATACCGCCCGCACAGCCTGTTCCGACGACACCGCCCACCCCGGTTCCTTGAAGGAGCACGCCATGAAATACACAACCGTATCTTTCACAGCCATCGCCAGCGCGATGCTGCTCGCGGCGTGCGCGTCGATGCCGGAGCACATCCCGGAGCTCGATCAGGCGCATGCTGATGTCGAAGCGCTGGCGGCCGACCCGCTCGTGCAGCAGGCCGCGAGCCAGGAGCTTTCCAACGCTCGCAAGTCGCTCGAGTCGGCGGACATCGCGATGAAGGAGCGCAAGAAGGATCAGGTGCTTCATTACGCGTATCTCGCCACTCAGCAGGCGCAAACTGGCCAGGAGCAGATTGCGGCTGCAAGAGCGAAGGAACAGGTGGCGAAGGGTGAGGCCGAACGCAATCGGGTGCTGCTCGAATCGCGCACGCGTGAGGCGGAGGCCGCGAAGGCGGCCGCCGAACAGCAGGCCCAGCAGGCTGAGGCGGCCAAACAGCAGGCCGAAGCCGCGCAGCATCAGCTCGAGGAGATGCAGGCCAAGCAGACCGATCGCGGAATGGTGCTGACCCTGGGCGACGTGCTGTTCGATACCGCCGCTTCGACGCTGAAACCCGGCGCCGACGCGATCATCGATCGAGTGGCGACGTTCATGAAGCAGAACGAGGGCACGAAGGTCATCGTGGAGGGCCACACGGACAGCCGCGGTTCTGCGGAATACAACCAGCAGTTGTCGGAACGTCGCGCGCAGGCCGTTGCGGATGCGCTGGCCTTCCGCGGCATCGATCGCAGCCGAGTGGAAGCGGTGGGTCGCGGCGAGGACCTGCCGGTCGCGAGCAACGACACGAGCGCGGGCCAGCAGCAGAACCGTCGCGTCGACCTCGTCTTCTCCGACGAGTCGGGCCGGTTCGCGAGCGGCGCGACGCCGACACTGCGCTGAACGGAGGTCAGAAGATGAATCGATACGACGAACGGCGGCCGCGCTCTGTGGAGCGCGAACGGCGTCCTTATCGGTCGGGTCCGAAAGGCTACACGCGGTCGGATGAGCGCATCCGGGAAGACA
>JBDZVF010000194.1:0-10889 GCA_040255575.1 Pseudomonadota bacterium | reverse complement strand
ACAGGCGAGCTGAGTTACGAAATCAGCGTTCCCGCGAACGCCGGCGCCTCGCTTTGGGAGCGCCTCTACGCGGCTAGCCAAGACTTCTCCGTCACGCCTTTCGGTGTGGAAACCATCCTGCTGATGCGAACAGAGAAAGGCTATCTGCATATCGGCGCGGACACTGACGGTACAACGGTACCCGATGACATCGGCTTCAGCACCGCCCTCGCCAGGAAGTCGAGCGACTTCGTCGGTCGCCGCTCGCTCACTCTTCCCGAGAACCTTCGCAAGGACCGCTTGCAACTCGTCGGCCTTCGCTGCCTGGACGGGGCGGACGCCTTCACCGCCGGTGCGCATCTGGTAGATGCACCGCTGGTGCAATTACCCCAGCTCACTTCCGGCTACCTGACTTCGGCTGTCTTCAGTCCCACGCTGGGCAGCCATATAGGGCTTGGCTTGTTGAAAGCCGGGCGTGCACGGCTGGGTGAGACCGTTCACGTTGTCGATGCGGGGAAACAGTCGCGTGCGGAGGTTGTGAATCCCGCGCATTTCGACCCTTCCGGAGCTCGTCTCAATGCTTGATCTGCAACGTTGCTCACCGCTTCGGGACGATGCGCGCCTCTTCTCCGCGGCGGGGTTTCGGATCCGGGAACTCGAGCCCGTAACGAAGCTCCGCGTGCAGGGGTTGCACGCTCGTGGGCAGTACTCGGCTGCAACTGACCCCAAGTACCTGCCCGAGCGCCCTAACACGATATGCGGCGTCGATCCCATTGCACTTTGGAAGGCGCCGGACGACTGGCTCGTGTATTCGCAGAATCTCACAGCGAGGGCGATGAGCGACTGGGTTGGCGCGATCCGATCCGAGGCGCCCTTGGTCGTCACCGACGTGTCCTCGGCAAGCGTGCTCCTGGAGCTAAGTGGGAGCCGCACCGTCGATGTGCTCATGCGCGACTGCACGCTGGACCTCGAGGGAAACGCCGTTCCGCCCGGCGCCTGCGCGCAGACACTCTTCGCGCAAACGACGGTGATGATCCATCGAGACGTTTCCGCCGAAACGTGGCGACTACTAGTCGAGCGTTCGGTGGCGATGCATGTGTGGGAATGGCTCGTGGATACGGCGAGCTGAGCCCGTTTTTTGCTTAGCGCGCCTCGAGTGGCGCTACTCCGCGGCGCCGCCCGCCCGCAACCTGTTCCGCACCTGGGGGCGAGTGGTCTTTCAGATGTTCCGCCCGACTAGATGGGGCCAGCATGCACCATGCTCGCTCCGTGCGCCAGCTCGCTCCCTGCGCCGCCTTGATCGAATACGTCAGCTCGATCAATGCGTCATCGAATAGATCACCGCATTCGCCCCAAGCCGGAACGCATCCGTTGCCGGCTTCAGTGGCATAGTGCCATCCGCGTACCAATCCCAGAAATTCGCGAGGTCGTTATTGTGCCCGGCGAGAATCGCAAGATTCCCGGCCTCGTCGAACAGCCCGTAGTAAGTGATGGCTCCGCCCGGAACATGCTCCGCCATGGGCCCGAAGTCATTCACGTCCGAGTGCGTGTGAAACACGCGATGCTCCACGCTCAACGGCACAAAGTCGCTTTCGGGAAATGCGCGCAACACCTGCGACCGCATCTGCGCCCACTGCAGTGGCCCATCAAAATCATCCATCAGCACGAAGCCGCCGCGGGAGATGAATTGCCGCAGGTTCTCCACTTCCTGCTCGGTGAGCTCCATCTCGCCGGGCTCGGACACATACGCAAAGGGATAGTCGAACACTTCCTCGCTCCCGAGCTCGACGATGCGATAGGACATCTCGTCCACGTCCAGGCTGGTCGCACGCGCCAGGAACCGGTTCAGGTGACGATCGGAGTTCGGGTAGTTATGCGACCAGCCCATATGCCCGATCATGCCATTGGTGCCGAAGTGCCAGCGGGCGGCGATGAACTCGGTAGCGGGCGGGTCGTTCTGTTGAATCGGCCGCCGGCTCCAGCCGAAGCCCTGGGCGTAAGCCACCGTCGCTGCCAGCACGGTGATGCAGGAGAGCACGGCAATCAGCATTCGCGGGCGCGGTTTCACGGCTTGGAGACAGTCGCCTGTTCGGGCAGAGGCCGGTAGCTTAGCGGAACTCGGCCGCAGGCCGGAACAGGCCCGCTGTCGCGGGGGGCGAGTGGGCGTGAGGACGTTTGAACGACGCCGTTAGCCGGAATTGCACTCTCAGCCGGAATTGCACCCTCAGCCAGAATCTGCACGCTCAGCCAGAATCTGCACGCTCAGCCAGAATCTGCACCCTCAGCCAGAATCTGCACCCTCAGCCAGAACCTGCGCCCTCAGCCAGAATCTGCGCCCTCACCCGGCCGAGAGCCCGTCGCCGCCGCCGCAATCGCCCGCACCGTTTCCATCGTATCGGCGTCTTCCGCTCTCTTGTCCTCGCGATACCGTTTCACCCGCGCAAGCCTCAGCGCGAGCCCTCCCGGATACCGCGGGCTCACCTGCAGATCGCTGAACGCGATCTCCACCACGAGCTCGGGCCGCACATGCACGGTGTATCTATCCCGATGCGTCTCACGCGCAAGAAACTCCTTGGTCTGCCATTCGAGCATCGCGTCGGTGAGTCCCTTGAAGGTCTTCCCCAGCATCACGTACTCGCCGGTCGCCGGATCCAGCGCGCCCAGATGCAGGTTGGAAAGCTTGCCCGTGCGCCGGCCGTGCCCCCACTCCGCGGCAAGCACCACCAGATCCAGCGTGTGTGCCTTCTTGATCTTGCGCCAGCTCGCACCTCGATTTCCCGCTTCGTAAGGCGCTTCCAGCGATTTGGCCATCAGCCCTTCATGCCCCGCTACGAGCGCCCCATCGTAGAAAGCCGCTGCCTCGGAAATGATCCGGGTGACGAGCCGCGGCACCCGCAGTTCCTGCGGTACCGCCTGAGCGAGCGCATCCGACCTCTCGCGGGTAGGCCGGTCGATGAGGCTCTGCGACTCCAGCCGCAGGCAATCGAAGAAATAGGCGCGGATCGGCAGCGCGCCCAGCAGCGCTTCGACTTCCCGCCGCCGCCCGAAGCGCCGCATCGTGATCTGAAAAGGATGCGGCCGCCCGTCCGCCGTGAAAGCAATCGCCTCTCCGTCAAGGATGACCTCACGCGCGGGCAACGCGCGCACGGCGTCGACGATCTCGGGCACGGCGTCCGTAACTTCTTTCAGGGTGCGCGTGTAGATGCGCACCTGGTCGGCGGACTTGTGTACCTGGATGCGTGCGCCATCCATCTTCCACTCGAACGCCGCCTCACCGCCGCCCAGCTGTTCCAGCGCGTCGCCAACGTCGGCCGCGGTTTGCGCGAGCATCGGAGCAACGGGAGAAAAGAGTTGCAGCTGAAATCCGCTGAGCGCATCCGCTCCGTTGAGAATGGCGAGCCGTGCGACTTCGCCGAGGTTCTTGGCATACATCGTCGCGCGACGTACATGCGCGACCGGCACATCCGACGCGGCTGCGATGGCGTCCCCCATCACGCCTGCGAGTGCGCCCTGGCGAAGCTCGCCGACCAGCAGCTTCACCAGAAACTCCTGTTCCGGTGCCGTGGCGAGCGAGAAAAGCTCGCCCAACAACGTCGCGCGGCGACACGCCGAGCCTGACCCGCGCACGGCAGCGATCGCGGAGAGATGACGGTCTGTTTCCAGTACCGTCAATGTCGCATCTGCCGCCGCGGGAGCCTGGGCCGCGGTCCGCAGCATCGCGTAGCTCACGCCGAATTTTCCCTGCGGAATCTCGCCCGACAGGTATTGAACGGCGACTTCGATTTCGCTCGGGTCCAACTGTCGGAGCGTGCTCGCGAGCTCCCGCACCTTCGCGAGACGTGCCGAGGTGCTGCTCACGCGCTGCGAAGTGGTGACAAGAGCGGCCAGAGATGTCATCGGTACGCTTCCTGGTAGAGCCGCACGCAAGTTCCGCTCCCGGCGGCGACGCAACCCGGATCATGCCCGAAGTGGCCTACCTGGGTTGGCGTATCCTCAGCACTGCGACAGCGCGCCGAGCCGCTGGCCCGATCCCTGGCGCGCAAGCTTTCGCAGGGCCGCCCAGCAGCCGCAAGCCCGCAGGGCCGCACCGGTTCTACCCGCTCGGATCTAAAGATTCTGAAAGCCGCGCGTTTCCGGAAGGTGCTGTAATACCGGCGGTCGCAGCGGACTGCCGAAAACAATGCGTGCTCAGGATGATTTGTTCTCGATTGAAGCCAGCTTCGTCGCGCCCGACGCGTCGTTCGCGACGGCGAAGCGGATCGCGCTCGATGCGCACTCTTGGGTCGAGGTGGTGCCCGGATGGCTATCAGGTTCGCACATCCTGCTGGAGCGCCTCGCCACCGCAGTCCCCTGGCACCAGCGCGATCGCCGACTTTTCGAGCAGACTTTCCTTGAGCCGCGCCTCACGGCGGAGTACCGGAGCCCGGACGAGGTATCCGACGGAAGCCTCAACGACGCGATGCGGGCATTGTCCCAGCACTACAGGGTTGTGTACGACAGTTTGTGGCTGAACTTATATCGGGACGGGCAGGACAGCACGGGCTGGCATCGCGATCGGTTTTCCTGCCGACTGCCCGAATGTATCGTGCCCGTTCTCACGTTGGGCGCGACGCGCAGATTCCTCATAAAGCCGCGCAACGGCGGCACGTCGCTGGTTCTAAAGCCCGGCTCGGGTGATCTGATCGTGATGGGCGGACGCGCGCAGCAGGATTGGGTGCACAGTGTGCCCAAAGAGCCCGGCATCGCGGAGTGTCGGATCAGCGTCAACTTCCAGAGCTCGATGCAGGCACGTCCTGGGAAGTAGCGTGCTGCGTGCCGCGAGGGAAGCACGCACCTGCGACCACAGGCGGGGGCTGCACGACGAGGGCGATGACCGCATTTGCCCAGCGCTCCGCAAGATCCTTAACACCTGAGAGCGGGCGTGCCGCCACCCGGAGCTGCCTCCCCAACCCACTACACAAGCGACTCGCAACTCAGCGCAGCGACGCCAGATAACTCGTAACCGCCCGCGCACACTCCTCATTAGCATTTGCAGGCCTATGGGCCGCCCGCAGCTGCAAATACAGCTCCACCGCCCCGTTCAACGCCCGCAGCACATCCGGTCGCTCGTGACTGCAAAGCGTCCCGCGAAGCGCCGATGCGAACTCCGGCGCGAACTGTTCGATCCGCCGCACGCCGCGCTGATCGCGGCCCTGATTGCGACAGATCATGGGGCCGAGAATCGCCTGCCGTATCAGCGCCAGCGTGTCTATGGCTTCAAACAACTCCCCACGGCCGAGCTTCGTCGCGCTGTAGTGAATCCAGATCCAGACGCGCTCCTCGAACCATTCGGCCGATGCGTTGGGCCACTGCGGGCGCGAACGGGCAAGGAGGGCTTCGAGCTCACCGTCGGCCGACCACGCAATCAGCGGGTTCTCGACACGCGATTCCAGACTCCGGGGGAGCACAAACTTCAGGTCGACGTGTAGCAGTGGATCGTTGAAGAGGCAGATCAGCAGTGCCGGTTCGCCCACGTGCTCCCCCGTGAACGCGGAGAGCAACTTGCCGCAGGACCATGCGAAGGCACGCCGCTCTTTCATCAGAGCATCGAATGCCTCCGGCCTGCACACGAGCACCAGGTCCAAGTCGGAAAAGTCGTCCATCTGTGCAGCGAGCGCCGAGCCTGCCACCAGCAGTCCCGAGAAGCGGCCATCGGCCTTCATGCGATTGGCGACGCGCTCCAGGAAGGCCTGGCAGGCTGGGTTGGACAATCTCAGCATGCTGATCACCTGTCTTCACTATCAGTGCGCTTCATGTGATCCGGGTCTGTCTAGCGAGAGAGTCAATTCGCCTGACGCCAGATCGCGCATCACGCAGCGCTGCCAGTGCCTCACACAATGCGATTACACCCTGAGCAAACCCCGGAAACCCCTCGCCGCGTAATAAGACTGCGCGCCATTGTGATAAACGAACACCCTGCCGTAACGCCGATCGCAGAAGAGCGCTCCGCCCAGGGCTCGCACGTCCGAGGGAGTCTTCACCCAGCTCGAGGTCTTCAAATCGAACTCACCGACGGTTTGCAGCTCCCGGTACTGCTCTTCCGTCAGGAGTTCGATGCCCATCGCCGCGGCCATTTCGGCTGCGCTGTCTTCCGGCGCGTGTTCCTTCCTGCTCTTGCGAGCTTCCGCGTCGTAACACGTGCTCCGGCGGCCCGCGGGGCTTTCGGGTGAGCAGTCATAGAACGTGAAGCGACCGGAAGCGTCGGCCTTTCCAATCACGTCTGGCGCGCCTCCTGTCGCTTCCATCTCCTGCAGCGACTTCAGTGCCGCCGGATTCTTTTCGAGCCTGGCTTGTACACGTTCCCACGTAACGCCTGAATGCCGTTGCGGGTTCTCCTCGAAGCGAGCCTTCAATGTCTGGCGGAGCTTCTCGCGCTCCTTCGCCTTCAACGTCATGGCAACCCTTTCATCGTTGGATGAGGTGACACCGGCGCCGAGATCACTGTTCCCCTCGGCGCGCACGCCCGGCCGCCACTGATCTCATCTCCTGGCCGCGCGTGATCTCGTGGCCACCGACAGTTCCAGATTGTCGTCCGCCTCGTATCCCGCCCGCATCTGTCGCCCATCCCTTGTGAGCCCGCAAATGACCGCGCGAGATTAATGTATACTTCGCGCCGCCCGCCACTTAGTTCACGCCTCCGCCTTGCACGCCGTAGCCGCCTCGCGCCATCGCCCGGTCCTGGGCATTGCCCTCAAAGTCGCCTCGCTCGTCCTGTTTTCCGGCATGACCTTGTGCGTCAAGTTTCTGGGGGCGGAGACCCCGAGCGGCCAGATTATTTTCGCGCGCGGGTTGATCTCGATAGCCGTTCTCGGGCTGATTGCCTGGCGCACGAATCAACTGCATCTGCTGAAGACCAATAACTGGCGCGGGCATGCGCTGCGCTCGATATCCGGCACTGTGAGCATGTTCTTTCTTTTCACGGCGCTGACGATGATCCCGCTGGCAGACGTTACCGCGATCACTTACACCTCGCCGATGTTCCTCACGGTGCTCGCCATGATGTTTCTCGGCGAACGGATTCACCGCTATCGCTGGACGGCGCTGGTGCTGGGCTTCGTTGGCGTGCTGATCATGATCGGGCCGCATTTGTCGTTCGGAGCTGAGGGTTCGCTCGGCTCACTGGCGGCGCTAGGTGCGGCGTTCTTCGCGGCGATCGCGATGACATCCCTGCGCGCCATGAGCGGTGACGAGCACGCGATCACGATCACGTTCTATTTCTCGCTCACCTTCATGATCCTCGCCGGGCTGACGGCGATCCAGGGCTGGCCGACTCCGACCGCGACGCAGACGTTCTTCATCGTGCTCGCGGGCCTGTTCGGCGTGTTCGGTCAGCTCCTGATGACGTATTCCTATCGATACGCTGAAGCGTCCACCATCGCGCCACTCGAGTACACCAGCATGATCATGGCGATCACGCTGGGGTATGTGTTTTTCGCCGAAGTCCCGGGACGGTCCGTGTGGATCGGCGCGCCGCTCGTGATCGGCGCCGGATTGATCGTGCTCTGGCGTGAGCATTTCCTGAAGAAGCAGATCAGCTCGGCTAGCCCGGAAGGGTGAGGTCAAGGCGTCGACCGCCAGGCGCCATCTATCTGGCGACGCCTAATCTCATGCCCTCTGTACAGATTTCCTCCTATACAGAGGGCAAGTGACAGATGTCAGCTTTACCGGCTGGCCCACGCGTCAAATCGCGTCTGGCCGAGGCGCGCTTTGCCAACCGGCACCAGCGACTCTTCAGCGAGCTCGGTGCCGAAGTAGCGCGCGTGCGCGTCGGCTACGACTTTGCGCGTGTCCTTCTTGGCATTGAGCGCGCGAGCAATGAATTCATCGAACCGGAAGCGCTCCGGGCCGCCGACCTCCACCGTGCCATTCACCGGCGGGGCGACGGCGAGATCCGCGAGCGCCGCGACGACATCGTCTGAGAGAATCGGCTGGATGAATGCGCCTGCGGGCACGCGAACGGTCGTGCCGTCGCTCGCCTCGTCGGCGATGCGGCCGCCGAACTCGAAGAACTGAGTCGAGCGCAGAATGGTGTACGGCATGCCTGACGCTTTGATGAGGTTCTCCTGCGCAACTTTGGCACGCAGATAGCCGCTGTTCGGCAACCGATCCGCACCGACGATGGAGAGTGCGACGTGATGACGCACGCCGGCCTTGGCTTCAGCCGCAAGCAGGTTGCGCCCCGACGTTTCGAAGAAATTCATCACGGCGGCATCTTCGAAAGACGGCGAGTTGGCGACGTCCACCACCACTTGCGCGCCGGCGAGTGCCTCGGCGAGACCCTCTCCCGTCAGCGTGTTGACGCCCGAGTTCGGCGAGGCGGCGAGCACCTCGTGGCCGCGCTGACGAAGAAGGGCCACGAGCTTGGAACCGATGAGGCCCGTGCCACCAATCACGACGATCTTCATGTGTTAACTCCCGCGTTCGATCCAGCGATGTGCTGGCTGTCTGAGGCGGGCGAAATCGTACGTGCGGGAGTGCGGGGCCTTCTTGATGGGATGGGCGGTGGGTTGAAGAAGATGGCGACTCGCGGGGTGCGCGCCGACGCTTGTTTGTCGCGAGCTGTTCTTATTGGCCTATCCGCTGCGCGAGGATGCGATTCATCGGCTCGGGAACAGATCGACTTAGTTCGCCGGCTCGACGGAGATCATCGATCAGCCGTTCGCGCAAGTTCCGCGCCCGCTCCGGCTCGGCTCTGAGGACGGCAGATGGGTGATAGGTACACACGATGCGCGCGCCACTCGAATGCCGGAGGATCAGGCCGCGCGCGGTTTCCACGGAATCGGTGAAACCGGCAACGGCGCGTAACGCGGTCGCGCCCAGCGCCACGATGACGCGTGGTTGTACCGAAGTGATCTCTTGCTCGAGCCATCCGCTGCACGCGGCCACTTCGCTCGTGCTGGGGCGCTTGTGCAGGCGGCGCTTTCCCCTGGGCTCCCATTTGAAGTGTTTTACGGCGTTTGTGATGTAAAGATCGGGACGACTCAGGCCTGCATCACGGAGCGCTTCGTCCAGCAACTTTCCGGCGGGGCCGACGAAGGGCTGGCCCCGCAGGTCTTCTTCGTCTCCGGGCTGCTCGCCTACGAGGAAGAGCGATGCGTTGGGTGGCCCCTGCCCCAGCACCGCCTGCGTCGCGCGCTGCCAGAGATCGCAACGGCGACACGCAGCGGGGCCGCTATCGAAAGAAGGCAGGTCGGCTAGCGCTCGTTGAATCGAGATGGGCGTCTGGAGAGCGGTGTCGTCGATCTCGCTGTGACGTTGGGAAAATATTTCGAGGCCGTCGCGCACGAGGCTCGGGATTTCGGAGGTTTCGGGCATGTTGCGCCAGTAACGCTGCGGCATTTCCCGTTGCATCGTGGCGGGATTGATTCGCGATACGTTGCAGATGCTGCGGTAATAGGTTCGCCAGAGTGACTCGTGCGTATCGACTGGTGCGAGCGGGTGTGAGGGCAGCTGCTGGGAGCGTTGTGACTGGTGGAAGCGCGGTGGCTGCTGGGGGCGTTGCGACTGGTGGAAGCGCTGTGGCTGCTGGGGGCGTTGCGACTGGTGGAAGCGCTGTGGCTGCTGGGGGCGTCGTGACGACTGCGCTGGCCACTCGCCGAAACGCGGCACTTCATTCTCGAGGGGCGCGTCAATAAACCGCACGATGCCGCCTTCCCACACAGCCGCGCCGTCGGGCGTCGCGATTGTCCAAGCCGCGTTCGCAAAGCGATTCACGAAAAACGGCGCGGCGCGCGGGAGGATTTCGTGTTCGGGCTCGAACCAGGCAAACCAGGTGGTGGCGCCATCATCGCGCTTCAATTCGCGGAAGCGAACGAAAGCATGCATCCGGTGGCATTCGCGTTCGATCGCGCGCTCCATGGATCGGGCATGCCGCACATCGCGATCGGCTTCATCTTCGAGCAGGCGCGGGCTCTCTTTCGATGCGCGATACGCAAGGCGGTACATCAATTCCCAGCGGCCCGGGTGACGGAAATGGGAGATACACTCCAGCAGCTCGATGAGCGAACGAGAGAGACGCACTTCTCTTAGCGACGCTGCCGGTGCGGCTGGCGCGGAAAGCACGCCTGGGCCCGCCAACGCGACGTTCCAATCCAAATCCCAATCCACATCCTCCGCTCGCACCCCTCGCGCGAGCAGCGGCCGCGCCACTGCGCGCCACTCTGCGAAAGTACGTCGCGCCGAAGAAGCCATCGCGATCAAAACAACGCCTGCTGGCGCCCCGCCTGCGAAAAGGCTGTTCGCAACCGGGCACTCTCCCGCTCACTCAGCGCCGGTCGATAGTCGGCCGTCACGATGAAGAACCGCGCTCGACTGAGCCGCGCGCCCATCACCTCCAGATCCGCATAACGCAGGCGACGCAGCCGGCGCGTTGAGAGAATGCGCTTGACCACCCGAACCCCAAGCCCAGGCACGCGCAGCAGTGCGTCGCGCTCTGCCAGATTCACATCCACGGGAAAGAACTCCCGATTCCCGAGTGCCCAGGCCGTCTTCGGATCCAGCGCGAGATCCAGCTCACCGCCCGGCATCGCGCTCGTGAGCTCACCCACCGAGAACCCGTAGTACCGCAACAGCCAATCGGCCTGATACAACCGATGCTCACGCATGAGCGGCGGCGGGCGATTCGGCAGCCGGATCGACGAATGCGGTATCGGGCTGAATGCCGAGTAGTAGACGCGCTTCAGCCGATACGAGCGATACAACGTATCCGCCATCTCCAGAATCGATGCATCGTTGCTCGAATCCGCCCCGACGATGAGTTGCGTGCTGTGGCCCGCCGGCGAGAAACGCGGCGCCTTTGGGCCACCCTCTTCCGCTTCCGCAAGCTTCAGCCGGATGTCGCCCATCGTTCGCTTGATCGAGGTCTCGCTCTT
>JBDZVF010000193.1:0-10942 GCA_040255575.1 Pseudomonadota bacterium | reverse complement strand
ATCCTGCTCGACGGCGACACGCTGCCCGAAGGCACGAACCTCCTGCCCACGACGCAAGTGCTGGTCGAGTTCGACACGAACGAGGAGCTTGCGGACAAGGCCGCGCACGCGGCCGACTCGCTCGCCGTTCTGCCCGAGGAAGGCCTCGACCTTCGCGCGCATCTCACGGAGATCGAGCGCAAGCTCGTGATGCAGGCGCTCGAGCGCTCGCAGGGCGTGGTCGCGCATGCCGCGCGCCTCCTCGGCCTGCGTCGCACGACACTCGTCGAGAAGCTGCGCAAGCTCGATCTGCTGCACGCCGAAGAGCTCGCGACGGAAGACTGACGGCACCGCCGCGGCGGCGGCGGAAAATTGCCGCGGCGATCCGTTGCCGTGTGACTGCCCTCTCAAAAAACCCTCGATTTCCGCTGGCCCGCCTCTTGCACTACCGACTCCGATGCACTCGTGCACATGAGGGTCGAATGTCCGAAGAGATCACACTGACGCCGGAGCTCGCCACGCCCACCCCGCGTGACGAGACAGCAGGCGTCGAGCTGGTCGCCTGCGCGGCGGGCTCGCAACGGCTCGCGGCGCTGGCGCGGCGCGTGGCGGCAAGCGACTGCACCGTGCTCATCGTCGGTGAGTCCGGCACGGGCAAGGAAGTGCTCGCCCGCTTCATCCATCGCAGCTCCGATCGGGCGAACAAGCCGTTCGTGGCGGTGAACTGCGCGGCGATTCCCGAGACGATGCTCGAGGCGATGCTGTTCGGCTACGAGCGCGGCGCTTTTACTGGCGCACTCGCCACGCATGCCGGCAAGTTCGAACAGGCACAGGGCGGCACGCTGCTGCTCGACGAAGTGACCGAAATGCCACTGAGCCTGCAGGCCAAACTGCTGCGCGTTCTGCAAGAGCGCGAAGTGGAGCGCCTCGGCGGGCGCACCCCTGTGCCCCTCGATGTTCGCGTGCTCGCCACGACGAACCGCCGACTGCGCGAAGAAGTCGCTGCCGGTCGCTTCCGCGAAGACCTCTACTATCGACTCAACGTATTTCCGCTCGCGATCGCGCCGCTTGCCACACGTCGCGACGATGTGTTGCCGCTCGCGATGCAGCTCCTCGCGCGTCGCGTGCGTCCGGGCGACAGAATCCCTGCGCTGAGTGCAGACGCCGCGCATCTGCTGCTGACGTACAACTGGCCTGGCAACGTGCGCGAGCTGGACAACCTCCTGCAACGTGCGCTGATCCTGGTGAACGGGCCGGTGATCGGCCCCGAGCACATTCAGTTCGAACTGGTGAATGAGGCGTGCGTGCCGTCGGATACCGGGACGTTCCGCACCTTCACACCAATGAGCGCCATGCCGCAACGGCAACCAGCGGCGTCCGCGCCAACGGCCGCGCCCAACGATGTGTCGCTCGCGCGCACGCTCGGCAACGCGGAGAAAGACCTCATTCTCGAAGCCCTGCGCAGCGGCAGCCCCCGCCGCGAAGTCGCCGAACGCCTCGGCATCAGCCCGCGCACTCTGCGGCACAAGCTCGCGCGCCTGCGTGAAGCCGGTGTCGAAGTGCCGGCCGCCTGAAGTCAGGAGATCGCACCATGAGCCAGATGGAAATCGACCGCGTCCTCGCCACGATCCGCTCGTTCTCGAAACAGGGCGGCATCGGCGGCCCCGCCGCGAACGGTGTCGAAGGCCTCGGCAATGCCGCGGGCCCGAATGCCACGCAGAAGTCCGGGGCGTCGGAGTTCGCGAACCTCATCAAGCAGGGTCTCGACTCGGTCAACCAGACGCAGCAGAGCGCCACCAATCTCGCCACCGCTTTCGAGAAAGGCGTGCCGGGTGTCGAGCTGCCGCAAGTGATGATCGAGATGCAGAAGGCCGCGGTGTCCTTCCGCGCGGTCACCGAAGTGCGCAACCGCCTGGTCAATGCGTACCAGGAAATCATGAACATGCCGGTCTGAGGACGGCGCTCATATCCATGAATCCCAATCCTGACGCTGGAACGTTTGCCTGGAGTCGCTCGTGAACACCGAAGTGGCGGCTCTGCCCCAACCTGCCATGTCGCGCATTCCCGCGAATCTCAAGCCTTTGCTGCTGCTCATCGGCATCGCCGCGGCGGTTGCGGCGGGCGTCATGGTGGTGCTCTGGTCCAAGGGCCCGAACTACAGCCTGCTGTACACGAACCTCACCTCCGAGGATCAGGCGCAGGTCGCCTCGGCGCTCGAAGCGGCCGGGATTCGCTACCGCCTGGAGCCCTCCTCGAACGGCATGTCGGTTCCTTCCGAGCAGCTGAACGATGCGCGCCTCAAGCTCGCCGGCCAGGGCCTGCCGGAAGGCAGCGGCGGCTTTGCCAACATTTCCAAGGACGCGGGCTTCGGCGTCAGCCAGTTCATGGAGAACGCGCGCTACCAGCACGCGCTCGAATCCGAGCTCGCCCGCACGATCTCCAGCTTGCGGCCGGTCGATGGCGCGCGCGTGCACCTCGCCGTGCCGCGCGAGTCGGCGTTCGTGCGCGACCGTCGTCCGCCGAGTGCCTCGGTGTTCGTGCAGTTGAAGGCCGGCAAGCGCCTCGAGCAGGAACAGATCCAGTCGATCATCAATCTCGTCGCCTCGAGCATTCCCGAGCTCGAACCGACGCAGGTCACGGTCGTCGACCAGCAGGGTCGCCTGCTGTCGGCGCCGCAATCCGACAGCGAGCTCGCGCAGCGCGAGCGCAATCTCGAGCTGACGCACCGGCTCGAAGAGGAATACGCGCAGCGTATCGAAGCGCTGCTGGCGCCTTTTGCCGGCGCCGGACGCGTGCGCGCCCAGGTTGTCGCGCAGGTGGATACATCCGTCACGGAGGAAGCACGTGAACAGTACAAGCCGGACAGCCAGATCGTGCGGAGCGAGCAAACGTCCGAAACGATCAACCGCGACGCATCGGGCCCCCAGGGCGTGCCGGGCTCGCTCTCGAACCAGCCGCCCGCGGCGGGCACGGCGCTGCCGCCCAATGCCAGCAATTCGCTTGCTGCTCAGGCCGCTGCCGGGAGTCAGGGTGCAAAGACACAAGGTCAGGCCGCCGCTGACGCTGCGACCGTCGCGCCCCCCGACAACACCTCGAGGCAGGCCACACGCAACTACGAAATCGATCGGACCCTGGCGTACACGAAGACGCCTGCGGGCCGGCTGCAGCGACTCACAGTTGCTGTGCTCATCGACAATCTGCGCACCCCCGGAAAGGATGGGAAAGTCACGGCGACGCCACTCACGCAGGAGCAGCTCGACCACGTCACGCAGCTCGTGAAGGACGCGGTGGGCTTCAACGCGGAGCGCGGCGACAGCGTGAACGTCATCAACGCGCCCTTCCTCGAGGAACCCAAGCCCGCTGCGGGCGAGCTCGAGACCGTGCCGCTCTGGGAACAGCCATGGGTGCTCAACATCGCGAAGATCCTCGCGGGGCTCATCATCGTGCTGGTGCTCGTGTTCTCGGTGCTGAAGCCGCTGATGAGAAGCCTGCTCGGCCCGGTGCGCCCGCTCCTGGCACCAGCGGCGGCGCTGCCGGGTGGCGGCACGGTTGACGCAACAGCTGCCGCCCGAGGCGGCAATGACAATGGCGGCCCTGCACAGGCGACCCCGCTTGCTTACGAACAACAGCTCGCCCAGGCGCGCACGCTCGTCGGCCAGGATCCGAAACGCGTCGCGCAGGTCGTGCGGGCGTGGGCGGCAGAAGACGAGTAATCCCCCATGGCTGCAAACTTGAACGACAGGAAAAACGAAGGTCGCAGCGGCGTCGAGCGCGCCGCCATTCTTCTGCTCACCCTCGGCGAGCAGGAAGCCGCGCAGGTGCTGAAGCACATGGGCGCGCGCGAAGTGCAGAAAGTCGGCGCGGCCATGACGCGCCTCACCGGCGTCTCGCGCGATGAAGTGACGGGCGTGCTCGCCGAGTTCTCCTCGCTCGTGGAGACGCAGACCTCCGTCGGCGTGGGCGTGGATGACTTCCTGCGCAAGGTGCTCGTCGACGCGCTCGGCCAGGAAAAGGCCGCGAGCGTCATCGAACGCATCAATCTCGGCCCCACCAGCAAGGGCCTGGAAGCGCTCAAGTGGATGGACCCGCGCGCCGTCGCGGAGCTGATCCGTCACGAGCATCCGCAGATCATTTCCATCGTGCTCGCGTACCTCGACTCCGATCAGGCCGCCGAGATCATCGCGGAGCTGCCCGCCGGCCTGCGCGCGGACGTGCTCATGCGCATCGCCACGCTCGATGGCGTGCAGCCGAGCGCGCTCTCCGAGCTCGACGACATCATGGAAAAAACCTTCGCCGGCAAATCCACGGCGACCACCTCGGCGCTCGGCGGAGCGAAGGCCGCGGCCGACATCGTGAATCTCCTCGAGCCGAGCATCGAGGGGCCGGTGATGGATCAGATCACCCGCGCGGACGAGGCGCTCAGCCAGAAGATCCAGGACCTGGTGTTCGTGTTCGACAACCTCATCGACATCGACGATCGCGGCATGCAGGAGCTGTTGCGCAACGTGCAGAGCGATCGCCTGCTGCTCGCCCTCAAGGGCGCGGACGAGGAGCTCAAGGCGAAAATCTTCAAGAACATGTCGCAGCGTGCGGCCGAGATGCTGAAGGACGATCTCGAAGCCAAGGGCCCGGTGAAACTGTCGGAAGTGGAAAACGCGCAGCGGGAAATCCTGCAGGCCGCGCGGAAGCTCGCCGAAGCCGGCACGATCTCACTCGGTGGCAAGGGTGGCGAGCAGTATGTCTGAGCGTATCCGCCGGGACGCGGCCGCAGCCGCCGCCGCGCAGGTCTATGCGCTGCCTTCCGTGGACGGGCCGATCATCGGCCGTCGCGTGAGCGAGAAGGAACAGGCGGAAGCCGAGCGCGCGCATTTCGCCAAAGGTTACGAAGACGGCCTCGCGGCCGCCCGCCGCGAGATCGACGCGCAGCTTGCGAAGCTGCGCTCGCGCCTGACGCAGCTCGACGCCATCCTGGGCTCGCTCGCGAAGCCCTTCGAGCAGCTCGACAAGGAAGTGGAGGAGCAGCTCACCCTGCTCGCCCTCACCGTCGGCAAGCAGATGGTGCGCCGTGAGCTCAAGACCGATCCCGCCCAGGTGATCGGCGTGATTCGGGAATGCGTGGGGCGGCTGCCCGCTGCGGCCCGGGATGTGCGCGTGAAGCTGCATCCGCAGGATGCCGCCGTCGTGCGCGAGTTGCTCGCGACCACGCCCGGCACCGAACGCGCATGGAACATCGTTGAAGACCCGGCGCTCACGCGTGGCGGCTGCATCGTGGTCTCGGATTCTTCGCAGATCGACGCGCGCCTCGACGCACGCCTGAACGCGGTGGTAGCCGCTGCGTTCGGCGACGAGCGCACTCCCGGCGGCCGCGCCGATGGCGGGAAAGACACCGAGTGAGCCTCGCAACCCCTCTATCCCCGACTCGCGGCCACATCTGGCGAGATCGGCTCGCCCGCAACACTCAACGCATCGAGCGTATTCCGCCGCCGGCCGTTGAGGGCTATCTCACCCGCATGATCGGCCAGACGCTCGAAGCCGTCGGCTGCCAGGCTGCCGTGGGCGACTATTGCGACGTGCTGACGAGCAACGGCGCGCGCGTCGAAACGGAGGTCGTCGGGTTCTCCGGCGATCGTCTCTACCTCATGCCCACCGGCGATCTGCACGGCCTCGAGCCGAATGCGCGAGTCGTCCCACGCCAGCGCGCGGGCCGCGTTCGCGTGGGCCCGGAGCTGCTCGGCCGAATCATCGACGGCAGCGCGCAGCCGCTCGACGGGCTCGGGCCGATTCTCTGTGAGGAAAGCGTTCGCCTCACCGGAACGCAGATGAACCCGCTGATGCGGCAGCCTATCTCCGAGCCGCTGGATGTCGGCATTCGCGCGATCAATTCACTCTTCACGGTGGGGCGCGGCCAGCGCATCGGTTTGTTCGCAGGCTCGGGTGTAGGTAAATCGGTGCTGCTCGGGATGATGGCGCGATACACGAACGCGGACGTTATCGTCGTCGGCCTCATCGGCGAGCGAGGCCGCGAAGTGAAGGAGTTCGTCGAGCGCATTCTAGGGCCCGAGGATCGCCGCCGCGCCGTCGTGATCGCGGCGCCGGCAGACTCCCCGCCCCTCATGCGGCTGCACGGTGCGTGGCTCGCCTCAGCAGTGGCCGAGTACTACCGAGACAAGGGCGCAAACGTCCTGTTGCTCATGGATTCACTCACACGCTTTGCGCAGGCCCAGCGCGAAATCGGCCTCGCCATCGGCGAGGCACCGGCGACCAAGGGCTATCCGCCCTCGGTGTTCGCAAAACTGCCTTCGCTCGTGGAGCGCGCCGGTAACGGCGTTGCCGGCGGTGGCTCGATCACGGCGTTCTACACCGTGCTCACCGAAGGGGACGACAATCAGGACCCCATCGCCGATGCGGCTCGCGCGATCCTCGACGGGCATATCGTTCTGTCGCGACGAATCGCGGAGAGCGGGCAATATCCCGCGATCGACGTCGAAGCGTCCGTGAGCCGCGTGATGCACGAGATCGTCGGTCGTCAGCAGCTCGAGCTGTCACGACAGTTCCGGCAGACGCTTTCGACTTACCAGCACAACCGGGACCTCATCGCCATTGGCGCGTACCAGCGCGGCACGGATCCGCGTGTGGACGCCGCCATCGCGCTCTGGCCGCGCATGCAGAAATTCCTGGCGCAGGACATACACGAGAACGTCGGCCTGGAGGCAAGCGTCGCGCAGCTCGCCGACGTGCTGAAACCGCTGAACGCGCCGCCGCCGCAGGCGGCGCCTGCCGAAACGACTGATCGCTGACGATCAATGGGCTGAGACGAACTAGATGAAACGATCCGAGAGAATGCAGACGGTGGAGCGCGTCGTCTGCGATGCGGAGAAAAAACGCGCCGAAGCGCTGGCGGCACGCGAACGCCACGTGGCCGAAAGCGAGCAGAAGCTGCAGGAGCTGGAGTCGTATCAGAAGAGCTACGCACAGCAGTTCCAGGCGCGCGCGGGCGTGGGGATTGGCGCCGCGGGGCTGCGGGATTTCCAGACGTTCATGCTTCGGCTCAGCGAGGCCGTGAAACAGCAGAGCCAGCTCGTCGAGAAGGCGAAGGCGGATCGCGATGCCGAGCGCAAGGTGTGGCAGCACGCCGCTCAACGCGCCGAAGCGGTCGGCGGGCTCGTGGAGCGCTGGCAGAAGGAAGAGCAGCGGCAGCAGGACAGGCAGGATCAACGGGATTCGGACGAGCGTGCGCAACGTATCTCACGCCGATCGCTGAACAACTGACGAGACAGAGCTATGGCGACTATTGCTTCCAAGGTGTTTCCGGGCGCGGCTGTCGCGGGCGCGAGCGCGCCTGCGGACAAAGCGCGCTCGGGCGGATCGCCCAGGGACTTCATGGATCTGGTCAACGGGATGATCCAGGGCAACACGTCCGGCGAGCAGTTGCCATCGGACTTGCTGCAGCTCTTGCTCACGGGAGACGGGAGCGGGCTCGATGCCGGCGAGGGTGACTCTGCCGAGAATCAGGACGGCGACGGTGCTGACGATGCCGCTGCACTGGGGCTCGCAGCGATGTTGGCTGGGCTTCAGCAGGCAGGCGCCGGCAATGCCTCAGACGGCGACAGCGCCGGCGCCTCTTCGATGGGGGCCGCAGGTTCGCAAAGAGAGCAGGCGCTGCAAGGGCTGTTGGGAGTGGGGAGCTCGGAAGCCGCGCTCAGCGGTGCACTGGGGGATGCTCTCGGGGGCGCGCTCGATAACACCTCAGGCGCTTTCGGCGCTGGCGGCACGGGTGCTGCTGGCCCTGCCGGCGCAGACCCGGCGGGTAGTGCTGCGGCTGGCGCGGGTCTCGCCAATGGCGCACCGGGCGATCCCAACGCGCTCAACGCAGCGAACGCGAACGGCGCCGCGCATCTGCAGAACGCCCTGATGGCACACCGGGCCGCGGACATGGCGCCGCAGGCCGCGTCGGCCGAAGTGAGAACGCCAGTGGGCGCGCCGGGATGGAGCGACGAGATCGGCACCCATCTCGCGATCATGGCTGCCAATGGCCGTGAAGCCGCCTCGCTGCGCTTGTCCCCCGAGCATCTGGGGCCGCTCGATATTCAGATCTCGATGAAGGATGGCCAGGCGAACGTGGTGTTCAACGCGTCGAACCCCGAAACGCGCCAGGCGCTCGAACAGTCCCTTTCCCGGTTGCGCGAGATGTTTGCGGCCCAGGGCCTCACGCTCGGTAATGCCAACGTCTCGCGCGATGCCCCGCGCGATTCGCACAAGCCCGCGCCAGTCATTCACGGAGTGCGTGGTTCTTCTGACGCCTCCGCCGACATCAGTGTGAAGCGGGTCACGCTCGCGCGACTGGGGCTCGTCGACACGTACGTCTAGGCGCCTGCGCGTAGTCGGCGCAACGAGGCAGGCGCCAAAAACCCGCTCCCAGGCGCCCGCCGCGCAACGGGCCTGCCGGGAAAAGCGCGAAGCGACCGGTCTCCAATCCGAAAGAGCCGTCTCGTTTTGCAGGCCGCGCGCGTGATCCGATTCACAGGCTGCGCGGCCGATAAGCCTTTGATGTGAAACGCATCACGCGCCATTTTTCCGTCGCGATTCCATGGCATGCGCGTTGCAACCACCCCCGCGGTTGCAACCCGATCACGTGCAGGTCTCGCCGATGGCTAGCCAGATTCCAACTCTCGAAGCGGCTCCAGGACAGGAAGGCGCCGCGCCCCCCAGGAAGGGCAAGGTGGGTTTCCTCCTGACCCTCGCGGTGCTGCTGCTCGGGGGCGGCGGCGCCATTGCGTACTACACGCTCGTCCTCAACGATTCGAAAGCGGCCGAGGCCGCCGTGAAGGACACGCAGAAAGCGCCCGCGCTCTTCGTCGCACTCGATCCGCCGTTCGTCGTCAATTTCGAGGCCGAGCAGCTCGTGCGCTTTCTCCAGGTCACCGTGCAGGTGATGTCGCGCGACCCGGCGACCATCGATCTCATCAAGGCGAACGATCCGATCGTTCGCAACGATCTGCTGCTGCTCCTCGGTAACCAGAACTACGCGACCATCTCTTCGCGCGAGGGCAAGGAAAAGCTGCGCCAGCAGGCGCTCGAAGCCGTGCGCAAGGTCGTGAGCAACGCGGGCGGCAAGGCCGGCAAGGTCGAAGCCATCTACTTCACCAGCTTCGTGATGCAGTAACCCACGCCTCGCGCCCCCACGCATTCCGATGAACAACGACCAGAAAATACTGAATCAGGACGAGATCGACGCCCTGATCAATGGCATGGATGCGGGCGCGGTCAAGACCGAGCCCGAAGCTCCGCCGCCGCCCGGCACGGTGATGAGCTTCGACTTCATGAACCAGATGCGGATCGTGCGCGGGCGCATGCCCACGCTCGAGATGATCAACGAGCGCTTCGCGCGCATGTTCCGCGTCAATCTCTACAGCCTCCTGCGCCGCTCGCCCGAAGTGGCGGTCAACCCGGTGGAGATGAAGAAATGGAGCGAGTACGTGCAGACGCTGCACGTACCGACGAGCCTCAACATGGTTCGCATCCACCCGTTGCGCGGCATCGGCATCGTGCTGCTCGAGCCGAAACTGGTGTTCGCGATCGTGGACAACTTCTTCGGCGGCAACGGCCGGCACGCCAAGATCGAAGGCCGCGATTTCACCGCCACCGAGCAGCGCATCATCCAGATGGTGCTGAAGACCGCGTTCGTGGACCTGAAGGAAGCCTGGTCGCACGTGGCGGATATCGATGTCGAATACCTGCAGTCGGAGCTGAACCCGGCGTTCGCGAACATCGTCTCGCCGTCCGAGATCGTGGTCGTCACGAGCTTCCATGTGGAGCTCGAGGGCGGCGGCGGCGACGTGCACGTGACCATGCCCTACTCGATGATCGAACCGCTGCGCGAAGCGCTCGACTCCGGCATGACGAGCGATCGCGTCGAGCACGACGAGCGCTGGGCCTACAGCCTGAAAGAAGAGATCGATGACGCCGAGGTGGAGATCTCCACCCTCCTCGGCCACTCGCGCATCACGCTCGGTGATCTCCTGAACCTGAAGCCCGGGGACATCGTGCCCTGTGACTTCGGCGGCAAGGTCACCGTGCTCGCGGAAGCCGTTCCGGTGTTCCGCGGCACGCTCGGCCTGTCGCGCGGCCAGCAGGCCATCAAGGTGGAAGAGCGAGTGCGCCGTCCCCGCAATGTGATGGCCGAAGTCATTCCGAAGAAAGCTTGAGGATTACCCATGAACGCTACCGCACAGGCGGCCCAGTTCGACAACCTGACGGATGAAGGCGGCGCCGAAGTCGCGAAGGACGTGAACCTCGAGGTGATCCTCGATGTGCCGGTCACGCTCTCGATGGAAGTCGGCCGCACGCGCATTCCGATCCGCAACCTCCTGCAGCTGAACCAGGGGTCGGTGGTCGAGCTCGACCGCGCGGCCGGTGAGCCGCTCGATGTGTTCGTGAACGGCACGCTCGTCGCACACGGCGAAGTAGTCGTGGTGAACGAGAAATTCGGCATCCGACTGACCGACGTGATCAGCCCGGCTGAGCGCATTCGCAAGTTGAAGTGATTGGATGAAGGCAAAGGTGACATTGCGGCGCTGGATGGGCGGCTTTGCATCGGCCGGTGCGCGCCTCGCGGCGAGTGCACTTGCGGCGGCGTGTGTTACGCGCGCGATTTGTGGCTTCGTGCTGTTCATCGCGGTGGGCACGCTTGGATGCGCGGTTGCGGTCGCGCAGTCGCAGGACGTTGCGCCCGCGCGGCCCTTCGGGGCGCCGAGCGTTACGGCCAGCGCGGACCCTTCGGGTATCGCAAGCCTCGGGCAGGTGACGTTGGCGCTGGGTCTCGTGCTGGCGCTGATCTTCGTTGCCGCGTGGCTCATGCGTCGGCTGCGAGGTTTCGGCAAGACCGGCACGGGTGCGCTCGACATCATCGCGGTCCTGCCGGTCGGGCAGAAAGGGCGCGCCGTGCTCATTCCCGTGGGCACCC
>JBDZVF010000192.1:0-10945 GCA_040255575.1 Pseudomonadota bacterium | reverse complement strand
TGCAGGCGAATCTGCTTCTCGCGCGTCTGGATCTCACGCCGGGTCCTGGTCCGGATGCGCCCTGCGCGTCCTGCCTGGACGAGCACCCGGAGTCCATCGCAATAACGCGAGATCCACGTGACGACCGGCTCCGCCTGCCGGATTACTCATGCCGTCTCTGGCGCTTGTTCGCCGAACTCCTTGTGTCTTCCTCTGTAGCGAACGCTGCGGCGACAACTTACGGCGAAGGTGCGTCGCGCTTTGCAGCGGACCTCGATGCGGCTCTCAGAGACATATCTCGTTATCGCTGGTTGAGGGAATGCGATGACGACGACGGAGACAGTGAGCTTTTTGACGAGGCGGTCGACGCGGCGATTGCGGAGGCCGGCGAAGAACGCCGTCTTGACGCATAGACAACTCATACGACGACGCGCCTAGCGCGCACAGGAGTGCAGGAAATGACAACCAAGGTTGACGAACTGATGAAGATCGCATTTGAGCAGTCGCGACGAACGTGGCGCAGTCACGAGTACAGAGACGGCGTGCGTTCGGTTCTCGAATTTCGATTCGGGGACCGCACCCGCGTGCCAGAGCTGCCCGATTCGCCCGGCACCGCCGCCGCCGACGCGTACCTTGCGGGGATGGAAGAAGGATGGGCGCTGCTGAGCCGCTTCGAGCCCGGGAGCACGCAGCAAGTCTCCGGTGCTGAATGCCATTTGTGGATCGAAGAGCAGCGAGCGCGCGTGATGGAGAACATGTCTTATGGGCGCGGTTCGCGAATCACCCGAGACGCTGTGCACGCACGCTCGTTCGTTGTCATCGAGGCGATATCCCAGCGACTCCCATCGCGGGCACCACGCTTCCCCTGGGAGTACGAAAGCGCGCCGACAAGCGGAGGGGCGCTTGAGCACCACTCTGAATCGAACGAGACACGCGGGGGCGAGCCGCGGTGAACGAGCTGCTGAGAACAGAGGGGTTCCCGACGCGGCTGAGAGAAGTGATTCCGAAAAGGAAGGTGACATCACTTGCCTCGGAAATCGGCCGCTCCGAAGGTGCGCTTCGCAAATGGTTGCGCGGTGAGTCGGAGCCGAACCTAACGGACCTGCGGCTCTTGTCTACCGCGACCGGCGTCAGCATCGAGTGGCTAGTCGTCGGCGGCGACGTGCGGGTTAGCGTAGCGCTCGTTCTGAAGTATCTCGCGGTCCTGACGCACCAGCTCGACTGTGAGAGACGGCACAAGGTCATAGTGCCTTGGAGCGAGCTGAGTGCGGCGAGGAAACGAACGCTTGAGCGGCGCGTGAGCGCGGCGCTCAACGTATGGGTGCAAACGAGCGACGCGCGGGCATGACTTCGGGTGTCGGAAAGTTGCAGTTGAAAAGCACGATTGGTCGTCCGCGCGTGCTCACGCAGGAGCAAGTCGATGCGATTCTGGCGTGGCATAGGGCCTTGATCGCATTGAAGACCCTACGCCAGCTGGCGAAAGAGCTCCGGGTGCACCCGTCCACGGCCTACAACGCGATCCGACGGGAATTCAAGAAGCCGCCGCGACCGTCGGACCAACACGACAGTACGAAAGGCCCCGCGCGCGGGATTGTTGCCAGGAGGAGCCGAAACAGTGAAACGGAAAAACTCGACGGGTATCGGAGAACGCCGGGACAACGTCAAAGCGTCGTTCCGCGCGCGGCCTTCAGCCGACGAAGCCGCCGAAAAAGCCATCGACGTTGCGATGGGAAAGCTAAGCGAGGCGATCTGCATAGTCCGCTGCGCCGGACGCTCGGTGGATGAAAGCAACTTGATCGGCGGGCCCGTGGATCAAGACGCGTTGTGCGATGGGCAGAGTGCGCTCAGTACGGGAGCCAAGCTCCTGCGCGACGCCTATAACCGACTGGACACCGCACTTCTGAATAGGAAGGGTTCAGCATGAGCCGGCAGGCTGAATCGTCGCTCGCCCTCGAAGGCGAGGACCGCCTTGGGGAGGTCGATGAAATACTCGACAACTTGCACGATGCGATTTGTCTGATCGCGACTGCCGCGAGTGCGCTGGACTACGCCGGGGACTGCCCCGGGGGGGACGACCCTGCCGATACTGATTGGAAGGTGCGTTGTCTCATGCTCGGAGTGACGCAGCTCTCTCGCGTTCGCATTGAGATCGCCTGCGCTCTGGAACAGCACCGGAGGCGCCATGACGCGAAGCAAGCGAACTAGGCGCGCACAGGCGCGCGAGCTCGGGAGACGATGCGCAGTAAATCCGCTGCGCATCGACACGATCCAGAAGATCGCGTGCGCGCTCAATTACTGGATCGTCGTCGAGATCCCGGAGGGCGCGAACGAGGATATTCACTACGGGCGTTTCCTGTTCATGGACGCGCTCATCTATGGGCTCGAGACCCTACCATCACCGGGAGAATAGAGAATCGTGTCCCGTACTCCCCGCCCCAAACGCAATTTCAGCAAGAGAATTGCCGCCGAGATGCGCGCGTTGCGTGAGGCAAGGGATCTTACGCCGGAAGAACTCGCCGCGCGGGTGAATGAGAACGCGTCGACAGTGCCTGAGGCATCAGAACTAGCCTCATGGCGCGACAAGGATGCCGCCTGGGTCAGCGCGATTGAAGACGACTCAATCTCTATATATCTCACCGATACTGCAGAGTTCGCGGCTGTCTCGGTATCACTCCGATCGAATTTATCGATGGAGTGAAGCGCCGCCGCCGGTCCAAGCCAGAACATCAATAGGAGGGAATTTCCAAGTGCGCGAGATTGAAACGATTGACGGTGTGAGTCTCGCGAGACTCTACCGCCTGACCGTCGACGCTCATGACGTCATGGGACACATGCGTGCCGCTTTCATTGAGGCGGATGACGAGGGTCAAGCGCTCCACATGGTGGCCCAAGTCGTCGCGGTGATCGCGGGACTTCCGATCCGAATTGCAGCGTCGCTAGTCTGCAATGTGCGAGCTGCGAGCTCACTGATCGACGATGGCATCAGCGAAGACCGACTTCATCGGCTCTTTGAGATCCGCGGTGCCTCGATACACGAGCATCCAATCTTCCTGCTCTCGCATCCCGGCGCCCTCACGAGGAAGTGGGCGGAGCGCTTGACTCTCCCGCACACGTGATGAGCCGTCGAGGGTGCAACAACGTACTTCGCGTCGTCCGGCGGCGCTGTGTCCTGATTCCGCGCCGATGGCGCGAGATCGTGCTCGACATGCTGATCTACATGGCGATCGGGCTAGGCACTGGTCTGCTAGCCAAGGCACTCGGTGCCCCCGATGCCGGGAGTTCTCTCGAGGTATGGGTATACGTAGGTATTGGGCTTTTCGTGGTGCCTCCAATGGGGTCGGTGCTGGGGTTCATCGTCGAGCCCTTTCTCGTTCGCTTCTCTCGGCGGCGAATCAGACGCGCAAAGCAACGGACAAAATAGGAATTGGATCATGAAGCATGACGCCAAACGGAAAAACGACCGCAAGTTCGCCGGAAGGGCTCGCTCGACGAGGCGCAGACGGAAAGCGCGCGGAGAGTCTAAGGAGGTACGCATGACTTCCCGAACAGAACGCCGCGCCAGCGGACGTTCCGGATTCTGAATGAGCAGGTCACAGGTGACTGCGATCAAATGAAACGCACGAATAGATCCCGTCAAGGCCGGCTACGCGCAAAGAGTGACGATCGTCGCAAACGAACGTCCCGAAGAGTCCGTGACCTCCGGAGACTGGTTCCGAGGAGGAGGAAGCATTATTGCCGCAAGCGCCGTTACACCGACACCCAAGACATCGCTGCTCGCTGGCTAATCGAGCAGGACGGCGACACCTTTCCCGCGAAGCGCGTTGACGCACTCGTAGATTGGCTCGGCCAAAGTCGCAAACACTTACGCGACTACGTGGATTTGGTGAGGACGTGGCGTTGGACTATGGCCGTCCTCTCCGATCCCGAGAAAATCACTTATCCGCCGCCGACCACGGACAGACCGACGAGTCCTGCGACGAGCCCAAGAAAACGCACTCTCCACTGAATGCTCGTTGACCTCAATGGGTGCCAAATGAATGCCACGGACCTTGAGTGCGACGGCGACGCGGACCGCCCGAAGTCGATCGATCGGACGGCACCGCTCTGGGAGCGGATAGAGATCCAACGAGAAAGGTTGCTCAAAGGATTCGCGGTCATCGAGTGCTGTCGATACGCGAGCAGATCGACCAGGCCCGCTCCGGAAACGATGGCCGACGCCTTGCAGGTCGCGTGCGACCTGATCGATTGGGCCACCTCGGAGCTCCACGAGATCGCCAGCGACGCGCAGGAACAGGCGAAAACGTCAACGCCACCGGCTGCTTCCGAGTAACGGCCGGTGCGGACAGCGCTACGGGTCAGCACGCAATGTTGAGAATCGTCGCATGGCATTACAAGCGGCGAGGTGTGAAGAAGGTACGTCAGCCGCCTCCAACGGATGAATGGATAGACGCGGTGAAAACTGCATTTGGCCAGCATCTGCGAAGCCTACGCGAAGCACGGTCCATTTCTCAGGACCGCTTGGCGTTAAAGGCTGGTATGGACCGCACATTCATTAGTGCGATAGAGCGTGGCGCGAAGCTGCCAGGCTTGATATCGATCTGCGTTCTGGCAGGTGCACTCGAAGTTCGACCGGAAACGCTGCTCGCATTCCATATCCCGCCAAGGCGCTTGGTGACGATGGATGCCGAGCCGTGAGTGCACGCAACAAATGGAGGTCGCGTTCGGCCGATACGAATTCCAATGTTCCGATCGCTGCGAAAAGGGCGGGCCTTGAGCGGGATCCTGAGGAAATGCCAGATCACAGGAGTCTTTGCCGATGAGTTTGACCGAAGACCTGGATCAGCAAGCAGGGCGATTTCTGATCGAGCAGGACAATCCAGCATTCACGGACGAACAGTGCGCAGAACTCTGCCGTTGGATATCGCAGAGCCCGGCTCACTGCACCGCCTACGTGAAAATGGTGCGGGAGTGGCGCTGGCAGGTGGTGTTCTACGAGGGCGGATATGGAGATGCCGTCGATCGCCGGATTGGCGGGATGCTGCGGGCTTGTCGTGAGGAACGGAGGTTGTCGG
Source organism: Pseudomonadota bacterium (assembly GCA_040255575.1). GTDB lineage: Bacteria > Pseudomonadota > Gammaproteobacteria > Steroidobacterales > Steroidobacteraceae > JADGHX01. The sequence goes on along the minus strand of JBDZVF010000192.1, from coordinate 5,894 downwards.
TCGAAGAGGTCGTGAGGCGAGTAGACCTGTCGGCCGAAGAGATCCAGGAGCTGGAGAGCGGCAAGCGCGAGCTCACGTTCGCAGCCGTGATAGTCCTCGCACCGGCACTGCGAATCGCCCCATCCAGGCTCGCCATGAAGCTCGAGCAAGCTATCGCAGGTCCGTCACAGCGACAGACATTCACCCAATCCAGCCGCTGAGCAGCGGCCTTTAGGGAGCAAGAGCGCAATGAGCACACTGGTCAACAAGCTTGTGTTCCACATCATGGCGAGCGACGCAGACGAGAGTCTGCGAATCATCGAGATCTACAATCGATCAACGGAGGATCAGAAGGCCGTTGTTGACGAGATCTTCCTTAGTCTTACGCGCCACAGGCTCCGCACAATGATTGAACGAAACGAGTACGAGGCCGAACTGCGTTCCGTGGACTCATCCGACGGGTGAGACGCAGGGAATGGACAGAACGATCGGTCCATAACGTCTTCATCCCTTCACTCATGCTTTCCTGTCTTCACAGGGGGCTGCTGCGCCCCTGACTCAGGCTTCAGCAGAGCGTCGGCGAGCCTTTCTGCTTCGAGCAGCAGGGTCTCGAGAGGCGTTCGTACTGCGGCTGCGAGCCTAATGTAGTTTCCCAATAGCAAGTCGTGCTCCCCGTGCAGAACTTGGTGTAACTCATCCACGGTTATCCCCGCGCGCTGCGCGAACGTTTCGTCTGAAATTTGTTGGCTCGCCTGCGCCTGCCTCAGCACGAGACCGAATGCGCGGGGTAGCACTGAGCACTGAGAGGTTTCGTGAGTCGCAGCCACTCCTGGCAACTAACCTCATTCCTGACACTGGGTGCGTCATCGTATCCTCCGCTTCAAAATCGAGGCAAGATCGTGTGCTCCCTTCAATGCACACCGGTGAGCGCCCGACTGGCCTGCGGACCGAGCCGCGGCGCGCGAGAACAGCTTGTGTTCAGGAAGTTCTCCAGTCGAAAGCAGATCGTCACTAGCGATTTTCGGATCGCCGCCACGCAACTTTGCCGCGAGCGGGCCGAACGCGCCTGCTGGCCCGTTTGTAGGTCATCTGAATGTCCAATCGCGCGCCATCGTCTGCCCGCTCGAAGCGAACTGCGCCACGCGAGGGCCTTATGGCGTCCTTACGAGGGCTCGCGCGGCATCGTATTCGCAACAATGTCCATATCCGACATCGACGCGAAACGTAACGTCGAGCGGGGGGCACTGGCTGCATCGCTGGATGTGACCAGCTGGCGTACCGCTAAGGGCTAAGGGCGAACGGATTGCTAACTGCGGGTTCCCGCAATTCCTTGCGGGGAGTCGGCCGAAAAACGCTTCAGTCCCGCGATTTGCTCTGGCACAGCTTGTGCACCGGTCGTTCACAAGCAGCAATTCAACAGAGCAACAGACGTGAGTACACCAATAAGAAGGCGATCGCGGATCGCGTGGATCATCACGCCCCTCATCGGGATTGCCGCCACTTCGCCTTTCGCGCAGGTTCGAACGCAGCAAAGCAGCGTCAACCTCGCGCTCGAAGGTTACTCGAACATCACGACGGCCTTCGCGGATCTCGATACCGCAGGCGACCAATTCAGAGATGGCGACGTGCGCGTCGATGCTGCCTTGCGCGGACTCGCGCGCTGGTCGCATCCAATCGGTCCCGATATCGGCGGGCGCATCGCGGTGGAAGGATCGCCTGAAGACAAGCTCGATATTGCCGAAGCGAGCCTGCTGATATTCGGTCGCGCCTGGCGGCTCGAGATCGGTACTCGCCAGGGATTGCCAGATGTGTTGCTGGGCTATGCTCCTAACAACTTCACGTTCACGGGCGCGGAGTTCGGCCCGGCATCCGGTCCCGGCCTCGATCCCGGCGGCGGACTGCAAACCGCATTTCTCCAAGGGTGGCTTGCGGCGCAAGTGCATGAACTCGCGGGACTCAGTTTCGCGGCCTCACTCTCGGATGATCGCTCCACGAAGATTCTGTACGTGTCTCCGAAGGCACAGGGCTGGCTCGCCGGCGCGTCGTACGCTTTCAATCCCGCAGACTCGCGTTTCAGGGACCTGCTGCAGTTCGGACTCACCCATGACACTTACTGGGGCGAGAACGTGCTCCACGTCGGAGGCTCCTACAGTTTCGCGCGTGCGGAAGATCGCGCGGGCGGAACTACTTTGGGCGAGACGCGTCGCGATCTTCACTCAGCCAACATCGGCGCGACTCTCGTGCTCGACTATGACTGGATGCTCGGTGCGAGCGTCACGTACGACGGCGCGAGCGGACTTGCGTCTTCCGATCTAATTGACCGATCGGAAAGCCCTGCCTGGGGCGGCATCGTGAGCGTCAACTACAAGTATGGTCCGTGGACCGCGGGCGCATTCGTCCAGCGAAGCCGGCGCGAAGGCGATGTCGCGCAGACCGGAAATGACGCCCTGACCGCGTTCGAAGCGGGCCTTTCCTATCGGGTCTCGACCCGGCTCCGCCGGTACGGCGCCTGGTATGCCTTCCAGTTCGACGACGAGGGCGGCACGCGCCGCGAGGATAGGCACCGCGGCCAGATCGTGCTGCTTGGTGTGCGGGCAACACTCTGACCGGCGCACAACATTAGAAAACGGTGAAACCAACGCGACCCCTGAAACGAACTAACCCACAGAGGAACACGACGATGACTTCTGATCGAGCGAAAGCCACGGCCCTGATCGGCGCCGCCATCGGAGCCCTGATCGCAAGTGCGGCCAGCGCCCAGGTGCACCGGAGAAACCGACGTACAAGTACGAAAAGTGCTTCGGCATCGCCAAGGCGGGCATGAACGATTGCTTCTTCGCCGGCAACTCGTGCGCAGGCACTGTGGATCGCGATAACCATCCGGCGGCCTGGCTCTACGTGCCGAAGGGCACTTGTTTGCGCATCACGGGCGCCAAGCTCGAGCCGCCGAAGAGCTGAGGAAGATACGGCCGTGTCCAGACGCATCGCTGTCGCTTCGGTTTGGCTGCTTCTGCTGATGCAGAGCCTGCCCGTATTGGCCTGCTTGGCCTTGCCGGGACAGGCGCTCGCGAGCTGTTGCTGCACGACCGATCGTCACTGCCCGATGGGCAACAGCGCGTCCACGTGTGCCGATCCTGGCGCGTGCTGTGTCGATGCGGTCGGTGCGACCGCGGCGCTCAGCGGACCCGCCGTTCATGCAGAGGATCGTGTTTCGCGGCACCCGGCTGCGCATGGCGTGGCTCCTGCATTCGAGCCGCTCACCTTCATCGAAACGCAAGCGAGCCTTTCGGCCGCGTATCTCATCCATCATCGCTCCCTACCGCTCCCGGCGGTGCCGCTGTATCTGCGGCATCTGCGCCTGACGCTCTAAATCGATACCCGCCAACGTTCACCGCGAGGTGCGTCAGCGTACGCGCGCGGGCCGATGTTCCCGTTTTCGATCAACAACGCCGTTCGAGCCCTGCGCTCGCACGACAAGCGTCAATCCATCATTGAAAGCATTAGAGGCACTGTATGAACACGTTCAATCGCAAGATATCTCTGCTCACAGCCATCTTCGGTATGGGTCTCTTCGGCAGCATCGCGGCCGACGCCGCAGAGAGCTCCCAGAGCACCGGTGCTGCTTGTCATCAGGTGACTCGCAAGGTTGCCGTCTGGCCCGTCGGCGGCAATCCGAAGCTCCAGCAATCCCCGCGCTTCGTTACTCGTACGCTGATGGCGTGCGATCACGAGCGGGCGGCATCGAAGCCCGCGCGTTCGGCTGCGGCTCCGACTTACGGCCCTCGCGCGCGGTGACCGTCGCCGGGATGCGGCGCGATCCGCGTCGGGGCGTACGCCCTTACCGCGGATCGCGCCGGGGCTTTGCGAACAGGTCGGTTGACTTATTTGCTGGAAATAGCTGAACCTCTGCGCCGGTCCGTTTGTGTGACCGGCGCTTCTTGGCCGGATGAATGGTGGAGATCGAGATCGTGCGGCATCGGCTCGCGGCATTGCTCGTAGTCTGGTTGGGGCTCCTGTGGGCCGCCTCGCCAGCGCTTGCCTGCGCACGTGCGGCTGATCGGGACTGCTGTCCGGAAGGGACCACCTCTCCATGCCCCCGTGAACGAACGGACCTGAGCACGCTCGCGGCGCTCTGCTGTGTGAGCGCGCCAGCCGCGTCTCAGGCGGTTGCGGCCGACACCACGCGAACGACGCACGTTCAGCCAGATCATTCAGGCTCACCCGATCCCATCATCACGCTGGCGTGGTTCGCGACGCTGGCCACGCCGAACTACGAATCTCCGCCGAAACCTCCGGACACCCGCTTCGTCGGGATAGACGCGGCACGCACCTACCTCCACACGCTCCGCCTGCGCCTATAACGGCGCACACGCTCCGGCTCCCCAAGCCGGGCTTCCGTCCCTGTCAGTGACCTTCTCACGGTACAACCCGTGAGCACGGCCATTGATCAGCGTGTCGTTCGAATTTCCTGCTGGCGCGTCCTTGGGTGCGTTGGCGGAGCACTCTCACATGCGATATGGAATTTTGTGTCTCGTCCTGCTCTGGCCGCTCGCGGCCGGTGCGCAGGAGCGCACGCTTACTCTCGAGCAGGCCATCGACCAGGCACTGCGTGAAGCCCCGCAAGTCGCCGCTTCGGCAGCGATGCTCGAAGGTGCGCAAGCAGTTGCTCCGAGCGCGGGCCGTCTGCCGGATCCGGAGCTTGCGACCGGCATAGACAATGTCCCGATCAACACGGCCGATCGGTTCTCCCTCACGCGCGACTTCATGACGATGCGCAAGGTCGGCGTGATGCAGAGCTTTCCGAACGGCGAGAAGCGCCGCCTGCAGGGCGAACGCGCGCAACGGGAGATCGGTGTCGCCGAAGGTGAGTTGCGCAAGAGTCGATTCGAAACGAGCCGTGCGGTGGCAGAAGCATGGATCGGGCGTGCGGTCGCGGAGCAGTCGCTCGAGCGGCTGCAGAGCCTCAAGCCCGACACCGAGCTGCAGGCGACCGCCGCGCGGGCCGCGCTGTCCAGCGGCCGTGCGACCGCCGCCGAAGCGCTCGGCACACAGACGCTCGTCGCGAACCTGGATGAACGCATTCTCTCGCTCCGCCAGGAGGCAGAGATGCAGCGTGCCGAGCTGGCCCGCTGGATTGGCAGCGACGCCGACCTACACCTCGCGGCGATTCCAACCGACCGCCCGATCGAGCATTCGGCAGACGCACTCGTTTCTGCCGTGCCGGAGCATGCGCCGCTCGCGCCCGTGATCGCGCGGATCGACGCGGCGAAGACCGACGTGGAACTCGCTCGTGCGGAGAGGCGTCCCGACTGGAGCGCGGAACTCTCCTACAGCAAGCGCGGGCCGGATTTCTCCGACATGGTCTCGCTCGAATTTCGCGTGGGCTTGCCGCTGTTCCCGAAGAACCGGCAGAACCCAAGAATCGCGCAGAAGCTGGCAGAGGTCCGTGTGCAGGAAGCGGAGCGCGATTCCGAAGTACGCATGCACACCGCCGAAGTGCGTGCCGCGATCGCGCAATGGCAGCTGGGCCGCGAACGCCTGCAACACTACGCACAGGAGATTCTGCCGCTCGCCCACGATCGCTCGCGCGCGGCACTCGCGTCATATGGGTCCGGCCGAGGGGATCTCCGCACAACCATCGACGCGTTGACTGAAGAGATCCGCGCACAGCTCGAAGAGGTACAGCTCCAGGGCTCGGTCGCGCGTGCCTGGGTCTTCCTGCACCTTCTTCACGATTCGGGGACGCCGCAATGACTCTGGAACGCGCTCAGGTGATCAAGTGGATCGCAGCTGCGGTAGTCCTGCTCGCAGTCGGTGCCGGCGGCGGCTATTGGTGGGCGCATCATGCGATGTCATCGGGCGAGCCGATGAGCGCAGCCGCTCCCGCCGGCAGCGCAAGCTCCGGTACTCCGGAT
>JBDZVF010000700.1:0-2100 GCA_040255575.1 Pseudomonadota bacterium | reverse complement strand
ACTCCGCAGAGCAGATTGCGAAGACGAATAGTGACGTTACGGTGATCGGTCAAGACGCCACGGGCGCTCTTCCCGATCAGCCGAAAAATATGTGGGTCATGCAGGTCAAGTATTTTCCCGGCGAGTACGTGCTGGGTTACGCGGCGGGGCTCGTCGCGAAGGGTCCGAAGGCCTGCTACATATCGGGACTCAAGCTTCCGAATATCGTGGGTGCCGCGAATGCGTCCTTCGCTGGCATGAAGGCCGCGAACTCCTCGATTAGCATCGCCTACACGTTCACGGGCGACTTTGATGACGCCACGAAAGCTCGCCAAGCTGCCGCTGCGATGATCAACGACGGCTGCAGCAGCTTTATCGTTCACCTGAACGGTGCGGTGACCGGCGTCGTGCAAGCGATCAAAGATTCGGGAAAATCTATTCCGTGGTTCGGGCTCAACACCGATAAGCATGACATGGATAATGCGAACTATGCCGGAGGGTACGCGTTCGACTTCGACAAGGCGTACACGTCCGTTATCGGCAAGATCACGGAGGGAACGCGAACCGGTGCATACGATCTAGCCGAACCATTCAAAATGCTGCCCCTATACCACGTTACAGATGAGCAGAAGGCCAAGATAGCCAAGGTATTCGACGATGTAACTAGTGGGGCGACGAAGGTGTCCGATGTCGAGGACGGCGTCCACGTACCGTCCTGACGGCAGGTGAGACGCGCAATCCAGGTGGGCGCGAGGGGTCTTGCGGCGATTTGCTGAGATTGTCGACCCCTCGCGCACGCCGAACCTGTCCGGTGATCAGGCAACAGGGATAGGCTCAACGCAAGGGCGGGTGGGCACGGCTCCTACCCTCGACCTCGAAGGCGGGTGATGCCGTGCGCTCGGCTCTAGTTAGCCGGACCGAGGTAACCCGACGACAGCGAGCCCTGATCGCACCCGATAGCGCTTATTCACGCTAATGAGGACCGCTGTCAGCGGTTCGAGAATGCGCGCCATCCGCAGGCTCCCGGCGTCCACTCCTTCTCGCCCACTTACGGAGCGTGCGAGGGCCATCACAATCGCCTTGGCGTCGGCGTCGTCTCCGCAGACGAGCACATCTTCGTGCTGCAGGTCGTCGCTGTCATTCCAGAGGTTTACCGCCGACACGTGGTGGAACGCGCCGACGACGCGGGCCTCCGGCACGATCCGCGCGGTTTCCTCGGCAGCGCTCCCATCCGCCACCTCAAGGCCGTAGGGTCCAGCCTTGTCGAACCCAAGCGGGTTCACACAACTGATGATGATCTTGCCGACCAGGCTGTCACGCAGCGATTCAAGCAGTTCGGCGTGTCCCTCGTATGGCACGGTGACCAAGACGATGTCGGCGCTGGCGGCCTCGTCGTTCAGGCCGCCGGTGACGGCGCCGCCGGGCGTCCGAGCCTGGATCTCTGTCGCCGTTCCGGCCGCACGTTCGCTAGAACGCGATCCGATGACGACAGTATGCCCCTCGCGCGCGAATCGGTACGCGAGTCCCTTGCCCTGCGGGCCAGTTCCACCAACCACGCCAACCTTTAGCAACTGCATCGCGCTCCTTGACACGAACGAAATTCGAACCGAACCCTGGCACGACGCCGTGGTGGCGAGGTGTCACATGGCCATTAGCCTACGCGTACCGCCCGAAGCGGCCATGGCAACAAGAGACGATCGCCATGAGCGTCCGCTGTCAGTCCGCGTCGCGGACGCCTCGCCCCTCGTATGAGCGCGCCTGTCTCAGACAGGAATCTTGAACAACCGTGCGGCATTACGCCAGGTGAACAGCTCCATCTCCTCGTCGGACAGTGGCGTGTAACCGCGTTCCTTAGCCACATCGTTCAGCCGGCCGACGACGCCCGGGAAAATTGCGGTGTGCGAGTTCTCGGAGCCGTAGAGGAGCTTGTCGAAACTGCAGAAGATCCTGAAATCCTCAAGATGCCGCAGAATCTTCTCGGGCGGGAATGCGCCCCAGTAGGCTAGATCGGCGTGAAAGTTCTGGTGCTTTGCGAGCAAGCAGATGCCTTCCTCCACCCACGGAAAGCCGAGATGCGCCACGATCACCTTGAGGTCTGGGATGCGGATGCCGACTTCATCC
>JBDZVF010000191.1:0-11049 GCA_040255575.1 Pseudomonadota bacterium | reverse complement strand
TTTCCTGGAGCCGCGCGCGCTCGGGGTCGGCTATGACGTCATCCGCGACCTGCTCGCGAACCATCTCGCGTTGACGGTCGTCGCTTCGTTACTGCTGGTGAAGCTCGTCATCTGGATGGTCGCGCTCGCTTCCGGCACCTCCGGGGGTGTGCTCGCGCCGCTTCTCATGCTGGGCGCGGGGCTCGGCTGCCTGCTGGGGAACTGGATGCCCGGCGGCGATCCGCGCCTTTGGGCGTTGGTCTGCATGGCGGCGACGCTGGGCGGCACGATGCGCGCGCCGCTCACTGCGGTGGTTTTCGCGTTCGGTCTCACGCATGACGTGAACGCGTTTTTGCCGACGCTGCTCGCGTGCGCGGTGGCCTATGGATTCACGGTGATCGTCCTGCCGCGTTCGATACTCACTGAGAAGATCGCGCGCCGTGGGCGGCATGTGTATCGCGAGTACGGCGTGGATCCTTTGGAGCGGCGTCACGTGGATGAGGTCATGACGCGCACCGTCATCACTGTGGATAGCGCCATGCCGGCGGAAGAAGTCATACGCCGATATTTCGGCGCCAGCCAGGCGCATCGCGGCTATCCGGTGGTGTCGTCGAATGGTGAGCTCGTGGGGATTGTCGATCGGGAGCTGCTGAGTCGCATCGAGCCGGCCGCTCTCGGCGGGAGTGTCGGCGCGCTCTTGAAGGATCGGCGGCCGGAGCACGCCACGCCCGGTGAGACGTGCCGCGCCGTCGCCTCGCGCATGGCGGCGTTTGGGCTCGAGCGTCTGCCAGTCCTCGAGTCGGCGGATTCGACCCGGCTCGTGGGCATCGTCACCCGCAGCGATCTGCTCAAGGTGACAGGTGAGATCTACGACGAGGAAGCGCGGCGCGAGCGATTCTTCGGAGGGGCGCGGCGCAGCTCTGCGTCGACGGCGAAGGTTCCTGGTTCCTAGTGAGCGGCGGTCCTCGGCACGGCCTTCGCGTAAACCTCCACCTGCGCCACGTCGGACCAGCCGCCGGGCCCGTGACCGCTCGCGGGCATGAGGTCGGCGAAACCGATCTCGTCGACCTTCGACAGGTCGAGCTTCTCGAGCACCGGCCCGACCGTGACCACGCGCCCGATGTCGAGGCGGATCCAGTGCAGGTCGGCGAACGAGATCTCGCTGACCAGCCAATCCTTCGTGGAGCCGTCCGCATGATCGCCCACGTACCACGCGCCGTCCGGCAGCTTCACGATCGGGCGCACCTGATGAAAGCCTGACATCTTGGTGTTCCAGCGGATGCGGGCGAGCCCGGTGAGATCGGCAAAGTTCGCCTTTTCGCGAAAGGCCAGCGCGCAGGGCAGGATGCACAGCCCCGTCCACACATGAGTGGGATTGTTCTCATCGTTGGCGGAGCCCGTGAGCTCGATCTCGCCCGAGGGCACGTACAGCTTCAATTCCAGATTCGGATTGCCGATGGACTCCTGCGTGACGGCGTGCTCGCCGCCCTGGGGCGTCTGTTTCCACTCTTCGCGGAAGAAGAGGCCGGGGCGCGTGAGCTTGGGCGGGCTGGCCGCAGGGCCAGGGCCCGCCGCCGCGCGATTGCCGGCCGCTGAAGCCTGCTGCGAGAAAACGGGTGAAGTTGCGCCCGAGAGGCCGATCACTGCGGCGATGAGGGCGACCGAGCTGGAACGCCAACGCTTCATGTGAGCCTTCCCCCTGCGACTGAGTGCTTGTTCTGCCGCCTAGAATCCTGCCGCGACGGGCGCGGTGGCAACGACATCAGTCTGCGATGCCCGAACGATGGCGACAGCGACGCACACGAGAAGCGCGCGAGCCCGACTCGACCGCCGCGATTGCTGATGAGCCGACGCCAATTCGCCGACGCGGCTGCGCCGGTTCGCCTGATGTGGCCGCCTGGATTTGCCGATGCGGCTGCCGCCGGTTCGCTTGCGCAATGTGGATTACCGAAAGGTGCCCACATCACGCTTTTCGCGTCACCGTTTCCTCGTCGGCTCCGCACGAGGCGCACAGTCCCTTGCGACGCATTGAACGTGTGAGTTGGCGCACGCACGTCGGTGAACGAAGACAGCTCGACCTCGCGCGCGAGCCGCGCGAGCTGCGGTAATTGTGTATTCAATGTGCGCTTCGCGAGGGTTAAAAAACGCACTGTCGATAACGGCAAACCCATCGAAAGGTGGGGACGCAAAACTTCCGGTCTAAGGGCGCACGGCCTATGACAGCGGGGTCGCCGGGATCATAAGGACCGCACAGGCCTGATCTCGTTACTGCAAGCCGACGCAACAGTGCGCGTTCGGCGGTCGCGACCCTTCTGCATGTGGATGTCCCCGAAGACCACCAAACCGGGGAAAGGAAACATGCAGACAGTCATCGGGCGCCACACCGTTCACCTCGCAACCCTGATCGTGCTCACACTCTCGCTGGCCGCGTGCGGTGGAGGGGGCGGGGGTAGCGCGTCGAGCGCGAACGCGACCCAGCCGACTTCGGCATTCCCGGTTGCGACGGACCAGTCCCCCGCGAGCCCGCCTTCAGGCGGCGCCCCGTCGACCAGCCCGTCGCCTGCGAGCCCGCCGTCAGCCGGCGCCCCGTCGACGAGCCCGTCGCCCGAGAACCCGCCGTCATCCGGCACCCCGTCGCCCACGAATCCACCGGTCACGAGCCCGCCGGTCATGAGTCCGCCGGTCATGAGTCCGCCGCTCACGAGCTCACCGCCCGCGACCCCCGCGCCCACGAGCCCGTCCGATGACTCGCCGGAGACTCCGATCTCGCAGGCCCCGAGCAATCACGCGCCGACGATCGCGGGTGCCCCCGTCACCCGCGTCGCGTCCGGTCAGGCATACAACTTCGTGCCTTCCGCGGCCGACGCCGACAACGACCACCTTCAGTTCTCCATCTCCAGCAAGCCGGCCTGGGCCACGTTCGACGCGGCGAGCGGCAGGCTCTGGGGCACGCCTTCGACCGCCGGCTCCTACGAAGAGATCGAAATCAGCGTCTCGGACGGCAAGGCCGTCACGAAGCTGCCGCAGTTCGCGATCGTCGTGGACGCCGCCGCGCCCACCCTGCGCAACGTGCAGATCACCTGGCAGCCGCCCCTCACCAACACCGATGGCAGCACGCTCACGGACCTGAAAGGGTATCGGATCGTTTACGGTACGCAGGCTGGGCAATACACCACCAGCATCCCGGTGAACAGCACGGGCGTCGCGACCTATACGGTCGAAGACCTGCCGACCGGCCAGAAGTACTATTTCTCGATGGTCTCGGTGAACAGCGCCGGCACCGAAAGCGATTACTCGCCGGAAGTGGTGGTCAATCTCCTGTGATGTTTTGATCACTCGCGACAGGCCCTTGTGGCCTGTCGCGAATGACGCGCGAGCGCTGGCAACAAAAAAATCTGCCGAGGCGCGCGCGTGGTACCAGCGCGCGCTCGACTCCTTCAACCAGGTTATCTGCTCGGAAGCCCGCGGGGACGTCGCGCGAATGACCGAGGCACTCGCGCGCGTCCGCTAGCTAGCGGCGGGGGATCAGGCCAGCCTCTGCAGCTGCCGCAGCAGTTTCTGCTCGGCGCCGTACGGATCGTTCACGACCCGGCATTCCTTGTCGAAGATCATCGTCGTGCGCGTGCTCGTGTCGAATGCGCCCCACTTCGGCAGCCCTGCGTGGTTCGGGTTGCCCGTGCGCGCGAACGCAACCCAGGCTTTCGCCATACGGTCTGCGAGGGCGTAACGGTCCTGGCCCTTGCCCGTCATCGACTCGCAGTTGTCCACATTGTCGAACACGAAGGGGATCTCGAGCGTGTGATACGAGCGCAGCTTCCCTTCGCGCACCGGCGATCGCCACGTGAAGTAATACTGGTACACCGCCGCCTTCGCCTGCTGCGCCTTGCGATCGGCTTCGGTGAGCACGCCGGCGCGGAAACCTCCGTCGGACGACATGATGAGGTACAGATCCGTGTTGCTGTCTTTCGGCCGGCCGGCGCGGTACGCAGCGATGAGCTGCTTCACCTGCGCCTCGCTCGCCTTCGGCACCATCGCCTGCACGCGCTTGTGCAGGTCCGCATCATCGATCGGGTCGATCTGCGTGCCGGGGAAGAAGGTGACCTCGGTTTCCGTCGTGCCGATCAGCAGCGGAATGTTTGCGGATTGTGCCGGCGCCGTCGGGTCGAACGGATGGACGGGGAGCGAGTGCCCGTCCATGACGGGCGACATGGCGAGCGGCGGGCGCTTGCCCTTGTGCGTGTCCGTCGTCTCGAGGATCTTTTCCATCGGCAGCGTCTGCAGCTTGTCGATGTCCTTCGCCGTGAGTGAAAGGCGTGACAGGAACTCCTCGGTGGTCTTCGTCGCCGCCTCCGGGGTGAAGCCGCGAATCGCCGCGCCACTTTGAACGATGGCGCGATGGAAGAGCCCCTTCGCGGCGGGCATTGCCATGAGCGTGCTGACCTTGCCGCCGCCGCCCGACTGGCCGAACAGCGTGACGTTCTTCGGATCGCCGCCGAAGGCCGCGATGTTGTCGCGAACCCATTCGAGCGCGGCGACGATGTCGAGTTGCCCCACGTTGCTCGCGGAGGCGTATTTCTCTCCGCCCAGGCCAGCGAGGTACAGGTAGCCGAACACGCTGAGCCGATGATTGACGGTGACGACTACCACGTCGTGCTTGCCGGCAAGCTCCGCGCCGTCGTAGCAGATGAAGCCGCCCGAGCCGCTGGTGTACCCGCCGCCGTGCAACCAGACCATCACCGGACGCTTGGTTGAAGCGCCGACGCCGGGCGTCCACACGTTCAGCATCAGGCAGTCTTCGCTCAAGGGCTCGTCGCGATCCATGACCTCGACTTCCGGCGGCACGAAGCCGTGGAAGTCGGAGAGAAGCTGCGGGGAGCGTTTGCCGAGCGCCGTGCAGTTGCGCTCCCCGCTCCAGGCCTTCGGCTTCTGCGGCGGCATGAAGCGGTTGGGCGGCGCGGTGGAGGCGCCATACGGCACGCCCTTGAAGGCCTGCACCTTGCCCAGGCTGACCCCGCGCACCTTGCCGGCGGTCGTCTCGACGACGGGCCCCGAGCCCATCTGGCTCCCGCTTTGCGCGAAGGCCCCGCCCCAAGTGCCACTTGCCGCCATGCCCGCCACCCACGCGCCGAGACCCACGAACTGCCGCCGATCGATCATGGTTGCCCCCCAGAACATGCAACGGCGGCGATCTTGTTCATGAGAGGCCGGGGTCCGCAACAGGATTCGGCGGCTTTGGGCGATGGGTGGTGCGGGCCTTGGGCGAGGGCAGGCGCGCGGGCCAGACGGACGCAGCGTGACGGCGCTGGGCGGGGTCGTGATCGATTCAATGTGCTGCGGGGTGCGGCACCGGCTGCGAAGGAATCGGCTCGGGTGCAGGTTGCGGCGAGGTATCGCCGGGCACCGGCGGCAACTCGTCGAGCTGCTGCCATTCCTCGGTGGTGAGCTCGAAGCCGAACACCCGGTCGACAGTACCGTTGAGCCAATGCAAAAGGTTCGATGCCATGGTCCGTCACCCACCTGAGCTCGCTAGGGGTTGAGACCTGCGGCGCGGACGAATTCAATCGCGGCGTGATGAATGTTCACACACTGCGCGACAGCAGGATCACTCCCGCGACAATCAGTCCGATTCCCGCGAATTTTACCGCTGTGATCGCTTCGCCGAATAGAACAGCTGCGGCAACGGCATTGACGACGTACCCAACTGAAAGCATCGGGTAAGCCACGCTGACCGGCAGGCGTGACAACGCTCCAAGCCACAGCACCACACTGACGCCGTAGCAGCCCAAACCCAGCCATAGCGGTGGAGCTTTCCACAGTGCCGTGGCGTGCAACCACTCCACCCGCCCCGCGTCTGAAACCAGCGGACCCGCGTAGCGAGTGGCCGCTTTCAGCAGGAGTTGCGCTGCCGCGTTCAACGCGACGCCGCCGAGCAGAAGGGCCCAGATGATCGGTTTCATGGGCGAATCCTAGTGCGAATCGTGGATCGACGGGCTGCCGAAAGCGATGTAAGAACCTGAATGCCGATTGAATTTGCGCGAGCGGCCTGTCTTACCAGCGACGGGCGCGAGCCAAGCGACGAGGACAGGTGATTCGCCGTGACGCTGAAGGTAGTGATTCTGGGTGCGAACGGGTTCATCGGCAGTGCACTGACCACCGCGATTCTGCGCACGCGGCCGTGGGAGGTCTACGCGATGGACCTCTTCGACAACAAACTGTCGGAAGTCACTTCGAGCCCGCGATTCCACTTCGTCGAAGGCGATATCTCCATCAACCGGGAGTGGGTGGAGTATCACGTCAAGAAATGCGACGTCGTCGTGCCGCTCGTGGCGATCGCGAACCCGGCGCAGTACGTCACCGATCCCCTGCGCGTGTTCGAGCTCGACTTCGAGGCGAACCTCGCCATCGTGCGTCAGTGCGTGAAGTACCGGAAGCGGCTCATCTTCCCTTCCACCTCGGAGGTGTACGGCATGGCGCCGGACTCCGTGCTGGATGAGGAGGCGAGCACGATGGTGTACGGCCCCATCCACAAGCAGCGCTGGATCTACGCCGCGTCCAAGCAACTGCTCGATCGTGTGATCTACGGCTACGGGGTGAAGTCGGCGCTCGATTACACACTGATCCGGCCGTTCAATTTCATCGGACCGAATCTCGACAACATCGAGGAGCCGAAGGAAGGCAGCTCGCGCGTGTTCACGCAGTTCCTGTCGAACGTGATGCATCGGCTGCCCATCAAGCTGGTCGATGGGGGCGAGCAGAAGCGCTCGTTCACGTACATCGACGATGCCATCGACTGCATCCTGCGCATCATCGAGAACCCGAACGGCGCGGCGACGCGCCGCATCTTCAACATCGGGAACCCGGCGAACTGCGTCTCGGTCGGCGAGCTCGCCCGGCGCATCGTGCGCATCGCGGCCGAGTTCCCGCAGCTCGAGGAGCGCGCGCGCTCGACCGAGATCCTCTGCGTCACGTCGCAACAGTATTACGGCGACGGCTATCAGGACATTCAGACGCGCGTGCCCGCCATCGCTGCCGCTCGCGAACATCTCGGCTGGAGTCCGACGACGGATCTGGATTCGGCGATCCGCCAGACCATTGCGTACTACGTTGCTCAGGGCACGGGAATCGTCCCGACGCTCCCGGGAGCTGGAGCCCATGGCGTCAACGTTGCCGGCTGGCGTTGACGTTCGCGCGATCCCGTCGAGCGTGTGGGTCATTCTGGCGCTGGCGTGGTTCGCCACGCTGGCCTGGCGGCCGCTGCTCGAGCCGGACGAGAGCCGCTACGCCGAGATCCCACGCGAGATGGTTCATTCGGGGGATTGGATCACTCCGCGCCTGAACGGCTTCAAGTACTTCGAGAAGCCGCCGCTGCAGTACTGGGCGACCGCGGCGGCATACTCGCTCTTCGGCGTCGAGGAGTGGACCGCGAGGCTCTGGTCCTGCGCGCTCGCGTTTCTGTGCATTCCGCTTACGTATTCCTTCGCGCGTTACCTCTACGGGGATGGAGCCGAAGCGGGTGCGGCGGCTGCGGTGCTCGCGGTGAACCCGTACTTCGCGATCATCGGCCAGCTGAACGTTCTCGATAGCGGCTTCTGTTTCTTCATGGTCGCCTCGGTGTTCTCGTTCATGCGGGCGCGCGCCTGTGAGCCACGATCACGACCGGAGCTCGGCTGGATGGCGGTGGCCTCCGCGTCGCTCGCGCTGGCCGTGCTGAGCAAAGGGATCGCGGCGCTCGTGCTCATCGGGGGCGCGCTGATCCTGCACATGCTGCTGACACGTGATGTGCGGCATTGGCGCCGGTGGCACCTGCACGTGACGATTCCGCTTTTCCTGGCGATCACGGTGCCCTGGTTCGTGGCCGTGTCGCGCAGGAATCCGGAGTTCCTGCAGTTCTTTTTCATCCACGAGCATTTTCAGCGCTTTCTCACGGATGAGGCGCAGCGTGATGGGCCGTGGTGGTTCTTCCTCGGGTGGCTGTTGTTCGCGCTTCTTCCCTGGCTGGCACCGATATGGAGCGCACGAGGCTCATTCCGCTGGAAACGCCCGACAGACGATGCGGGCATCGCGCGCGCGATGCTCTGGAGCTGGTGTGTGTTCGTGCTGTTCTTCTTTTCGATCTCGCACTCGAAGCTGCCGACGTACATCCTGCCGATGATGCCGCCGCTTGCTGTGCTGCTGGCGCCGTACGTCGTGAAACGAGCCAATTCCATGTCGATCGCCGCGTGGACTACGTGCGTCCTGCTCGTGCTGACGGCCATAGGTCTGGTGGTTGGCTCACGACGGCAGGGTGGGGAGATTCCCCCGATGCTCCTCCTGTGGAGCGTCGTCGGCGCATGCGTTGGCATCGCTGCGCTCACGGGGGCACGAAAGAGCTGGATGGGGGCCGCGGTGGGTAGTGTGCTGGGCTTCCAGGCGCTGATGATGGCGTACAGCAACCTGCCACCAGCGCGCACTTCGAAAGCCCTCGTCGCCGAGGCGCGCTCGAGCATCCAACCGGAGACGGAGCTCTTCAGCGTCAATCAGTACCGGCAGGGCGTTCCGCCGTATCTCGGCCGCACTCTGCGCATGGTGATGTATCGCGGAGAGCTGGCGTTCGGCATCGAGCAGGAGAGCGAGGCGTTCATCCCCACGCTAGGTCAGTTCATTGAGCAGTGGCGCGCGGCCACCGATGCCGTGGCCTTCATAGACCCGGCGACGTTCGAGCAGTTGCGCGCCCGGGAGGTGCCGATGCGGCTGGTGACTCGCGACGGCCGCTCGGTCGTCGTCGCACGAGAGTGACTACGGGGAGCGTCATGACCGATTTCCTTCCTTTCACGCGCCCTGATCTGGACGAAGCCGCCATCGCCGCGGTGGTGAGTGTGTTGCGCTCGGGCTGGCTTACCTCCGGGCCCAAAGTGCTCGAGCTCGAAGCGGCCTTGTCCGCGTACCTCGGGGAGCGGCCGGTGCGGGTGGTCAATCATGCGACGGCAGGACTCGAGATCGCCCTGCGCGTCTGTGGCATCGGGCCCGGCGATGAAGTCATCACGCCGGCCCTGAGCTTCGTGGCGACCGCGAACGTGATCGTGAAGGTGGGCGCGCGGCCGGTATTCGTGGATGTGGATCTCGACACGCGCAACCTCGATCTGGACCAGGTGGAGGCGGCCATCACGCCGCGCACGCGCGCCATCCTGCCCGTGCACTTCGCAGGGCTGCCGGTCGACATGGATCGCACGCTCGCCCTTGCGCAGCGGCGTGGTCTGCGCGTGATCGAAGATGCCGCGCACGCCATTGGCAGCGAATGGCGCGGGCGCCGCGTGGGCAGCTTCGGCGATCTCGCGGTATTCAGCTTTCACCCGAACAAGAACATCACCACCATCGAGGGCGGGGCCATCGTGGGCGGCTCACCGAGCGAGGTGGATGCGATCGAGCGGCTGCGCTTCCATGGTCTCAAGCGGCTCGGCGTCGACACCTTCGAGGTACTGGAAGCGTCGGGCAAGGCCAATATGCCGGATGTCAGCGCTTGCATCGGGCTTGCGCAGCTGCCGCGGCTCGCGCAGTTCAACAGAGCGCGCCGCGCGCTGGCCCGGCTCTATTTCGAGCAATGGGAGGGCTGTGCGCCGGTTAGGCTGCCCGCGCGCGGAGACAGCGGTCACAGCTGGCATCTCTTTGCGCCGCTGCTTCCGGTGCAGGCGCGCAACGTCAATCGCCACGCTTTCATCAAGGCGATGGAACGGCGGAAGATCGGGGTTGGCGTGCACTATCCGGCTATTCATCTTTTCTCGGCGTACCGGGAGATGGGTTACCGGGAAGGGCAGTTTCCGAATGCGGAGAGAGTGGGGCGCGAGACCGTGACACTTCCGCTCTTCCCTTCGATGTCGGTCCAGGATGTAGACCGGGTGGTACGTGCCGTCGAGCCCGCATTGTCGGAGTCCGTGTCATGAATCCACGCGTGACGCTCATCATCCCTGTCTACAACGAGCAGGCAACGCTGCCGAAGCTCTTCGACCGGTTGTATCCGGTAATGGACGAGTTGCGGGTGCCCTACGAGATCCTGTTCGTGGACGATGGCAGCCGGGACGAATCCGTTCCGCTGTTGCGTGAGCAGTACGAGCGCCGGCCGGACGCGACGCGCGTCGTCGTGCTCGCGAGCAATGCCGGCCAGCACATGGCGATTCTGGCGGGGTTCGAGCTGGCGCGGGGCAATTACGTGATCACGCTCGATGCGGATCTGCAGAATCCGCCGGAAGAAATTCCGCACATTCTCGCGATGATGGAAGAGGGCGCCGATTACGTGGGCACGGTGCGCCGTCGCCGCCGTGACGTGTGGTGGCGCTCGCTGGCTTCGCGCGCCCTGAATCGCATTCGCGAACGCACCACCCGGATCCACATCACAGACCAGGGCTGCATGCTGCGTGGATATGGCCGCAACGTCGTGGATGCGGTGAATCGCTGCTATGAGGTGAATACCTTCGTGCCGGCGCTGGCGTATCTGTACGCCCGCAATCCGGTGGAGATCGAGGTGGCGCACGCGCAGCGCGTGAGCGGCGAGTCGAAGTATCCGCTCGGCAAGCTCATCCGGCTCAATTTCGATCTCATGACTGGCTTTTCGCTCGTGCCGCTGCAGCTATTCACACTCACGGGCATGGTGATCGCCGCTCTCTCGCTGCTGTTCGTGCTGTTCCTGGCCATCCGGCGGCTCGTGGTCGGCCCGGAAGCGGAAGGGCTGTTCACCCTCTTCGGCATCCTGTTCTTTGTCGTGGGGGTGCTGCTGTTCGGGCTGGGCGTGGTGGGCGAGTACGTCGGACGCATCTACGCCCAGGTGCGACAGCGGCCGCGCTTTGTCATCGCCACCATCTTTCAGGACATCGAGGGCGTTCCGGTCAGCGTAAAACGCGGCGCAGGTGGTGCATGAGCCCACGCGCGATCGTGTTTGCTTATCACGATGTCGGCGATCGTTGCCTACGTGCGCTCGTGTCTGAGGGATGGGATGTGCCGCTCGTCATTACCCATGAAGCGGACCCGACCGAGAAGGCGTGGTTTGCCGACGTCGGCGCGACGGCGTCGATGCGCACGTCGCACGCGTACTTCGCGCGC